>DASXPA010000130.1:0-4598 GCA_036493915.1 Chthoniobacterales bacterium | reverse complement strand
AGCCTGCTCGGGAATCTGGATCGGCTCCTCGCGCTCGCAATTGTATTCGATTCCTTCACGCTGCTGCTCTTCCGTGAAGGACGTGCCGAAGTCGAAATTGAAGCCGCTGCCTAAGGATGATGCCCAGGGAAAGGTCCAGCTGCCTGCTAGCTGCCGAAGAATCACCGGGCACCTGCGAGAACGGAACACCTCAGGAGTTCCGACCGTTACGGCTTGGCTACGTTTTCTTGAAACTCAGTCCCTGCGGACGCGCAGATACGAAGGAAATCGCGGGAGACCCTTTGCCGTAAGCCCCCGGTATCGATAAGTAATGACAGTGCCCAAGGGCGGCGGAGTTTCCCTTTGCGCGTTTGTGAATCCCGTACCGATAAAGAATTCCTTCCCTTCGGGCGTGCGCACGTGGAGAGCGCCGAGCTTACCCTCGAAACGACCCTTCCCCGCTTTGTAGCCGATAATTGTCGCCTCCGCATCGTCGTAAGGCTTGACCTTGAGCAGCGTCGGCGATCGCGTGGGTTCGTATGCTGACTTCGGCTGCCGCAGCATAAGTCCCTCGGCGCCGAGGGCGACGACTCGGTCGCGCTCGGCGAGGAGTTGCTTCGCTCCTTCGCACCGCTTCTGCTCCACCACTTTGACAAAGTGATTATCGCTAGGCAACGTCGTCCGCAAAAACTGCATTCGTCGCTCGAAGTTACCTTTGGCTTTGGGAGCGTCAAAGACCATAAAGTGGACCTTTTTCCAGCGATCATCCGGCGTCTCGGAAAGTACGGTGCTGACCGTCTCTTCAAACCTGTCACGTCCAATCCACAGTTCGCCATCCAGGGCTACATCGCGGGGTAACTCCGCCAGAAAGTAAACCGGTGGGTGAATCAACTTCCCCTTGCGGCTCCAGAGCTGTCGGCCATCCCAGTATCCTCGCAGGCCATCAAACTTCTCACTCATCCACCAGCCGGTTGGATCGATGGAGGAGTTCCATACATTGGCGAGAAGCAGGTGAGGACCCGGCTTCTCCGCCCTGGGAATCGTCACTACTGCGGCATCTGCGCGGGTCGTCGTAACCGGGCTTGCGATAAAGATGATCGCCGCCAGGATAAGTCTCACTGGCCAACCGAACGAAGTCGTACGCCGTCTGAGGGGAATCTTCATGCCGCAGAGGATGGGGAATGTACGCATCCGGTGTCAATCTTTCTATGAGCGAAAACCGGCACGGGACGGCCCGGTCTGCGGGTCGACCCAACGCGAAGAGTCCCGCGAAAGCCGCCTGGCACGTACCTGTAGATGCAAGACTCCGCCAGGTTCTTCGGCAACCCCGTGGGCTGGCTAAGGTCCGTGGCACCAGGGACGGTGCGGAGCTTGGATCTTCGGAAGGCCATCGGGAAAGAAGCTTCGACGGACACGGCCGCAAGCGCCAACCGCTGACATCGTTGGCGACTGATTCGGCAACCATGCCGATTGACATTTGACGTAGGGCGCTCAAGTCTCGCCGCCATGTCTGCCCGCTCTTTAATTCGCACGGTGATTTGCTGCGGGGTGGCCACCACAGCGACGCTCGCCGAGGGTCCCGCGCCCGCTCAGGCCATTCCCGCGTTGCCTTATCGAGCCGTGTCGAATTTCTTCAGCCTGGCGAATGGAAATATCGCGGAAGTTTCCGGTGTGGCAGTGAACTCGTTAGGCCACATCTTCGTCTTTCAACGTCGCAAACCCATGCTTTGCGAGTTCGATCACGATGGCAAATATCTCCGTGAGCTGGGCGATGGCCTTTTCGACCATCCCCATGGACTGCGCATCGACCGCCAGGATAACATCTGGACGACTGACGATCACAATCATCTCGTCCTGAAGATGGACAAGAATGGTCACGTCCTGCTCGTGCTGGGCCGGCGCGGAGTGGCGGCGGAAGCGGACTGGCTCTTCGACGAGCCAACGGACATCGCTTTCGACAAAGCCGGAAATATCTACGTCTCCGATGGCTACGGGAATTCGCGAGTGATGAAGTTTGACCCTGCAGGCCGCTTCCTGAAGTCATGGGGTAGCTACGGCGATAAGCCTGGTCAGTTCGACCTGCCACATAGCATTCTCATCGACAAAGAAGAACGGGTTTACGTCGCCGATCGCGAGAACAAGCGCATCCAAATCTTCGACACGGACGGCAAGTTTCTCAGGCAATGGACTGAGGTCGGCTATCCTTACGGCCTTTGCTTCGGACCCGACGGCCACATCTGGGTAGCCGACGGCGGCTACGACCGGATTGTGAAACTGGGTGATGATGGCAAAGTCATCGGCTCACTCGGCGAACCCGGTCACGCTCCAGGGCAATTCGCCTGGGCGCACTTCCTAACCTTCGACGGCGATGGCCGGCTCTTCGTCGCCGACGTTCTGAATTGGCGCGCCCAGGTCTTCGTCCCGACGGACGAGAAACCGGGCCTGTCGAGTTACATTCCGGCCGGGCGAAAGTTCTGGGACCAGAAGCCGAGCAGCGGCTGGGAAAGCCATCACACCGACACGCCGCTGCCGCACAAGAGATAAGGAGGGAGCCAGCATGCCGCGTCGTCGCCTAACGAATCGTCTGAACAGGATCAGTGGCCTTCTCGTATCTACCTTCGCTTTGCTCATCGCGGCCCGGGCGGCGGCTGAGGAGGTGCGTTAGGTCTGCCTGATGAGCAACGGCACCCATGCCGGCGAGCTCACCATCGAAGACAAAGCCGATGGCACGCTGCACGCGCATTACCGATTCCGAGACAACGTCAATCGCCCTGAGTTGGATGAGACTTACCGGCTCGCGCCGGATGGGACTTACGCGGAGTATCACGTCAAAGGGCAATCCGTTTATGGGCTGCGGGTGGATGAACAGTTTCGTCGCACGGCCGATCGTGCCGCCTGGAATTCGTCGTCGGACGACTGATCCGAAGCCGCGCCTCTTCGCCTGCGTCGAGCTCGGCTACCGCACGACGATCGAGGAAGGATTCGAGGATGACATCGCGCTTTTGGAAAGCCGGCAGAAGAACGCCGAAGCTGCACTGCTCAAGGAAATGGCGGCGCGCCTCATGCATCCCATGCCGGGCCTCAACGTCATCCGCAATGCGCGCGTCTTCGACAGCGAGAAAGCGCAACTCAACGCGCCCTCGGATGTCTATGTCCTGCGTGGGCGCATCGCCGCAGTCCTGCCGGCGGGCGCGCCGATGCGCGGAGTTGAGCACGAGATCGATGCCGCCGGCCGCGTTTTGCTTCCCGGTCTCTTCGACATGCACACGCACAACGACCGCTGGGATGGTGCACGCCAGCTCGCCGCGGGAGTCACGACCGTGCGTGACATGGGCGGCGACAATGCGACGGTGCAACAGCGGATTGATGAAGTCGCCGCCGGCCAGGCGCTCGCGCCGCAGATCGTGCCCGCAGGTTTGCTCGAGGGCGAGAGCCCCTATTCATGGCGCGCGGGTTTCGTTATCCGCACGTTGCCGCAGGCGAAGGACGCGGTCGATTGGTATGCCGAACACGGCTACCCGCAGCTCAAGATCTACACTTCCTTCCCCAAAGAGATCTTGCGCGAGACGGTCGCCTACGCGCACGGCCGCGGCATGCGCGTGAGCGGTCACGTGCCGGCTTTCCTCCGCGCGCGGGATGTGGTCGAAGCGGGCTACGACGAAATCCAGCACATCATTTATGTGCTGCTCGGCTTTTTCGTTAGCCCGGAGACCGACACGCGCACACTCGTCCGCTTCAGCCTGCCGGCGGAGAAAGTGGCGGATCTCGATTTCGATTCCAAGCCGGTGCAGGACTTCATCGCGCTGCTCCGGGCCCACCGGACAGTGATTGATCCCACACTAACGACCTTCGATTTCCTCCGTCAGCGCGATGGCGAGATGTCGCAAGCCTATGCGCCGATCGCCGATCACATGCCCCTAAGTGTCGCTCGGAGCTTTCGGGTTGGGATTATGAAAATCCCCGACGAAGCCACCGCCGCCCGCTACGAAAAGTCCTACGAGAAAATGATCGCGTTTGTCGGCCGCCTTTATCGCGCCGGCGTGCCGATCGTAGCCGGGACGGATGAGTTTTCCGGCTTCGCGCTGCAACGCGAATTACAGCTCTACGTCCAGGCCGGGATGACTCCCGCACAGGTGTTACAAATCGCCACCTGGAATGGCGCGACTTATACTCGCACCCTCGCCGATCGCGGTTCGATTACGGCCGGCAAACGAGCGGACCTGACCTGATCGACGGCGATCCGACCACCGACATCACAGCCTTGCGCCGGGTCGCGCTCGTCATCACACAGGGCAAGCTGATCGTCCCGCGCGAGATCGACGAGGCGCTCAACATTAGCCGTTCGTCGAAAACCCTCCGACGCTTCGGATGCTGGCGCACGTCGCTTCCTCCTCCCCGTCGTCTCCAGCGCCGCTCTCCGCTGAGACCCCCATGGCAATCACAACCGACCCCGCGCCGGATGCGGCCCATCCCGCTTCGCCGTGTCGCCTGATATCCCGAGCCACGGCGGCAGAATGTACGCCCAGCTCTACATCGCGGCGGGAGCAGGTCCGCATCCGACGCTCCTCATGCTCCACGGTTTCCCCGGAAACGAGAAGAACCTCGACGTAGCGCAGGCG
>DASXPA010000129.1:0-77197 GCA_036493915.1 Chthoniobacterales bacterium | reverse complement strand
CAACCGTTTGCCGCCGCGGTCGAGCTGAGCCGTTCGCTTTTCAGTGCGCAAAAGGTGCCGCTCGGGGTGGAGCGCTCGCTCGCCACCGGGGCCAAGCCGTGTGGGCTTTGGGTGGATGCGGAACGCGCTCGGTTCGTGAGGCGCCCGTTTATTGAAATCCTGAACCGTCGCGGCGAATGGGAACCGCGCGGTGAGCCGATTGCGAGCTCGTTAGGCGCAGTGCTGGCTCGGAAAGACGAGCGCTGGGTCCCCTTGCTTCGTCTCCCGAAAACCCTCGATCGCTTTCCCCTCGGGAATCTTTGCCGATTGGGGGAGAAAAAAATTTATGGGCGCGAACTACCGCTGGCGGCGGCGCTGCGAGCAGGAGCCGATCTGCAACTGGTGAAGCCGCTGCGCAAACGCCTGCAAAGGAAGTCGCTCCCGGAAAAGGAACTGCTCGAACGCGTCCAGGAGAAGATGCCGGAATGGAGCGGCGGCGGGGTCGTCTGCGAGTTCGTTAGGCGAGGCCCGCTTCTTTCCACCCGGATCGATTTCTCGTCGGTGCCGATCGCGGCCATCCGTGACTCGTTAGGCAACGACCTCCTCGATCCGCCGGAACGCGAAGCCATCCCGCCCCCTTGCCGCGGCTGCTCGGAATTGCAGCATGATCAAACGAGCGAGATCGTTGCCTCGCCCGCTTATGCCTGGCGCCGGCTCGGCTTGGTCGAACCGAATGGCGCGCCGACGCGGCGCGGGATCATCTTTGGCTTTTATCAAGGGGGTGAAGGTCTCGCCATCGCCGCTGCCCTCGAGGACGAATGCTACCCGATCGACGACCTCGTTTTTGATCTCGCGAACATTCGCGCGGGTCCTCGCTTTGCCGGCGAAGATTCGCCGTTAGGCGGGCGGCTCGGCGCGCTTTGCCAGACCGTTTATGACCGCGCCGATCATCCCGGTTATTTGGAAATGGGAGTGCCGGTGCACTATGGCGCAGGCGCTTCCGAGGTGATTCACGAAGTGGTGAAAAACGCGAGCGGGCGCTACAAAATTACTTCGGAATCGCTGCGCTACGGAGATATTGAGCGGGCACAGATGGAGTGGCGCAGCCTCTTGCGGCACACCGCGGCGGCGCCGGACTTCGAGTGGGAGCGCTGGAGGGAGTTAAAAGCTGCTGCCGCGCAGCAGCTCAGCCTAACGACTTCGCCAACTATCCTCGATTTTCCGCCGCTTCTCGCCGCGCAACAGCGGCGGTTTGCCTGACGGATTCCTACGGGTGCTCGTGCTCGTAATCGATTCATAGTTCCCGACGATTGCGAGCACGGCTACGAGCACGAGCACACGTAGGATGATATTCTTGGTTCACGATGTCTGACCCTGAAACGCCCGCCGCGCTCGGTTACCGAATGCCGGCGGAATGGGAACCGCACTCCGCCACCTGGCTCTCCTGGCCGCGGCGCGAAGGGATCAGCTTTCCCGATTCCTACGATCGCGTCGTGCCGACCTTGCGCGCGATGCTCGCGGCGCTGCTCGAGTCGGAGCCGGTGAACATTAATGTGAGTAACGGTGCCCACGAGGCGGAGGCGCGCAAGGTGCTCGACGGGTTGCCTAACGAAAACCTGACCTTTCACGAGATCCCGACGAACGAGCCGTGGTGTCGCGATCACGGACCGATTTTTCTCACGCGCGATCCCGAGCCGCGGCTCGCGGTGATCGATTGGGACTATAACGCGTGGGGCGGGAAGTATCCGCCGTGCGATCTCGATGATGTCGTGCCCACACGCGTCGCCCAGGAACTGGACCTTCCGGCGTTTTATCCACGCATGATTCTCGAAGGTGGCTCGATCGACGTGAACGGCGCGGGCGCCTTGCTTACGAGCGAGAGTTGTCTTTTGAATCCCAATCGCAACCCGCAGCTCAGCCGCAATCAGATCGAAGAGCGGCTGCGCGATTATCTCGGCGTGGAGGAAATCCTTTGGTTGGGTAACGGCATTGAGGGCGACGATACCGACGGGCATATCGATGATCTGACGCGCTTCGTCGGCGAGCGCGCGGTGGTAACGGTGGTGGAAAATAGCGAATCGGACGCGAACTATGTGCCGCTCCAGGCAAACCTGGAGCGGCTGCGCCGCCTAACGATTCGCGGAAAGCCGCTCGAGATAAGCGAGCTGCCGATGCCGGCAAAGATCGTGCGGGAAGATCTGCGGTTGCCCGCGAGCTACGCGAACTTCTACATCGCGAATAAGTCTGTACTGCTGCCGACGTTTGCCGATCCAAATGATGACGAAGCCGTGACGGTTTTGCAGCGAGCATTTCCGGAGCGGCGCGTTGTTCCGATTGATTGTCGTGAACTCATCTGGGGACTGGGCGCTTTTCATTGTCTCACCCAGCAGCAACCGCAGCCCAGCGCAGAGAGTCTTTGAGTTCTGATTCGTCGACGGGCTCGATGGCTTCCTCGGCAGACTGGGCGCGTTCACTTTTCTGTAATTCCTGACAGGCCATTAGCGACGGCACCAGCGCCCGATCCAAGTGCCCCAGCCGTAAAGACCGAGCGACGACAACTCCCCAGCGGCGACGAGCGCGTCGACCCGCGGCCGAATCCGGTCCGCTTTTTCGCCATCGCCCGCGCTGTAGTAGTCATCGATGACCACCCAGGCGCGATCCTCAAAAAGATCGCGATAGAGCCGCAAGTCACGATCGATGCCGGCGTCGGCGTCGAAGATAAATAAGCCCACGCTCGCAGGTGGCAGATGCCGATGCACCGCCACCACGGTCTCTTCTTTTCCCGAATGTCCGGGCACGAGGGTGACTAAAGGAGCGAGATCTTGACGGGCGAGATTTTTTTTCAAGTCGCGCAGGATGTCCTCGCTCGAGAGCCGCGGGTGCTTAAAGCGGCCGCCGGGCTCGACGGTCACGATCGTTTTGAGCGCGCTCGAATCACGGACCCCGAAACCGGCAGCGATCGTGGAACCGCCAAGATAGGGCCCGATCTCGAGGATGTTCCCGACAACGACTTTGCTGAGGTGGTATATGAGGAGCAACACATCCTCGTGCAGCATCGAGTATCTGTGCCGGATCTTGCGCAATCGCACGCTGATCGGCTGCTGGCGGCATTGGACGAGGGTTTCCATCAAGGCAAAGCACTCCTCGAGGGATTCGTTCATGCGCGAGTTTGGCGGGAGACCTCGCGAGGGGCGAGCAAAGTTTGTTAATCGGCAATCGGCGCGGGCTTGTAGCCGCTTTTCAAAATGGCGTCGTGCAAATCGGGCGCGTGCGTTTTGCGCGCATCGAACGTCACCCAGACATTCTCGCTTATCGGATCGGCCACGACTTCTGTCACACCTTTGATTTTCATGAGCGGCCCGCGCAAGGCGCGCACGCATTCGTCACAATCATTGCCCTCGGTCGCGATATCGATGCGCTCCCAGACGGGTTGATCGGCGGTGTCGTGAAGATTGTGCGGATCGGCTGGGTCCATACAGCTACTTCGCGTGTGCGCGCGCGATCGGATGGCGCGCTAGGTTTTCTGCAACACGCGCTCCAGCACCGGCCAGATATTGGCGGCAAGAATTTTTTGCCCGCTCGCGTTTGGATGAATGAGATCCGACAAATTGAGCGCGGGATTCCCGAGCACGCCGGCAAGGAGAAAGGGCACGAGCGCGGCGTGATTCCGGCGGGCGAGCTCGACGTACATTGTGCCGAAGCGCGTGACGTAATTCTCCTCGGAATACCGCGGCAATTGCATCCCGGTGATGACCATTTTCGCCGCCGGATAACGCGCCCGCGTCCGGTCGATGATCTTCTGCAGATTCGCCTCGATCTCCGGCACCGGCACGCCGCGAAAGGCGTCGTTAATTCCGAGCTCGATCACAAGCACGTCGACGCGGTGTTGATGGAGCAAATGCGGCAACCGGCGAAGCCCGCCGCTCGTCGTCCCGCCGCTCACGCCGGCGTTGATCATGTGAATTTTGAATCCGGCGTCCGCGGCTTTTTCCGAGAGCAAAGCCGGGAACGCCTGCGCCCGACTCAGGCCGTAGCCAGCGGTAAGGCTGTCGCCGAGCACGAGCACGGTTTGCGTTTTCGCGAGCGCGGGAGCGGTGACGAGGCCGAGACAAAGAAAAGGAATCAGACACTGCATGGAGGCCGAAGTTCGACGCCGCGGAGGGCGGAAATGTTCATTCGCTTGCCTCAGCTTTGCGCGCGTTCTAAGAGTAACTCCCGCCGCCTCGCCGGCTCTTAACTCTCAACCATCAACTCTCGACTTTTCTATGGCAAACTTCGGCATCAACGGCTTCGGCCGCATCGGGCGCAATGTCCTCCGCGCCATGTCTCAGGAACAGGTTGCGCAAGTCAAAGCAATCAACGATCTCACTGACACCCACACTCTCGCGCATCTCCTGAAATGGGATTCGGTGCATGGGAGATTCGACGGCGAGATCAGCTCCGACGACGAAAACGTCATCGTCCGCGGGCAAAAGATTAAGATTTTGAAAGAGCGTGACCCGGGCAAGCTGCCGTGGAAAGATCTCGGTGTGGACGTCGTCCTTGAGTCGACCGGCCTTTTCACTGCGCGCGACAAAGCCGAGCTGCACATCACGCAAGGTGGGGCGAAGAAGGTCCTCATCAGCGCCCCGGCGAAAGATCCCGACGCCACCATCTGCATGGGCATCAACGACGACATCTACAACGCCGCGAAGATGAACATCGTCTCCAACGCCAGCTGCACGACCAACTGCCTCGCCCCGCTGGCCAAGGTGCTGCACGACAATTTCACGATCGTGAACGGCTTCATGAGCACGATCCACAGTTATACGAACGACCAGAGCATTCTCGATCTGCCGCACAAGGATTTACGGCGTGCGCGGGCAGCGGCGGTGAGCATCATCCCGTCGAGCACCGGCGCGGCGAAAGCGATCGGCGAGGTCTTGCCCGATCTCAAAGGCAAACTCAATGGCGGCGCCTTTCGGGTTCCGACGCCGGATGGCTCCGTGACCGACTTCACCGCGATTGTGGAGAAAGACGCGACCGTTGAATCGATCAACGAGGCGTTCCGAAAAGCCTCGACAGCGGCGAGCTACAAACACGTGCTCGAATACACGGCCGAGCCGCTCGTTTCGCACGACATCGTCGGGAACCCGCACAGCTGCATTTTCGACAGCGCCCTAACGATGGCGCAGGGCAAGTTCGTGAAGGTCGTCGGTTGGTATGACAACGAATGGGGCTACAGCAACCGCTGCGTGCAAATGCTGGAATTAATCGCGCCGTAACTCTTCATCGTAATCGTGCTCCCGCTCGTGATCGAGGCCCATGAAAACTTACTTTGACCACGAGAAACTCGACGTCTATCGCGAAGCCATTGCCTTCTGCAGTTGGGCGGGCGAAATACTTGCGACGATCACAGCGCGAGCCGCAGTGAAGGATCAGCTCGACCGCGCATCGACGAGCATCTCGCTCAACATCGCAGAAGGAAACGGCAAGTTCTCCGCCCGCGACCGCGCGCGCCTTCTAGAGATCGCGCGCGGATCGGCTTTGGAATGCGCGGCCTGCCTCGATGTCATGGTCGTGAGGGCACTGATTGCGGAGGACAAATTTCCGCTCAGAAGGAGCAACTGAGTCGTATCGTGCAGATGCTTATGGGAATGCAGCGAAAATTTCGGGGCACGCCGAGTTACTCCGCGAGGACGACGGCGAGTATTTCGCTCGGACCGATCACGAGCAGAAACACGAGCACGAGCACGAAAGGGGGCAGGAGAAGGAATGAGTAAGCTGTCGGTTCGCGATCTCGACGTCCGCGGAAAACGCGTCCTCGTCCGCGTCGATTTCAACGTCCCAACCGAAGAGCGCGGCGGGGAAGTTGTCATTACTGACGACACCCGTATCCGCGAAAGCCTGCCGACGATCCAATATCTGCGCGACCATGGCGGGAAGACGATTTTGATGTCGCACTTTGGCCGGCCTAAAGGTCAGCCCGTCGAGAAGTATTCGCTCCGGCCGATCGGCCTCGCGCTGCACGAGATGATCGATCATCCGGTCGCTTTCAGCCACGACTGCATCGGCGCGGACGCCGAAGCGATCGTCAACGACATGAAAGAGGGCGACGTCACCCTGCTCGAAAATGTCCGCTTTTACGCCGGCGAAGAAGCGAACGACCCCATGTTCGCCGGGTCGCTCGCGCAACTGAGCGACGGCCTTTACGTCAACGACGCTTTCGGCGCCGCCCATCGCGCGCATGCTTCGACCGCGGGCATCACCAGGTTCGTTAAGCAAGCGGCCATGGGGTTTCTGATGGGGAAAGAACTGAAGTATCTTCACGAAGAACTGGCCCAACCGGCCAAGCCGTTCCTCGTCATCATGGGCGGCTCGAAGGTTTCGGATAAGATCGGCGTGATCAAAGCGCTCATGGACAAGGCCGACACCATTCTCATCTGCGGCGCGATGGCGAACACCTTCTTCAAAGCGCAGGGCATTCCGGTTGGGGCGAGCCGGGTGGAAGCAGACAAGCTCGGTCTCGCGCGTGAGCTGCTCGATCGCGCTCAGCAAAAAGGAGTAAAACTTCTCCTGCCGGTCGACGCGCTGGAGACAAACGAAATCAAGGCCGGCGCGGCGACAAAGAACACCAACCGCCTAACGCCTAACGACGGCGTCCGCGAGGGCTGGCAGGCGGTCGATCTCGGGCCGGAATCGATCAAGCTCTTCGAGGGAGAAATCGCGAAGGCGAAGACGATCTTGTGGAATGGCCCGCCGGGAATTTTCGAGATCGCGGATTTCGCCGCCGGCACCAAAGCCATTGCCGAAGCGCTTGCCGAGTCTGATGCAGTTACCATCATCGGCGGCGGCGATTCGGTGACGGCAGTGAAACAAGCGGGCCTCGCCGAAAAGATGACCTTCATCTCGACCGGCGGCGGCGCTTCGCTCGAGCTGATCGAAGGCAAAGAGCTGCCCGGCGTCGCCGCACTAAGTAACAAGGAGTAGTAGAGAAATGATTTTTCCTACCCTCCCTTACCGCTACTTCCTTACTCTGATACTCCAGCACTTCGTCTCATTTGATGCGCAAAAAAATCATTGCCGCTAATTGGAAAATGCACATGACTCAGAGCGAGTCGGAAGCATTTGTGACGACTTTCCTGCGGGAGATCAATGACCTCGACACGGTCGAGATTGTGATCGTGCCACCCTTCACCGCGATCGCGAAAGTTTCCGAGCTGCTCACGCAAACGCAGAGCATCAAAGTCGGCGCGCAGAATATGTATTGGGAGCGCAGCGGCGCTTTCACCGGCGAGATCAGCCCGGCGATGTTGCGCGAGCTGTTTGTCCGCTACGTCGTCCTCGGGCACAGCGAGCGGCGCGCAATCTTTGGCGAGACGGATGAGACCGTCAATCGCAAAGTGCACGCGGCTTATGAGGAAGTGTTGCGACCGATCGTTTGCATCGGCGAGACGCTCGCGCAACGCGAACGGGGTGAAGTGGACCAGGTTCTTTCGCGGCAGTTGCTCGGAAGTCTGGCCAACGTCGCCGCGAAAGAATTGCACGAGACCGTGGTCGCTTACGAGCCCGTCTGGGCGATCGGCACCGGCAAAACCGCCACCGCCGAGGAGGCGCAGAAGGCGCATGCATTCATTCGGAAAACGCTCGCCGAAATGTCGGATGACGCGACCGCGGACAAGATCCGGATCCAATACGGTGGGAGCGTAAAGCCGGATAACGCGCGCGAGTTGCTCTCGCAGCCCGACATCGACGGTGCGCTCGTCGGCGGCGCCAGCCTCGATCCGCGCAGCTTTGCGCAAATCGTGCAGGCGGGCGTGCCTAACGATTAGTAGTCGGCGGGCTCGGCGACGATCTTGGACATGGGGAAGCATGCCCCTCCTGAGGATACGCCTCACGCGGGCCAGCTTCAGATTTTGAGCGGAGCCCTAACAAATGGAGGCCGCAACCATTACGGCGTCGCCAAGGCGTAGACTTCGACCAGTGCAATCCCGGTGGCGTTGCCTGCGCCGCGCACAATCGCAGTGTAATTTCCTGGCGCGAGCGTCTGCACAATGGCTGCCTCTTTGGGATTGGTCGGCGGGATCGTGCTGGCGCGGATCTTGTCAGCGTCGGGGCTCTTCTCCCAGTCGTCGTTGAAATCAATCTGGTTACCGTTGACGTCATTCAGCGTCAGCGTTGGATTGCTTAAGGCGCCGGCAACGCCCGCCCCGGTAAGCGACGGTCCGAGCGCGCGGACGAGCACATCCTGCGAGCCGTCGCCGAAAACGATGAACCCGCCAATCATGACGTCATCGCCGTGCTGGACGCTGCCGCGGGTGGAAATGTTGAGAACGCTCGATCCAGGGCCGCTCCCAAGGTCGTAAATTTCCACCAGGCCGGTGCCGCCATTCCCGTCGGCGCCACGGACGATGGCCGTGTAATCGGAGCCGACCGCGCTGGCCGGGAGGGACGTCAGAATCACCGCTTCGTTCGGGTTTTCCGGCGCGAGCCCGACATCGGCAATATCCTGTTCGTTAGCCGAATCCTTCCAGTTGTCATTTGAGGCGAGGATGTTCCCGTGGCTGTCGTGCAATTCAAGTTTTGGATCGGCCAGCACGTTCGTTAGGCCAGCGCTCGCCAGCGACGGCCCGAGGGCCCGAATGGCGACCCGCTTCGTTCCCGCGCCGCGGACGATGAAGCCGCCGATCAAAGCGTCGTCCCGCGTCCCCACGACCAGGCGCGTGGAGATGTTCGCGAGATGCACGGGGTTGCCGATGATGTTGACGCTGAAACTCTGCGAAACAGTCGCGCCATCGAGATCGGTCGCGGTCACCGTGATTTGCGCGGTTCCGAGAGCTTTAGGAGTGACGAGGAGGTTCGTGCCACTGATCAAAACCTTGGCGAGTGCAGGATGATCGCTCGTCGCGGTGAAAGTGACTGCCGCAGTGCGACTGATATCGGGAATCGTCACGGTGTTTGCAGGAGAGGCCGCTTTGCCCTGACTGAAATCGTTGTTCGTGTAATCGCGCAGCGGCAAGTTATCGAAGGGCGGACCGAAGTTGAAAATAGGTAAGGCGGCGATCGCGTCGGCCACTTGCATCCCATCTCCGAGAACACGGCCGAAGACAGTGAAGCCCCCGTTTTGGCTGTCGAGGTTGGCGCTATTGTCGGCGAGGTTGATGAACCATTGGCTGGTGGCGCTGTTCGGATCGTTGCCGAGTTTCGCCATCGCGATCGTGCCGCGGGTGTTCGAAAAATGGAACTCGTTTTGGATCGCAGGATAGGTTTCGACTGGCGTAGGCCGAACTGCCCCCGGAATGGCCGGGCTCGCCGTGGCGAGAAAACCCCCGGTCTGAATGACAAAGTTGGAAACCGAGCGGTGAAAAAAGATGGGCGCCGGATCGCCGGTGATCGGATCGGTAATTTTGTAGCGGCCGTTGTCGATGTACTTCAGGAAATTGGCGACCGTGGTCGGTGTGTCCTTGTCGTAAAGCGCAAGGTCGATCTTCCCGAGCACAGTCGTCAGGCGAACGCCTGTCGTGTCGGGATCGGTGAAATAGCTCGAGAGATCGACGACCTCGGCGGCGGCCCCGCGATAGAGCGTCGCGTCCGGAATCGTCGCGGTGGCTTTCGGCGGAACGTTCTGCGCATGGGCGCTCAACGGGAGTCCGAGAAAAGCAATCAGCAGGGCATGGCGCAGGAAAATCATGGCCGGAATAAGTAGCAAATTCTCGCCGTTCCTCAACTGCGAGCGATGCTCGAGCTACCTATTGATCTCGAGATGGCTGCGTGTCTGGACCTTCTCGGTTCCGGGCTGTATTTCTTCGATCCCCATCTGTTTCAAAACAAGCGCCCCTCAATTTTCTGCGCGGAGACGACTGCAGATCTTTCGCGAGCTAAATTTTTCCAGTCGTTAGGCGTCGCGCCGCATGATCACGCCGCTCCCTTTATCGACCCAGGAGGATGACCGTGGAATAGGGGCGCCCTCTTCGACGGTGCATGCATCCACCCGGAAGACGCTCGCCGAAATGTCGGACGACGTGACCGCGGACAAGATCCGGATCCAATACGGTGGGAGCGTAAAGCCGGATAACGCGCGCGAGTTGCTCTCGCAGCCCGACATCGACGGTGCGCTCGCCGGCGGCGCCAGCCTCAATCCACGCAGCTTTGCGCAAATCGTGCAGGCCGGCGTGCCTAACGACTAAGGGGACGTCGCGCTGTCCTGCAAGGCGTAGGCTTCGACCAGTGCCGTCCCGGTGGCATTCCCGGCCCCGCGCACGATCGCGGTGTAGTTTCCCGGGGCGAGGTTCATAAGCACGGCGGATTCCTTCGGGTTGCTCGGCGCGATTGTGCTGGCGCGGATCGCGTTTGCGTTTGGACTGCTCCGCCAGTTGTCGTTGAAAGCGATCTGATTTCCGTCGCCATCGTAAAGCGTAAGGGTCGGATCGCTTAGAGCATCATCGATTCCCTGATCGCCGAGCGACGGTCCGATCGCACGCACGAGGACGTTTTGAGAACCGTCACCAGAGACAATGAATCCGCCAATCATGACATCGTCGCTCTGCTCGACATTGCCGCGCGTCGAGATGTTGAGCACGCTCGAGCCTGGCCCGCTGTCGATGTCGTAGACTTCGACGAGGCCAATTCCGCTGCTCCCATTGGCGCCACTGACGACCGCGGTGTAAGCGGAGCCACCGTCTCCTGAGGGAAGCGTCGTTAGGATGACCGCTTCGTTAGGCTTCTTTGGTGCGAGTCCGACGTCGATCACGTCCTGTTCGTTGGCCGCGCTCTGCCAATTGTCGTTCGAGGCGATGACGTGTCCTTTGCTGTCATGCAGTTCGAGTTTCGGATCGGAGAGGAAATTGTGGATGCCCGAGCTGGCCAGAGAAGGCCCGAGAGCACGAATGGCAACGCGTTTTGCTCCGGTCCCGCGGACGATGAAGCCACCGATCAAAACGTCATCCTGCGTGCCGACGACGACGCGGGTGGAGATGTTCGCGAGATGCACCGGATAATCGTTCGTAGTCACGGAGAAAGACTGCGAAACGGCAGCGCCATCGACGTCCGTTCCGGTCACTGTGATGGTGGCCGTCCCGAGCCCTTTCGGTTTCACGAGCAGTTTGCTGCCGCTAATCGCGGCGCTGACGATTCCCGGATGATCGCTCGTGGCGGTAAAGATGAGGGCCGGGATCCGCGCGATGTTCGGGATGGTGACGAGATTAGTGACGGTGAGCGAATCGCTGATCGAAAAATTGCGCGCGGGCAAAGCGGAGAAAGCGCCGCCGAAATTAAAGGTCGGAAGCGCTGCAATCGCGTCGGCTACATCCATGCCGTTGCCGAAGACGCGGCCGAAAACGGTGAAGCCACCGTTTTGGGTGTCCAAGTTGTTCGGCGAGCCACCGTTGTCGGAGAGGTTAATGAACCATTCGCTCGTCGCGCTGTCGGGCATGTCGCCCAGTTTGGCCATCGCAACTGTGCCGCGAGTGTTGGAAATACCGGGCTCGTTTTTGATCGAGGCGTAAGCCTGCACTTTGGTCGGCTTCACTTCCGGGGAATTGGTAGGACTGACCGTGGCCAGATAACCGCCGCTCTGGATGACGAAGCCCGGGACGGAGCGATGGAAAAACACCGGCGCGCGGTCGCCGGTCGTCGGGTCGACCTTGACGTAGCGGCCGTTGTCTACGTACTTGAGGAAATTGGCCGCCGTGATGGGAGTCGCCTGGTCGTAAAGAGCGATGTCGATCCTTCCGAGCACGGTCGTTAGGCAAACGCCCGTCGTGTCGGGATCGGTGAAATATTTTGAGAGGTCGACGACTTTGGCGGTAGCTCCGCTATAGAGCGTGGCATCCGGGATTTTTGTGGTCGTGGTCGGCGGAACGTTTTGCGTGTCTTGCGCGTAGGCACTCAACGGGAGGCCGAGAAAAGCAACTAGTAAGGCATGGCGCAGCGAAATCATGGCCTGGAATAAGTAGCAAATTTTCGCCGTCTCTCAACTGCCAGCGGCGCCCCGAGCTACTTGTTAATCTCGAGGTAACTGCGCGTCTGGACCTTCTCGGTCCCAGGCTGCATTTCTTCGATCCGCATCTGCTTTAAAAACCAGCGTCCCTCGATTTTCTGCGCCGAGACGACCTCGAATCTTTTCGCGAGCTGGTTTTTCCAATCGTAAGCATCGAGCCGCATGATGGCGCCGCTCTCTTTGTCGACCCAAAGGACGACCGTTGAATAGGGCGCCTTCTTCGACGGGGGATGCAGCCGCAATTTCCAGCAAGCGCGGGTCCGAACGGTATCGGAGCCGATGAGTTGCGGGTCGGGCCAATAGAGAAAACTGAGCGCGAGATCGCCGTAGGTGACTCCAGTGCCGCCGATCTTGTCGTCGAGGCGGGAGGGGGCGACGCGCTTAGTGCTGTTCTGGCTGACGAAGTCGAGGCGCGAGCCTTTCTCGCCGAGCTTCAGCTGCAGGATTTCCGGCGGATTCGCGAAAGTGTAACGCACGATCGGCCCGGTCTGCGTGAGGCGGAAGGGGATCACAGTTGCACCGGAGCGGAGCTGGCCGCGGAGATCGAGTTGTTGTTGCGATTGTTGCAGCCGCACCTGATTGAGAATTTGTTGCGCAGGAGGGGCGGGCTCGGCGCGGAGCGTTAGCGCCACAAAGCCGCCGGCGACGATGAGAGCGATCGATCGATGCATAAACGTATGTTTTAAGTTTTGAGTGTTAAGAATCATCTCCTGGGTAGGATTGTCATCCTGAGCGGAGGGAAGGACCTCACGAAATACCTCGCGCGTCGCGTTGACAAAGCGCGTCACACATCGCCCGTGAGATCTTCGCTTCGCTCAGGATGACAACTGCGCATCGCATTTATGATAGCTGCCCAGCTTTAGGTGACCTTTTCCCGTGGACCAAACTCTCTTTCATCTAATCAACCAACAATGGACGTCGCCCGCGCTCGACTTGTTCATGGCCGCGATCAGCAACATCGAAGTTTGGAAGCCGTTCCTCGCTCTGCTCGCGCTTTGTGTTTTGATCTTCGGTGGATTCAATGCGCGCGCACTTGTTCTTTGCGTCGGCTTCGCGCTCGTCGTGAATAGCCAGTTTACCGCCGGGTTAAAGAAGTTTGTCGATCGCCGCCGGCCGAAACAAGTGCAGCGCGTCCGCATGGTCGAGCTCGCGAAGGCACATCCAGAATTTCTCACCCTTTTTAAGAAACCGACGATCCGCTACTCCGATGCGAGCGATCGCAATCGCTCCGGACCCTCTTTTCCGTCCGGGCACGTGACGAACAACATTACCGTCGCGATCCTGCTCGCGCTTTTTTATCGTCGCTGGGGATGGCTCTATTTTTTCGTCGCCGCAGCCATCGCCTGGTCGCGAGTTTATCTTGGCGCGCACTGGCCGAGCGATGTGCTCGCGACACTACTGCTCGCGGCGGGTGAAACTTTTCTCCTCCTCGCGCTGCTCGAAGCACTCTGGACCGTCGTCGGGAAACATTGGGCGCCACAACTTTTCGCGCGCCATCCGCGGCTCATCGCTCGCGAGGCAACATGAGCACGACGCGCGCGGTTTGGATTTTTATCCTCGTCCTCACGGCGATCCGGCTCGCGCTTTTGAGTGCGACCCAGCTTTCGCCCGACGAAGCCTATTACTGGATGTGGTCGCAGCGGCCAGCGCTTTCGTATTTCAGCAAAGGCCCGGGCGTCGCCTTCTTCATTCGCTCGAGCACGGCGATCTTCGGCAACAACGAATTTGGCGTGCGCATCTGGAGTCCGCTTCTCGCTGCGGGTACGAGTTTGCTTCTCTATTATTTTGCGCAGCGGCTCTTCAGCGCGACCGCCGGTTTCTGGACCGTTATCGCGCTCAACGTCACGCCGATTTTCAACCTCGGCAGCCTTGTCATGACGATCGATCCGCTCTCGATCTTTTTCTGGGTCGCGGCCTTCTACACCTTCTGGCTCGCGCTCGAACGGACGCCGCGTTTCTCCTGGTGGTGGCCCTTCACCGGGCTGCTCATCGGAGTCGGTTTTCTCTGCAAATTCACCAACGCGCTCGAACTCATCTCCGTCGTTCTGATCCTCCTTCTCGTCCAGCGCCTGCGTCGCGAATTCGTCAGGCCAAATCTTTATCTGCTCCTGCTCGTCTTCGCTCTCTGCACGATTCCGCCGATCGTTTGGAATGAACAGCATGCCTGGATCACGCTCGCGCACCTTCGCTCGCGCGGCGGTCTCAACAGCGCCCCAGGATTTCATCCGCTCGAGTTCCTCTCCTTCCTCGGCGCGCATTTCGCGACCTATTCGCCGGTTCTGTTTCTCGGCCTCGCCTGGGCGGTGATCGCGAGCTGGCGCCGCGCACAACGACATTTCGCCGTCCTTTATCTTCTCTGGTTTGGGCTGCCGGTTTTTCTCTTCTACGCGCTGCTCTCGCTCAACGAAGCCGCTGCGCCAAATTGGGACGGGCTCGCTTTTCTTAGCCTCGCCATTCTCGCGGTTTCCTACTGGCGCGAGCGCGCCGCCGCGCGCACGATGGTGAAAAATTGGGCGGGCGCGGGGCTCGTTCTCAGTCTGCTCATGAGCGCACTGCTCATCGGTCTGATGACGAACGACCGCGGCTTCCAACGTCGCCACGGCGATCCGACCGATCGGCTACGCGGCTGGCGCGCCATGTCCGATGCAGTTGCCAAAGTGCGGCGCGATTTCGAAACCAAAACCGGGCAGAAAGCTTTCCTTATCGCCGATGGACGCGATCGTGCCTCGGAGCTGGCGTTTTATTTGCCTAGCAAACGCGTCGAAGGACCGGGCCATCCGCCGGCTTACATCCCGGAGTCGCAGGACATGGTGAACGAGTTTTCCTTCTGGCCGCGCTACGATGAGTTCGGGCCGCTGCCGCCCGACACCGTGCGCGATCCGAACGAAGTATATACCGAAGAACAGGGAGTGAATCTCTTCGTCGGCCGGACCGCTCTCTATCTGCAGGAGGGGAAGGAGCAGCCTCCGCCTCGCAGCATCAGCGGCGGTTTTAGCCGGATCGAACCGCTTACAACGATCGAGGTCCGCGCCGGCAGCCGGCTCGTGCGCACGCTCCGCGTCTGGGCCTGCTACGATTATCGGACGATGCCGTTATGAACGAAAAGTCCGAGGCCGCGCCGGCCGTTTCTGTGGTCGTGCCGCTTTACAATGAAGAGGAGAACGTCGCGCTCTTGCAGGCGGAGCTGGCTGCCGCGCTTTCCGGGATCGCGCACGAGATCATTTTTGTCGACGACGGCTCGACCGATCAAAGTCTCGCTTGCCTAGCGAGGTCGCCGGAAGTGCGCGTTCTCCATTTTGAAAAAAACGCGGGGCAAAGTGCCGCTCTTTACGCCGGCGCGAACGCTGCGCGCGGTGACATCGTCATCCTCATCGACGCCGATCTGCAGAACGATCCCGCCGACATCCCGCGCCTCCTCGCCGAACTGCAACGGAGCGGCGCCGATCTGGTTTGTGGTTATCGCGCGAAACGGAAGGACACGCTGGTCAAGCGCCTGACGAGTCGAATCGCAAACTTCGTCCGCAGCCGTTTCACGAAAGATGGCGTACGCGATACCGGCTGCACTTTGAAGGCGATGCGGCGCGAATGCGTGCGCACGCTTGTCCCTTTCAAAGGAATGCATCGTTTCATTCCTGCGCTCGTCAAAGGCGCCGGTTATCGCCTGCTCGAGTTGCCCGTCAATCATCGCGCGCGCCGCTTCGGCCAGAGCAAGTACGGCCTCGGCAACCGCGCTGTCCGGGCCACCATCGACATGTTCGGCGTCCGCTGGCTGCTTGCGCGACAACTCAATTATAAGATCCGCGACTAACGAATCACTCATAATGCAAGGCCACAGTCGGGTTCAAATAAGCCGCCCCGCGGCCGCGGCGATGAGAAGCAAAGTGGCGCCAACGAAGGCCAGCGGATCGAGATCTCGCACATCATAAAACAAACTTTCGAGCACGCGCATTCCGCCTAACGGATTGCCGCCCCGATTGCGCCACCGAGCAGGACCAGCCAGGTAATCTGCCGCAAGACCAGCCGCAGAACATCGCCGCGTTACGTTCCGAGCGCCATTCCGGATCCCGATCTCGCGGGTTCGTTGTGCGACCGAAAAGGAAAATGACACCATACAACCCGATCGTCGCGAGAAGAGTGGCGAGCGCGCCGAAGGCGACCGACAGCCAGGTGATCAGCGATCGCGCGCGGGCGAATCGTCCAGCTCGTTCGCCAGTATCGTAACGTCGTAAAGCGGAACTTGCGGCTCGATCTCGCGCAGAGTCTGGCGAAGCTGGGCCGCAATCAGCTGCGCATCGCCCTGCGGGCATTCTAGCGCCTAACGCCTAACGAGAAGGCAAGGCGTGGGCCTGCAATTCCTCCAGGCGCACAAGCTCCAGCGCCGAGCTGTGCGTCGCTTCCAGGTCGACCGGCGGCGCAACGCCGCGGTCGAGCGCCTGCTTCCAGCGGGACACGCAGATGCACCAACGATCGCCCGGCTCCAACCCGGCAAAGCCCCACTCCGGATGTGGCGTCACGAGATCGTTTCCCATCAAGACCGAGTAATCGAGAAAATCGCGCGTCATCTCCGCGCAGACCGTGTGCAGCCCGACATCCTCCGCTCCGGTCCGACAATAACCATCGCGATAAAATCCCGTGACCGGATCGCTGCAGCACGCGCGCAGTTCGGTTCCAAGAACGTTCGTCGGCATCCGAGACGCTAACCATGCGGCCTCGTTGCTCCATCGAAATTTCCCCGCACTTCCGCTAGTCTTCACAGGATGGCAAATGGATCGGTGATTGTCCTTTGGCTCACGCCGGCCGAGCCCGCGCGCACTTGGTTTCGAGAGAAGATCCGGTGGCTGGCGTTGGAACGCGACGCGCCAATCTTCGAACCGCATCTGACTCTTGGCCTTGGTTCGGTGGCGCTATTACAAGGAGTCGAAGCAGCTTCGATCAGGCTCTCGATCCTTGGCGTCGATTACTCGGAGAAATTCACCAAGACACTGTTCGTTCGCTTCGAACTCACCGCCGCGCTCGCACAACTCCGGGTTTCGTTAGGCATTAAGTCCGCGGGCTTCGATCCGCATCTCAGTCTACTCTATCAACATTTGCCGGCCGCAAGCAAACGCCAGCTCGCCATTTCGTTGTCGGTGCCCTTCGCGTCCGTCACCTTCGCCGCGATCGAAGCGATTCGTTGCCCGCGCAAAGTCGTATCGGACACCGATGTCGAATCCTGGGAGACAATCGCTTTCCGACCGCTAGCCTAACGAGCGAAAGTCGCGGTCTGTGCGATTCGTTAGCGTGCTCAAACATCAGGACGTCCATTTATTTTCCCCGTTTCGGCTGCGCGAAGTGGAACTCCGCAACCGCATCGTCGTCTCGCCCATGTGTCAGTATTCGAGTGAAGACGGCTTCGCCAACGACTGGCACCTCGTCCATCTCGGGAGCCGCGCGGTTGGCGGCGCCGCACTTGTTTTCACGGAAGCGTCCGCGGTTGTGCCGGAGGGCCGAATCAGTCCGCAAGACCTCGGGATTTGGAAAGACGAGCACATCGAGATGCTCGCGCGGATCTTTACGTTCGTTAGGCAACAAGGCGCGGTCCCGGGAATGCAGCTGGCACACGCCGGCCGAAAGGCGAGCACCGCGCGACCATGGGAAGGTGGGAGACCGTTAGGCGTGAAGGACGGCGGCTGGACGCCGATCTTCGGTCCAAGCTCGCTCCCATTCACGAAGGGTTACCAAACTCCCGAGGAACTCGATCACAAGGGACTCCGGCACATCCGCGACGCTTTCGCGCAGGCGGCGAAGCGGGCTCTGCAGACCGGTGCGGAGGTGGTGGAGATTCATTCGGCGCATGGCTACTTGCTGCACAGTTTTCTCTCGCCGCTCAGTAATCGGCGCACCGATCAATACGGCGGCTCCTTCGAGAATCGCGTTCGCTTTCTCTGCGAAACGGTTGCCGCGGTGCGCGAAGTCTGGCCAGAAAAGTTCCCCCTCTTCGTGCGCATCTCTTCGACCGATTGGAGGGAGGGCGGCTGGACCGGCGACGACTCGATCGCGCTCGCGAAAAAATTGAAATCGTTAGGCGTTGACCTGATCGATTGCTCGAGCGGCGGCAACGTCGCGGATGCCAAGATACCGACGGGCGCGGGTTACCAACTTCCGTTCGCCGCCGCCATCCGCGCGGAAGCCGGGATCGCAACGGGCGCCGTCGGCATGATCACGGAACCGGCGCAAGCCGACCAGATCGTGCGCCTCGGCGAGGCCGATCTGGTCCTTATGGCGCGAGAATTTTTACGCCATCCTTACTGGCCGCTCAATGCTGTCCGCCCGCTCCACCAAAAGCTGGATCCGCCGTCGCAATACGGTCGCGCGTTTGCCTAACGAATACGATTTGCAATGCGCAAACCCTGGCTTTCCCTCGGCGCGTTCGTCTCCCTCAACCCGCAAGAATCGCCGGGCATCTTTCTTGGCGCGGCGTTTCGCGAGGCAGGCGACTGGCTGGAGCAGACCTTCAGCGGCGAGTAGCTACAAACTCCAAACAGTCTTGCCGCCAACGATCGTGCGCACCGCCCGACCTTTTAGCTTCCAGCCGTCGAAGGGTGTGTTCCGCGAGACGGAGGCAAAAGTGTCGGCGTTCACGATCCACTCGAGGTCTGGATCGATCAGGGTAATATCGGCTCTTGCGCCTAACGACAGGGTGCCGCTCTTCAAGCCTAACAATCGCGCGGGATTGATCGTATAGAGAGCGAGCAGGCGGGGGAGATCGATAGTTTTGTGGCGGTGCACGAGGCGGTCGAGAAATAACCCGAGCTCGGTTTCGAGTCCGAGGATGCCGAAAGGCGCGGCGTCGAACTCGACTTCCTTCTCAAATTTCGCGTGCGGCGCATGGTCGCTCGCCAGGATATCGAGCGTGCCGTCGGCGATGCCTTCGAGGAGTGCGTCGATGTCGCGCTGTGTCCGAAGTGGCGGATTCATCTTGCAGTTGGTATCGAAATTTTCGATCGCCGCATCCGTAAGGGCGATGTGATGTGGGCAAACTTCGCCGCTGATTTTCAGCCCCCGCGCGCGCGCTTCACGCAGGAGCCGCACGCTTCCAGCCGCGCTGATGTGCTGGCAATGGATGCGATGATCGCACAATTCCGCTAGGAGAATGTTGCGCGCGACAATCGCTTCCTCGCCCGCGCCCGGCCAGCCGGGGAGCCCGAGCAGGGTGCTCCAGTAGCCTTCGTTGACGACGCCGTTGCCGACGAGGTTGTAGTCCTGGCAATGGTCGAGCAGCGGCAGATCGAACATGCGCGCATACTCAACCGCGCGGCGCATCAGTTCGTTATTCTGGATGCAGTGTCCGTCATCGGTTAGCGCGACAACTCCGGCTTGCGCGAGCGAGCCGATCGGCGCGAGTTCTTCGCCGTCGAGGTTCTTCGAAATCGCACCCGTCGTCAGGAGATGGACGTTGGCAACTTGCTCAGCGCGATCTTTGATCCACGCAATCGTGCTCGGGCTGTCGGCCACCGGGGAGGTGTTCGGCATGCAGACGACACTGGTGAATCCGCCTGCTGCGGCCGCGCGCGCGCCGGATTCGATCGTTTCCTTCCAGCCGAATCCCGGTTCGCGAAAGTGGACGTGGATGTCGATCAGTCCGGGACTAACGATGAGGCCGGCTGCCTCGATCTCGTCGGGTTGAGAGTTGAGAGTAGAGAGTTGAGAGAGCGAAGCGATTGCGCCGTCGACGATGAGAAGGTCGGCGATCTCATCGCGATGGTTCGCCGGATCGATGATGCGGCCGCTGCGAATAATGGTCGCGCTCATGAGCTGGGGACGCCTCCGCAGAGATAAAGCACCGCCATGCGGATGGCGAGACCGTTGGTCACCTGCTCGAGGATGACGCTGCGACTGCTATCGGCGAGGTCGCTGTCGATCTCGACGCCGCGATTGATCGGGCCGGGATGCATGATGAGGCAATCGGGTTTCAAAAGTTTGGCGCGCTCTTTCGTTAGGCCGAAAAAGCGAATGTATTCGCCGAGCCCAGGGAAATATTCCTTACGCTGGCGCTCGTGTTGGATGCGGAGGAGATTCACGACGTCGGCTGATGGGAGAACCGAGTCGAGATCGTGCGTGATCTTTGCGCCAAGCTCTTCGAAAGTGCGCGGCACGAGCGTGCTCGGGCCGACAAGGGTGACCTGCGCGCCCAATTTGAGGAGCGCGAAAATGTTCGATCGCGCGACGCGGCTGAAAAGGATGTCACCGATGATGGCAACGTGCAGGCCGTCGATTGTGCCTTTCTTTTCGCGAATGGTGTAGAGGTCGAGCAGGCCCTGGGTCGGATGTTCGTGCGCGCCATCACCGGCGTTGATGATGCTGGAGCGGAGCCGTGTCGCGAGAAACTGCGGCGCGCCGGCCGAGCTGTGGCGCAGAACGATTAGATCAGCGTGATTCGCTTCGAGAATTTTCGCGGTGTCCTTGAGCGTTTCGCCTTTCGTTAGGCTGGAAGCGGCCGCGGTAATGTTAATGATGTCGGCGCTGAGACGTTTGGCGGCGAGCTCGAAGGAAGTGCGGGTCCGCGTGCTCGGCTCGACGAAAAGGTTGATGAGCGTTTTGCCCTGGAGCGCGGGGACTTTCTTCACCTCGCGGGTTCCGACCTGTTTGAACGCGTCGGCGGTGTCGAGGACGAAACCGATCTCTTCCGCGGAAAGTTCGCGCAGCCCGAGAAGATCTTTGCGCGTCCAGGTCGTACTCATGGGCGATTTAGCGTTTGCTGGGGCACAAAACCAAAGAGTTTTTGGCGGAGCATGTGCACGCCACAGAGTTGCTGACGCGTTCGTTAGGAGAAAAATAGCTTCTCATTTTGTTGCCTCAATTTTCACGAGCCAGACGGCGTCCGGCTCGTGATCGGTTTCTTCGAGCCGCACGCGCACGCGTTCGTTAGGCGAGGTCGGCAAATTCTTGCCGACATAATCGGGACGGATCGGCAGTTCGCGATGGCCGCGATCGACGAGGACGGCAAGTTGAATAGAAGCCGGCCGCCCAAAAGAGCTGATTGCGTCCAGCGCCGCGCGGCAGGTGCGGCCGGTGAAGAGAACGTCGTCGACGATGATGACGCTGCGCTCTTCGAGCGGCAATGGCAGCTGTGATGCCCGAACAACCGGCAGTGTGCCACGCCGGCGAACGTCGTCGCGATGCATCGAGACATCGATGACGCCGGTAGGGACGCGCACTTTGGCGATCGCCTCGATCCCGGCGGCGAGTCGTTGCGCGAGCTCGACACCACGGGCGGGAATACCGGCGAGGATCAGCGCCGGGAGATCGTGATTGCGCTCGATGATCTCATGCGCGATACGCCGCAGCGCACGCCGCAGCGTTTCCGCATCGAAGATGCGCGCAGCGGTCTTTTCGTTAGGCGATTTTTTTGTGCTCATTTCCTTCGCGACCTCGCGGGATCACTTTAAAGGAAGCAGGCGAAACTCAGGCGGGCGTTTTCGCCAGCCGCACTTCGCGCAGTCTTCGTTCGCGCCAATTGGAGCGATGTTTCACAATCCAGTCGAGCAACGCTTTTTCAAACCCAATGTCGGAGCCGGCTTTCTCGCTCTCGATCCATTTATGTTTCAAAATTTCTTCGCGCTCGGCGAGGAACTCCTTGTAGAGCACTGAATTTTTCAGGAACTGCGCGCCTTCTTCAGGCGCATTCCCTTCCGCGGAATTTTTCATAAGAATCTCTGGTTCTTTCCTAAAGCATTAGACGAACCAGTGGAGCGTTTATTTACCAAGACCCGGGTCCTGCTGGCAAGCTTAAGTCGGCAGCTCATCGCGCAAGCGGCGTGCGATTTTTAGAAATTCCGTGGCGACCGCGGACTCCGGCGCTTCGGCTGTGATGGGCATGCCGCGATCGCCCGCTTCGCGCGTCGCGATGTCGATCGGGATCTGGCCTAACAATGGCACACGGATGCGCCTGGCTTCGCGCTCGCCGCCGCCGCTCCCGAAAATGTCGTAGCGCTTGTGGTCGGAGGGCGAGAGGAAGTAGCTCATGTTTTCGATCAGGCCGAGCACCGGGACGTTCACTTTCTCAAACATGGTGGAGGCTTTACGGGCGTCGAGGAGAGCGACCTCCTGGGGCGTGGTGACGATGATGGCGCCGGCCAGCGCGACCGTCTGCACGATCGTAAGCTGGATGTCGCCGGTGCCGGGCGGGAGGTCGAGCACAAGATAATCGAGCGCGCCCCATTCAACCTGGCGGAGAAATTGTTGCGTGTAACGCGTGACCATCGGCCCGCGCAAAATTGCCGGTGAAGCGTCGTCGAGGAGGAAGCCCATCGACATGAGCTTGAGGCCGTATTGCTCGATCGGAACGATGCGATTTTCCTCCGTCGCCATGGGGCGCTCGCGCGAACCGAACATGAGAGAAATGCTCGGGCCGTAGATGTCGCAATCGCAAAGTCCGACGACGGCTTTGGTTCGCTCAAGAGCGACGGCGAGATTGGCGGCGATGGTCGATTTGCCAACGCCGCCCTTGCCGCTGGCGATCGCGATGACGTGTTTGATCCCGCTGATTTTGGTCGCGCCGATGTTAGCGCTGCCGCTGCCGGCGGGCGGCGCCTGAATGTCGATCCGCACTTTAGCGGTGCGCACGTCAGGAATTTTCCGGAGCGCGGCTTCGGCTTCGTTCTTGATCGTCTGTGGAACGGCAGGGTCGTTTGTGGCGAGCGCAAGTTGGACGATGACGTCACCACCGCCGAGGTCGATGCCTTTGACCAGACCGAAGGAGACGATGTCGCGACTGAAGCCGGGATATTTGACCGACTTGAGCGCTTCTTTGATCTGTTCTTCCGCGAGCGGCATGGGACGGCCAATTTACCGGGCGCGCTGCGAGAGTAAAGGCGCCGACGGGTATGCGACCTGCTCGATGAGCGGGATGCGCCGAATCAAACTGAGCGGCCGGGAACGCGCCGTCCTGAAAGCAATTGGCTTCGCCGAGGGAGCGCCGGGGGCGGAGTTGATCGAGCACACTCAGATGCCGGCGGCAGATCTGACCGATGTGATCAACGCGCTGCTCGCGGCCGGTTATGTCGAAAGCAAACCTTATCGCGAGCAGGTGATACAGGCGGAATTATCGACGACGCAGTTTGAGGTGAACCCTGGTTATGTGCACGAGCTCCGGGAATCGATGGCGCGGGCGTGGGTGTAGCACAGCGAGAGGGCATGTGCCACACCGTTAATTCACCGCTCCTGCACGGTGCTGCTCGACGCTGTATTCGCCGAAGAGCTGGCGAATCACATCTTCCACGGGGAGTTCCTGGACGTTGATATCGGAGACGGAACAGGCGCTCAGAAGTTGGCGGGCAACGTCAGTGACGTTGGCACGCGGGACTTTTAGCTGCACGCTCGCTGGCGTTTGCTCGACCACTTCGCCAAACTGCGCGAAGTCGCGCTCCTGTTTTTCGTCGAACGTCAGGCTAATGATCTTGTGCCCGGAGAATCGATCGATGATATTACTGAGCGGGCCGTCGAAGAAGATCTTCCCGTGATCGATGACGATGACGCGGTCGCAGAGTTCCTCGATGTCCTGCATGTAATGACTCGTGAGCATGGTGACGATACGATGCTCGGAATTGTACTGTCGGAGAAATTCGCGTACCCGCTGTTGGCTCACGACGTCGAGGCCGATGGTCGGCTCATCGAGAAAAAGAACGCGCGGCTCGTGAATGAGCGCGGAGATCAGCTCCATTTTCATTCGCTCGCCTAACGACAATTCGCGCACCATCACGTTCATCTTGTCGGTGACATCGAGGAGCTCGCTCAAGCCTCCGACGACTTTCTTGAAGCGCTCTCGATCGATCCCATAGATCGCACGGTTGAGTTCAAGAGATTCCTGCGCCGGCAGGTCCCACCAGAGCGCGTTTTTCTGGCCCATGAGGAGGCTGAATTGCCGCTTCATCTCGTCGCGCCGCTCCCAGGGTACGAAACCGAGGACGCGCGCTCCGCCGGAAGTCGGATTGAGCAGGCCGGAGAGCATTTTCAGGACGGTTGTTTTGCCGGCGCCATTCGGACCGAGAAAACCGACGAGCTCGCCTTCTTCGATGGTGAAGGAAATGTTGTCGGCGGCGCGAGTTTCCTCGTGCTTTCGCCTAACGAGCCCTTTCACCGAGGCCCAGAGTCCGCTCTCCTTTCGGTAGGTCCGGTAAACTTTCGTTAGGCCGGACGCTTCGATCGCGCTCATCGTTCGAATCGTAACACAGCCTGTTCGGCTGTTTGAATTACGCCGCGTGCGGGCGGGTTTTCTCGCGCGGTTTCTTCAACAACGGCAATACCTTTTCGACGAGCGCGTCGCTCGTTAGGCCGTGCTTTTCGCGCAGGACCGGGATGCTGCCATGCTCGATGAATTGGTCGGGCCAGCCGATCCGCACGACGGGCGTCTGGATGCCCTGCGAATAGAGATGCTCCATGACACCGCAGCCGAAGCCGTTGTGCAGGACGTGGTCTTCGATTGTGCAGACGACTTGCACACCGCGCGCGAAAAATTCGATCGTGCCGGTGTCGAGCGGCTTGATCCAGCGCGGGTTGATGAGCGCGACGGAGACGCCTTGCGCCTCCAGTTTTTTCGACGCCTCCTGCGCCATCTCGAACATGTTACCGAGCCCGAAGATGGCGACGTCCTTGCCGTGCTGCACCACTTCTGCTTTACCGATCTCGAGCAACTTCGGCGTCTCTTTCGGCTTCGCGCCAATGCCGGGTCCGCGCGGATAGCGGATTGCGATGGGACCGTCGTGATAATTCGCCATCGTCCAAAGCATGTCAGCGAACTCCTCTTCATCCTTCGGCTGCATGTGCACGATGTTGGGCACGTGCCGAAGGTAGCCGATGTCGAAGAGGCCGTGATGCGTCGGGCCGTCGTCGCCGCTGAGACCGGCGCGATCCATGCAGAGCGCGACGTTGAGATTCTGCAGCGCGATGTCGTGGATGATCATGTCGTAGGCGCGCTGCATGAAAGTCGAATAGATGGCGAGAAACGGTTTCATTCCTTGCGTGGCGAGACCGCAGGCGAAAAGCGCGGCGTGTTCCTCAGCGATGCCGACGTCGTAGTAGCGATCCGGATGTTGTTGCTGGAAAAGGCCGAGGCCGGTGCCGCTCGGCATCGCGCCGGTGATGGCGACGATCTTGCGGTTGGTGTCGGCGAATTTGCCTAACGTCTTTCCAAAAGTTTCCGAGTACGTTGGGAGCGGCGCTTTCGCCGTTTCGCCGGTGGCGGCGGAGAATTTCCCGAGGCCGTGAAACTTGTCCGGCTTGGCAAGAGCGGGTTCATAGCCTTTGCCTTTTTTCGTGAGGATATGAAGTAAAACCGGCTCGTCCTGGCGTTTCAAGAATTCGAAGGTGCGGGTGAGCAGTGGGATGTCGTGGCCGTCGATCGGGCCGTAGTAGCGCAGACCGAGCTCTTCGAAAATCACACTTGGGAGGAGCAAGTTCTTGAAGCCTTCCTCGACCTTCTGCGCGAGATGCAAGGCGCGGCCACCCGCGATCGCTTTGATGAAACGGCCGGCTTTCTCGTGCAGGTGCGCGTAGGTTGGATTGGTGACGATGTTGTTCAGGTAGTTCGCGATCGCGCCGACGTTTTTCGCGATCGACCATTCGTTGTCGTTGAGGACGACGATGAATCGCTTCGTCTGCGCTTTGACATTATTGAGTGCTTCGTAACTGATGCCGCAGGTGAACGCGGCGTCACCCGCGACCGCGACGACATTCTCGTCGCTCCCGCGCAGATCGCGCCCAACCGCCATCCCAAGCGCGGCGGAGAGAGCGGTGCCGGCGTGGCCCGCGCCGTAAGCATCGTGCTCGCTTTCGGTGCGGAGGAGGAAACCGTTGAGGCCCTGGTATTGCCGCATCGTCTGGATGCGATCGAGCCGGCCGGTGAACATTTTGTGGACGTAGCCCTGATGGCTGACGTCGAAGACCAACTTATCGTTAGGCGTATTGAAAACGCGATGGAGGGCGATCGTGAGCTCGACGACGCCGAGGTTCGGCCCGAGATGGCCGCCAGTTTGCGAAAGTACCTCGACCAATTTGTCGCGTACTTCCTGGGCAAGCAGCGGGAGGTCCTCTTCCGGCAGCGCCTTGATGTCCGCGGGCGAGCGAATACCCTCGAGCAGGCGTGGCGATTGATTAGGCGTTTTAGAAGAGGCTGACGTCGACATCTTTTTTCGGTTCTCCTTTTTCCGCGAGGACGGCGGGGGTGGACGAGGGCGGAACGGGCGGGGGCGCAAAATCTGTTACGACCGCTTTTCCAGCGCTGTTCCGGGTGATCATTTCGATTCGCTCCTCAGCCGCAGTGAGCCGTTCCTGACAGACCTTCACCAGCTTCATTCCTTCTTCGTAGCGCACGATCAAATCTTCCAGAGGAAGGTCGCCCGCTTCCATATTTTCGACGATTTCCTCGAGGCGTTTCATCGCCTCCTCGAAATTCGGCGGGGCGGGGACTTTCTTCGTTTGGCTCGGCATAAGGGCAAGATAGCAATTAAGCATAGGAGGCAGGATTAAAAAGGCGGAGTTGCCTCCAGAGTTCGTTAGGTAAGCCGCGGCGACCAAAATCAGGTGGCACAGCGTTTGCTATAATTCCCATAGAGCCGCATTATGTTTTTCCCGAAGCGCATTCTCCTGATCGACGACGAGCCGCAACTCACCGCGCTCGTTAGGCAGGCCCTCGACGCGACTGGCCACTACGAGATCAAGGAGGAAAACCGCAGCCTCCGCGCGCTTCATTCGGCGCGCCACTTTCAACCGGATTTGATCCTGCTGGACGTCCTTATGCCCGAGCTGGACGGGCGTGAGCTGGCGTGCCAGATGCAAACCGACCCAGCGCTGCAGGACGTGCCGATTATCTTCGTGAGCAGCCTCGCTTCGGATGGGAAAATCAGCACCGTCGGCTTCCTCGATGGCTACAGCTTTATCGCCAAGCCGTTCGAGATTTGCGATCTCGTGAACTGCGTCGAAAGCATGCTCTGCGATGGTGCGACCGCGGTAAGCCATCACGCCTAACGAACTTTCCGGCAGTCTGCCAGGCTGCAGAGAAAAGCCGTCGCGCCTTTCGCTTGTCGAATGGCCAGCCTCCGGCAGATTCCTCCGATGCTCACGGCCACATCGATAAAGAACGCGCTGCAAAGCTCCGCACCAGTCGCGGAAATGCTCGTGCAAGGCTGGGTGCGCACACGACGTGATGCGAGGGATTTCTCCTTCATCGAGCTGAATGACGGTTCTTCGCTCCGCAACCTCCAGGTCATCGCGAAGCAGAGTCTGCCTAACTATGCCGCCGTGCAGAAGCTCATCACCGGCGCCTCGATCGCCGTGCGCGGAGTGCTCGTCGCCTCGCAGGGCAAGGGTCAAAGCTGGGAGCTGGTCGCGAAAGAAGTGGAAATCGTCGGCACGTCGGATGAGACCTATCCGCTGCAGAAGAAGGGACACACACCGGAGTTCCTCCGCGAGATCGCGCATCTGCGCCCGCGCTCGAATCTCTTCGGCTGCATCTTCCGCGTGCGCAGCCGACTCGCTTTCGCGATCCACCAATTCTTTCAGGAGCGCGGCTTCGTTTACGTGCACACACCGATCATCACCGGGAGCGACTGCGAAGGCGCCGGCGAGTTGTTTCGGGTCACGACGCTCGATCCGCAAAAGCCGCCGCTCTTGCCTGGCGACGTCGGAGTCGACTACGTGCAGGATTTTTTTGCCCGACCGACTTATCTCACCGTTAGCGGTCAGCTCGAAGCGGAGGCCTTTGCCTGCGCGCTCTCGAAGGTTTACACCTTTGGCCCGACCTTTCGCGCGGAGAACTCGAACACTTCCCGCCACGCGAACGAATTCTGGATGATAGAGCCGGAGATGGCTTTCTGCGATCTGCAGGGCGACATGGATCTGGCCGAGGAAGTTGTGAAGTACCTCGTGCGCGACATCCGCGACAACTGCCGGGACGATCTTGAGCTGTTCGCAAAATTCGTCGACAAGGAACTACTCGCACGCCTCGAGTTTGTCATCGAGCGGCCGTTCCAGCGGATCAGCTACGAAGAAGCGGTCGACCTGCTGCGGCAAAGCGGAGTGAAGTTCGAATTCCCGGTCGAGTACGGACTCAATCTGCAATCGGAGCACGAGCGCTGGCTGACGGAGAAACAGTTCAAATGTCCCATCACCGTCTTCAATTATCCTAAGGAAATTAAGCCGTTTTACATGCGGTTAAACGATGACAACCGGACTGTCACGGCGATGGATTTGCTCGTTCCCGGCATCGGCGAAATCGTCGGCGGTAGCCAGCGCGAAGAACGTCTCGAGGTCCTCGAGGCAAATCTACGCCGTCACAATATGAACCTCGCGGATTACAAGTGGTACCTTGATCTGCGGCGCTATGGCTCGGTGCCGCATGCCGGCTTCGGGCTTGGTTTCGAGCGCATGCTCATGTTCGTGACCGGCGTGGCTAACATCCGCGATGTCATTCCCTTCGCGCGCACGCCAGGCAGCGCGGAATTCTAGGAATTTGTCATTTTGAGCGCAGCGAAGGACCTCGACAAGCAACGTCAAGAGCATCCCGCGAGATTCTTCGCTCCTCTCAAAGTGATAACATTTGAACGAGGTCAGGCTGAGCGTCGCTGCTTTTCCAGCTCGTAGGTTTTCGCGACGGAGAGGAACTCGTAAAATCCGTGCATGCGCGCGAAGTAGGAGCTTTCGCGTTCATCGAAGAAACCGCGTTGCCAGACTAAAGGTAGAGAAGACGGAGGAGCGGCCGAAAAGGCAACCTTTGCGAGCACTGCTTTAACTTTCGCCGCTGCGCCACGGTCGCGCTCTGCAACTGATCGACACTTTGCCCCAGCTCCTGGCCACCGCGACGCGCGCTTCCCAATTCGAGTAACGATTGTGTTTCTCGACAAAAACCTCCACCGCTGGAAACGCGTGATGATCCAACTCGCAGCGCAGCCGCCCGGTTCGACCGCGCACCACGACATATCCGTGCACTTCATTGTCGCCGCTTTCAGTCGCCACCTCGGTCAACTTCCTGTAGCGGCCTAACGAGTGGCGGAGGAGTCGCAAATTCCGGACTGCTCCATTCGCCTAACGAGCAAAATCCCATGGGCAAGACCAATCAGCTGGACGGTCGCGACGCGGCTGCCCCGCTGGGCAAATTGGAAGGCCCGTGCCGCCGCCGCCGGAGTTGTCGTCGGAGGCGCTGACCCTGCTTCGCGAGCTTGGTCTCCATCGCACCGGTTGGGGTCACGGTTCCCGCCTACAACTAGACGCGTTCCTTGTCCGCGGAACGAAAAGTCTCTTCCTCTGCGGCCGCCGAGGTAGCGGATGAAGGCATGTTATAGTACTCCGCGTATTGGTAGTAATAATACTCCGGCAGTGACGTGTCGACGTAGTTCAGAATCACCCCAGGGACATTGACTTGCCGGTTGTAGAGTAATTCGAGAGCTTTCTTCGTTAGGCGAGCCGAGGTGTAGGAGAGGCGGACAACAAAAAGGGTGGCGTCAATCTTCGGTGCCAGGCTAGTTGTGTCGTTCGCGGCCAACACTGGCGAGCTGTCGATGATGATGTAGTCGTAGTGATTGTAGATGTCCTTGAGGAAGTCGTCGGTCGATTCGTGAAGGAGATGTTCGCTCGGTTGCGATAGAGTGTTTCCACGGGGGAGGATGAACAGGCTGGGCAGGGACGTCGGAATAACGACCTCGCGCCAATTGACCTCCTGTTTGAGCACTTCGGAGAAGCCGACCTTGGAATGAATCTCAAAGGCGTCGCGCAATGTACCGCGACATAGGTCGCCGTCGATAAGCAGGGTCTTCGCGCCGGAAAGGGCCATGGTGATGGCGAGGTTTGAGGAAATCGTGGACTTGCCTTCGTTAGGCACGGCGCTCGTGATGAGAAGCGTCTTCGGCCGCGGCCCTTCATAAGGCATGAAGAAAATGGAGGAGCGGACGTTGCGATAAGACTCGGCAAAAATGTGGCGGGCGTCGTCCGGCTGGAGGAGCGCGACTTTGCCTTTGGCCTTTTCCTTGGGAATCTGGCCGAGGATGTTCTCACTGAAGTGACGTTGGAACTCGCTGAAGGAAGCCATGCGATCGTCGATTCGATCGAGCAGAAGGAGAATGCCGAGGCCGACGAAAGCGCCAAAGCCAAATCCGATGAGAAGGCTCTTGACCATGCCCAGCCGGACCGAGACCGGCGTGGTGGCATTCTCCATGATCCCGACCTGATCGCCGCCGTCGACGGCCTGGGAGACGTTGACATCCTTCAGACTGTTGGTGAGGCGATCGTAAAGCGTCTTCTGGCGGTCGACCTTGTCTTTGATGCGGTTGAACTGCGCCACGCGCTGGTTGAGATCGAGCGCTTTCTTCTCCAACTCAGAGATGTTCGCGTGGAGGTTTTCCATTTGCTTGGCGATCGAGTTACGGTGCATCTCGAGCTTTTCGACCGCGTCCTGGCGATAGAGTTGGGTGAGCTTTTCCTGTTGGTCGATCTGATCGTTCAGCCTAATGATCCTGGGGTGCTTCGGGCGCCGGTCCTTGGAAAGGATGTCGCGCTGCGCCTTCAGAAGTTGCACGGCCTTCTTTGCCTTGAGGTAGTCGCCCTCCGGCCCCATGTCGAAAGGCATGCCGTCTCCCGGAGCGGGACCGACCCCCTGCGCGGCTTTGGCCGCAGCAGTTTGCTGGCGATCGAGATTCTGATCGAGATCGAGCAGACTTAGGATGTCGTGCTCGATCTTTAGGCGGGCATACTCCTGGTTGAGTTTGACGACATAAGCCGAGGCGCCGTTTCCTTCGCCCTGGAGCAGGCCAATGTTGTTTTGGTTCTGGTATTCCTGCATCTCGTCTTCGCCAGCGCGCAGGTCTTTCTCGACCTGGACCAACTGCTCGGTGATAGCGGTGGTGACGTGGCTGCCTTCATCGGCGCGCATGCTTTTCTTCACATCGAGATACTTCTGCATGACGGCGTTGAGGAAAGCCTGCGTGTAATCGGGGATACGACCGACGGCCTCGAGCTCGAAGATGGAGGTGCGTTGCCGCTGGGAGACCGAGACAGTGACCTTGGAGGTGGGAAGTTCCGGGTGAGTCGCGCGCACGAGCGCTGCGGCGCCCTGCCGCACTGCATCGCTTTCCATAAGCTGAATTTGCGTGCCGTAAAAGTTGTCGGTGTCTTCGCTATAAACGGCGTTCTGACTCAGGTTCAGTTTTCCAACGACAATCATCTTGCTCGTGGAGAGAAAGGCGTTGGGAGCCTGGTAAATCATCCACGCTCCGACGAAAAGCCCGAGGCAGATCGTAAGAGCAGGAATCCACCAGCGGCGCCGGAGAAGCGCCCTGTAGCGATGGAGGCGGGTGATGATCGCGGTCGTGACCGAGGCGGGGCTGGAACGTTCGTGAGCCGGAGTCTGCATAAAATTAGAAGTTCACGAGCCGCTGCGGAACGTAGATTTGGTCATCCGGTTGGAGGACGCCGCCATCCTCTGTGACCCTGTTCGATCACTCTCTTTAGGTCCGCGGCTAAATCACCAAAGCCGCCGGCGCGGATCGCCTTACTCACAATGTAAGTCTCATGCGGCGGAATGTCCTGCGCCCGAATAGCCGGCGTCGGGAGGAGGGAAAACGCCCTCAGGACGACGGCAAATCGATGGTGCTTTGGCAGCCTGGTCACAGGATGAGTCAATCGCGATCTAGCTTAGCAGGTGCAATACCAACGGCGGTTGGAACAAAAAACTAACGCGGCGCTCGTCCGAATTTCGGGCGCGAAACTGGAAGCGACCCGGGCCACCTTCGAGAGTCTGTCGCGATTGGCCACTGCCTTTCAGCGCGCAAGACTGACAAGGCTCCCATGACTACCGCAAAACAAATTGAGGACGGCGGTCCCGGAAGAACGGCGGACAGCTGGCGGTGTGGTTTCGCTAAAGAGAGGCGCGCACGGCTTCGAGCTGACCGGCTGACCCAAGTTTTCCGTTTTTGTGCGCGATGAATTTCGCGTATTCCTCGACGAAGATCTTCCCGGGCGGCCGAAAATCGAACTCCTCGGGATGGTCGCGGAAAAACTCCCGGTGCACGCGGGTCCAGACAAGCCGGCCATCGGTGTCGATGTTGACTTTGGTGACGCCGAGTTTGGCCGCAGGCAGGTATTCATTTTCATCCACGCCGCGCGCGGAAGGATCGAGTTTGCCGCCGGCGGCGTTGATCCGTTCGACTTCATCGATTGGCACGCTCGAGCTGCCATGCATGACAATGGGTGTGCCGGGAATCCGCTTCTGGATTTCCTCGATGACGTCGAAGTGAAGTCCTTGTTTGCCCTTAAATTTGTAGGCGCCATGGCTCGTCCCGATGGCGGCGGCGAGGGAATCACAACCGGTTTGCCTAACGAACTCGACGGCCTCGTCCGGGTTGGTGAGGGAAGCGTGACCTTCGTCGACCTGGATATCTTCTTCCACGCCGCCGAGTTGCCCAAGCTCAGCTTCGACACTGATGCCCTTCGGGTGTGCGCGATCGACGACGCGTTTGGTGATCGCGACGTTGTCAGAAAAAGGCGCATGGCTGGCGTCGATCATGACCGAGCTGTAGAAGCCCGAGTCGATGCAATCGTAGCAGGCTTCTTCGTCGCCGTGATCGAGATGGACGGCGAAGATCGACTCCGAATACATCCCTTCGGCCGTGCGGATGAGGGCTTCGAGCATCCTTTTGTCGGCATATTTCCGCGCGCCTTTAGAGAGCTGAATGATGAAGGGGGCTTTGCTCTCCATGCAGCCGCGAAAGAGCCCGAGGATCTGTTCCATGTTGTTCACGTTATAGGCCCCGACGGCGAATTTGCCGTAGGCGGCCTTGTAGAGCTGCGCGGTGGTGACGATCATGAAAATGAAGATACGTGGAAAACGGCGCCGGACAAAAGCCTAAAGAAACGGCGAGAAGCACCACCTTTCCGACGACAGGATGATGGATCTTGGACCGCTTCCGGGTCGTCGTCGGGGCCGCGGAAATTCCGGCCCCCGATGTTGAGCGTCAGTTTCCTACTTTCCCTTCGACGGCGGATTGCGGCGCTGAATTGGGGAAATTTTGCCTTGATGGAGATCGAGCGTCGTTGGGCCTGGTCGCCTTACACGCCGTTCTCGACCGTTGGCAACATCACCTTCACTGAAGTGCCGTTCGGGGTCGAATCGATGTCAACGCGACCGTTGTGGTCGAACACGGTCCGCTTCACGATCGGCAGACCCAAGCCCATCCCGCGTGCTTTGGTGGTGCAGAAGGGCGAGAAAATTTTGTCCTTCAAGTCCGCCGAAATGCCATGGCCATTGTCACGTACAGTCACGACGACTCCACTTGTGTGCTGGCCGTCGCGGATCGGTTTGGCGGAAAGGGTGATTTGTGCTTTCGGCTGACCGAAGATCGCTTCCGCTGCATTCGTCACTAGGTGCGCGAACGCCTCGGCGAGGGCGTTTTCGTCGCCCACCACTCTGGGAAGATTTTCGGGCAGTGTTTGCTCGACCGAGAAGCCGTTGTGCACGAAACGGGAACGCACCATTTCGACCGCTTTTTTCACTGGGGAGCGCAGATCGATCGCCTGGAAATTCAATTCCGGCGGATGCGCGAAATTGTTGATCTGGGTGACGCTACGATCGAGGCGCTCAATTTCCTGCACGACGATCTCGTTGAAGTCGCGCCGAAAATCAGGGTCGTCAAAACGCTCGGGCAGGAGCTGCGCAAAAGTCTTGATTGCAACCAGCGGGTTGCGGACTTCGTGCGACATGCTCGCAGCCAGATCGGCCCAGAAAGCCGCCCGATCGGCCAATTCCTGCTTGTGACGAAGACTTTCTTCCGGGGTCAAATCCTGAATCACCGCGACCGCGCCTAACGAATTCCGATCGTGCAGGAGGCGGCGCGTTTGCACGGCAAGTATGCGGCGCGTTTTCGGATCGATCCAACGCTCGGGCAAGAGCGAGCCTTCCGTCTCCAGCGCTTCCCGGAGGGCGCCGCCGAGGCGGCTGCCGGCGCGTTCGACAGGGTGACCGAGAACATCGGCCGCCGCGATCCCGAGAATGGCTTCCGCTGTCGGATTAAACCAGCGAATGATCGCCTCTTCATCCACCGCCACAATGCCTGGCGGAATCGTCTCGAGCAGCGTTTCAGCGAGAGTTTTTTGCAAGACCACTTCCTCCTGTAGGCGCGCGTTCGTGAGCACGGTCGAGACATGGTCGGCAAGGAGCATGAGACCTTCGAGGCTGGAGTAATCGAAAGGTTGACCGGTGAGGCGGTAGCCGAAAAAGAGCCAGCCGGAGATGCGACCCTCGGCGTGGAGGGGAATGATGACTTCCGCGCCAAAAGCATCGAGGGCGCGGCGCAATAGTTGCCGCTCGCTTAGGTCGCTGACTTGGGGGAGGTGCGCTCGCGCGATGAGGTGGGCGTGTAGTTCGAACCAGCGGACGAGCGGATCGCGCTCGCGATATTCCAGCTCACTCGTCTCCGGCAGGCAGTGCAGGCCGGCGCGTAGGCGATAGCGTTCGCTCCGCCGCACCCGGGAGAAAAGACCGACGCGAGAAACCATCGCGGCATCAGCGAGACCTTCCACGACGCGGTGCATCAGGCTCTCGACATTTTCGCCCCGATGGAGGACGCGCGCAAAACGCAATACGGAAAGCGGCTTGCTGGAAGTTTCCTCCGGAGAACCCACGGGACTCGGAGCCGGTGTCGAGGTCTGCGCGCGCACCGGCACCGCTTCTTCACGAAGCGCATCATTTTCCTCAAGCAATTGAACGTGATTGAGGGCGCGACCGACGAGGGCCTGAAAATGGCGGCGATCGAGAGCGAGATCTTCCGCGGCATACACTCCGGATTGCTCCGCATCGCGGAGCGGCTCCGATTGCGGTGTGCCAAGCGCGATAATCACAACGCGTGGCCATTCCGCCTGCACCTGCGTGAGAAGCGCGCGACTTTCCTGCGCCCGCAAATCGATGAGAAGGACTGAGGGATTGTTTTGCTGCAGGGCGGCCGTAAGGCGATCCGGTTCCTCGACGTGGCGAAGGAGCGTGCACGTGCGCAGGAAGGCCCGGCTTCGCCTAACGAGGTCCCGATCTTGTGTATAGAGAAGACACGCAGCCGGTGAAATCATGCGGCTGCGACCTCCGCCTGGAAACGAGCCAAAGGAAGAAGAATATGGAAGCGGGTACCGCGAGAAAGCTCGCTCTCGACCTCGATCTGCCCGCCGTGCTCCTGGACAATGCCGTGGACGACGGATAAGCCGAGCCCGGTACCATAATCTTTTGTCGTAAAGAAGGGATCGAAGACATGCGGCACATCTTCGGGCTTAATCCCGGCACCATCATCCTGCACGGTGACGCGAAGGATCTCTTGCACGTCGCCGGCGTGAGTTGGAAGAGCCGCAGGCCACGATTCAGTGGACGTTAAATCGGTCGAGACGGTGAGAGAACCACCCGCTTTCATCGCATCCAATGCGTTGATGAAAAAGTTGAGGAAGACTTGTTCAATTTGGTCCGCATCGGCCCGGATAGTATCCACTTCCGCATGCCAGGAACGAACTAATTTAATATCTTTTTGATAAAGCCGGTGCCCGACGAGGAGGAGCGCCTTTTCCAGCACCTCGTGGACGTGGACAGGTTTGAGGAGCGGCTTGGCTGGGCGCGCGAAACGGAGGAGTTGATTGACTAACGAATCGATCCGATCGACTTCGTGACCGATCAGAGAAAAAAAAGTTTCGCGAAAATCAGAGTCCTGATATCGCTCCGGCAAAAGCTGGGCGAAAGTCTTGATCGAGACCAATGGGTTCTTGATTTCGTGCGCCATGCCGGCGGAAAGCGTCCCAAGGCTGGCGAGACGGTCGCTCCTGCGGATTTGCATTTCGAGCCGCTTCAGCGCAGTCACGTCCGTCAAGACCATGAGGGCGCCGAGTGGTTCCCTGTTTTGATTGTGGAAAAGCGAGCTGCTCGCGCGCAAAACCGATATTTTCTCGCCTGCGCGAACAATGATCTCACGATCAGCCTGCCGTTCGCCCGTGCTCAAGGTCGTCCTCAAAATTTCTCGCAGCTGTTCCGGCAGGTTGGCGATTGTTCGGCCAAGCAAGTCAGGCGAAGTAAGGCCGGTGATTTCTGCGATTTCGTGATTGAAAACGGTGATGGCTTCGTTGCGGTCCGCCGCCACCACCCCGGTCGTCAGGTTCTGCAGCAGGGTCTCGTTGTAAATCTTGGCGTTCTGGACCTCGGTAAAGAGTTGGGCGTTTTCGATCGCCACCGCGAGCTGGCCACAAAGAACTCCGAGGGCGTTCTGCTCCACCGTGCCATAAATTCTGCCGGAACGACGCGGACCGAGGAGCATCAAACCGGCAAGATTTCCGCGGGAGAAAATGCCCATTGCGATTGCGATCTGGAGCGACCGCATCTGTTTGCGCACCCGCTCCAACTGCGGGGTCGAACGCACGCGGTGCAGCTCGTCGAGGACGATCGGTTCCTGCGTCCGTGAAAGTTGAGAAATAATGGCCTGGTCCTGATGCAGCTCGATCCGCGTCATCCGCGCGCTCGCTTCTACCGCCGGATATTGCTGGGCGAAAAAGTCTGGTTCAGGAAGAAGAATAAAAACCCGATCCGTGTCGGCGGCTTGCGCGATCGTTAGGCCAAACCGATCGAGCAAATCTGCCAGCGTCGTGACGGAACGAAGGATGGCCGTCGCCTGCTTCATCGTCGCTTGAAAATCGAGTCTGCGGGCACCGACAAAAAGGCGTTCTGCCAACGATTGTGAAACGCCGCGGGCGGGCGCCATCGCGAAGGCGATGACGAGGGCTGCGATAACGTGAGAGAGGCTGCGCCCGCCGTTGCCCAAGATTGGGACGAAAACTGAAATACTTAACCACCAAATGAAGAGGTAAAGGCCGATCAGGTATGCGGCCAGCAGCATGTAGGCGATCGCCCGCCGCATGAAGTAGCCGACCTCAAGAATTCTTCGGGTCGCGATGCCATAGCCGACAACCAGGCTAAAGAAAAAAACACGAAAAGGAGCGAACCAAAGCGCCCGCGATTCCCCTAAAAAATGACGTAGAACTAGCGCGAGGAGAAGTGAAAATGCCAAACCTACAATCCCCCCCATCATGATGAACGCGAGTTCCGCGTTTTCGCTACCGGATGTCCTTCGCAGGTCCCGCCACGTGCCAATGATCAGAGCCACAAACGCCCCAAGGAAGTATATTGTATAAACTCGAATTCCGATCCCGTAGGTTGGGATGGCTGCCGTTGGTCCAGGGCCGCTCGACATGCGTGCGCCTTTCAAAAACCAATGGGTCTGACAAAGGAGAACGATGATCGCAGCCAGCCCCAACCATAACGCGGAACCTGACAAAACTTTCCGCCAGCTTCTCATGTCCTTGCGAACGGAGAGCCGTAGGAGATTCATCGAACTTAGGTAGAGAACGCCAGCGACTGAGGCTTCTCGGATTGCCAATTCTGCTAACCAATATCTATTACTGCTAAAGGCGACGAACAGACTGCCAAGCCAGCCGCAAATAACCAATGAGAGAATGAGAAAGCACTGATTAGGTAGTCGCTTCGGATTGGAATGGAAGACAGCAACTCCAAGAGCCAACTGAAGGCCCATCGCCGCGATCGTAGGTAGGCTTGTTGCGGCGGTCATTGCCCGACCCGTGACAAGATCATGCTGCTGGCGCTACCGCCAAGACCTCGAACGTTGACCAAAACTGTATTGAGACGGGCTTTTCGCGCCCGATTTGGGACTACGTCTAAATCGCATGCGGGATCAGGGTTCTGGTAGTTTGCTGTGGGGGTCACCAGTTGCGCCTGCATGCTGAGCGCGCACGCGGCGATTTGCAGTGGACCCGCAGCGGCTAACGGATTGCCGGTCGCGCCCTTGATGGAACTCACCGGTATGGCGTAGGCGTGTTGACCCAGCACGTTCTTAATAACGGCAACCTCTGCCGCATCGAGCACGGGATGGCCAGGTCCGTAAGCTGAAATGTAGTCGATCTCGGATGCGGAGCACCCCGCATTGGCCAACGCCATTCTCATGGAATGTTCCAGCCCAGAAGCGGGATGCTCCGGATCGACGTCGCGCTGCATACCAAATCCAACTATTTCTAAATAGGCACGTGCGCCGCGTGCTTCAGCGTGCTCCAGATTTTCGAGGAACAGAATTCCCGCTCCCTCAGAGATCACCCCAGAGTCACGGCTTCGATCAAACGGTCTGCTGGCAGTCTTCGGCTTGGAGTTACATAAGGAACTCATGCCCGCAGCACTAAAACTCGCCATGGCCAGAGGAGTAATTGGGGCATCGGTGCCGCCTGCGATAGCAACTTCGGCCTCACCATTTCTGATCATCGCCGCGGCGTTAGCAATTGCATCCAGGCCGGATGGACAAGCAGATGAGACGGTAGATGCATGTGCGTAGGTGCCGATTCGGTCCGCGATAACATTCGCGACCGCTTGCGGTTTGGAGGCTCCGAGCGAAAAGGGATTTACGCTATCTGGGCGAGCTCCTGCGACGCGATGAAAGACCCGCTCGATTACGTCGAGCGCGCTTGTGCTGACGCCAATGATGACCGGAGTTGGGCTCGGCAGGACAAGATTATCAAGATCAAGCCCAGCGTCCTTAAGGGCGAGCATAGTTGCCGCGTAAGCCATTTGGGTATGTCGAGCCATACGGCGAGGCTTCATGGCGGGGTCGAAGTAGTCGAGCGCGTCGAATCCTTTGACTTCCCCCGCGATGCGGCTCTTTAGCCGACTCGCATCGAAAAGCGTGATCGGACCGATTCCGCTTTCGCCCGCGACGAGCGATTTCCAAAATGCTTTCAATCCAGTTCCGTTAGGCGCCAGCACGCCCATCCCTGTCACCACCACCCGATTACGATCACGCATGAACTTTGTCTCTCCCTGCCGCGCCAGTTATTCAGTCTAAGCAATTACTCGGCCGCGGCCATACGTTTTCTCTCCAAAGCGCTCGGGATGAAACCAAAAAGTTATTCACAAGTTGTACCTTGCGTTTCTTCCAAAATTACGGAACCCTCGGCCCCGAAATGGATCCAACCGATTCATTCTACCGAATTTCCTCTTCCGAAGGCACGTCGCTAGCTTCTTTCGAGGGAAGCAATGATTTCCACCGCTGAACTCCCGCAAATCCTCGTCATCGACGATGAAATGGGTCCGCGCGAAAGCCTGCGGATGCTGCTGAAGCCTAGTTATCAGGTTCACACTGCTGATTCAGTGGAACGAGGCCTCCAACTCCTTCAAGAAAAAAAACCTGACGCGATTGTCATGGACATCCGGATGCCGGGCGTCACCGGGATCGAGGGGCTGCGCCGGATTCGCCAGATCGATCCGCACCTTTCCGTCATTATGTTAACCGGCTTCGGCGCGCTGGAAACGGCCAAGGAAGCGCTTCGGTTAGGCGCTAACGATTATATCAGCAAGCCCTTTGACGCGCGCGAAATGCGGGAGGTCATCAGCCGCAACGTCGAGCGCACTCGAGTTCATCGCACAAGCGAAACCGCCGCCGATGAGATCAAAGAACTGAACAACCGGCTTCTGCAAGAGCTGGCGCAAAAAGAGCGTCTCGCTTCCCTGGGTCAGGCTTCCGCCGAATTCGTCCATGATATCGGCAACCCTCTCACCATCGTCTGGGGCTACGTCCAACTACTTGCGAAGAAGCTGGAGGATTCTGAGAAAGAGGAGGGCGCCAAGACTCCTGGGACCAACAAAGAGCTCGAAATCATCGAGCAGAACGTCCGCCTATGCCGTGACCTCCTCACGATGTGGCAGAGTTACGGTAGCGTCGAGGCCGCTCCGCACCGACTCATTTCCATTTCAGAAATCGTGCGCGAAGTCGTCGGCAGTGTCGACGAGATGGCGAAAGAGAACTCCGTCGCACTGACATCGGAAGTAACGGAGGACGCCTGTAATCTCATGGGCGAAGCGGTCCAGATCACCCGCGCGATCCAGAACGTGATCATCAACGCCATCCAGGCAAGTACCGAGAAAATGGGGACGGTGATGATCCAATGCATTCGTAAGGATTTCTATGTCGACGTCCGGGTCACGGATACCGGCAGTGGGATCAGACCCGAACAGGTTGCGAAGATTTTCGATCCGTATTTCACCACGAAGCAGAGCAAGAGCGGCACCGGCCTCGGCCTCTACATCACCAAAAAGGTGGTCGAGGATCACAGCGGCTCGATCAAAGTCGACAGCACTCCCGACATCGGCACCACAATCACGATCCGCCTCCCTTTGGTCGGCGAATAGGCTTTCGGGCAAGGCGCAAGGCTGCGCGTCTTCTCTTTGAGACATTTGCTTGTCTCTCCGACGCGTTCTGTTCTCTTCAGGCGTGGCCGACGTCCGTTACCGCGTTGCACCAATTTTTTTGATCCGGATGGCGGGGATACCCTTCGATCTTCTCGAGAAGGTCTCGACCAGAGCGACCGCCGGTGCGGCGCCCGCTCTGGTCGTGATGCAGAAACAGCTGGCGAACAAGCGATCGACGGTTGAGTCGATTCTGGATTCGCAGCAACAGAATCTTTCGCAGGAATTTGTCCGGGCGTGGCGCAAAGCAATTCGTGAGGGAGTCGTGCCTTTGGGAGTGGATGCGCCCTCGCGCGCTTTCGCTGATTTTTGGGAAAAATCCGCCGCTCTCGCCGCAGCGGAAGCCAAGATGGACGATGCCCTCGCGAAGGAATTGGCAAGGGCTCGGTACGCGCTGATGGCGTCGGCTCCGTCCATCCTCTCGCGCTATCTTGTTTTCGCTGCGAAGGGAATCAAAGACCTACTGTTGGAGATGCGCGAGAAGCGCCCCGGCGAAGGCGTAAACCTGCCACCGCGCAGGACAAAAGAGCGCGCCCGCGAACGACGTTTGCTTCTTTATCTTCAGCGCGTTTGTGCAAAGAACGATACCTTCAGTGAATTCGGACCGCACGCTTGGGGAACAATCCAGGAAGGTGTTCGAGCTCTCTCTTTGGGGCCTGCGCCTGGAATTGCACAACGCGAAGCATTCCTCGAACGCTGGACTGCGCTAGGCGTTGCGGCTGCGGTCAATGCCGATGCGGAAGCCCGCGCCGAACTTGCGCCGCGGTTGCACCCCGATGGCCGGATCGAAGGCGGCAACTTTATCTTTGCCGACACGGGCGCGACTGAGCCGCTTGATCGCCAGACACTCGCCGTCCTACACGCTTGCGACGGTGCGACCCCGGCCCACTTGTTAGGCATAGACATGGAGATTCTGGCCGATCTCCACCGGCAAAATCTGATCCGCTGGGAGCTGGAAGTCCCCGCCCTCGATCCTCGTGCTTTTGACCAGCTCATCGCCCAGATCGCCCATTGGCGTTATGGAGCAGCGCGGACGCGCTGGCTCGAGCGACTGCAGCCGATCGTCGCGCTCCCGAAAAAATTTGCTGCGATTACCGACACCGACGCTCGCATCAAAATCATCGACGAAGCGACCGACCGGCTTGAGGAGCTCGGCTCGCGGAAAACGGCCAGTCGCTTTCTCTATTCCGCCACCAACCCCATCGGCGAAGAATGTTTTCGTGAATGCCATTTCTCAATCGGGGAAGAGCTGATCGACGAAGTCGCGGTGGAAGCCGCGCCTTGGATTGATCTCTGGCGTGACAACTACGCCTACGTGGCCAGCCGCGTCGCGGCCGGATTGCGCGGGCTCTTTCGACAAATGCCGGGCCACGAAGAAGCCGTGCCGTTGCCTGCGTTTCTGCGGCACTGCGCAGAAGCGAAGATGGCCCTGACCGGGCCCGGGCTGGTGGTTCTCGCCCATTTTGCCTTCCAGGAAGTCAGGGTAAAATTTCGGGAGATTTTCAGCCAACGCGGCGCTCTGGTCGAGTTCGAACTGAGCGCCGAAGACGGTCTTTTCGTCAGGCGAAATTTCGAGTTTCCGCGCTTCGATGAGTATACCTATCCATCGGCTGACTTGCAGCTCTCCGCATCGTCGGTTGCGGCTGTTGACCGCGGTGAATACCAATGGGTGCTTGCGGAATTGCACCCGCCCGTGGCCCTGCTTCATCACGGCTTTTATTGGTCCTGCCCGGAGAAAGATGTGCTGACCGCGGCCCTATCGAAAACTGCTTTTGGTCGACCCAGCCCGCACTTCGGCATCTTTGTCGCGGATTTTACCGCTGCCACCACCGTCCGTATTTTCGACGCCTTGCCGGACCTCAGCATTTTCGTCGCGCCACAACGGGCTCATCCTGCTTGGCGAAGCGTGCCTCCCGCCGAGGTGGAAGTTTTCGTCGATAAATCGAGCGGCGATGTCGGCTTGCAGCGTAGCGGTTCCGGCGAATACCTGGGCTCGCTCGCCCGCAACTGGATCATCCCGCTCGGCTTTCATCCTTTCAGCTTTTCGTTAGGCAAAAACACCCCGCGTCTGCGCTGCGGCAACGTCATCGTGCAACGGCGCGCCTGGACTGTCGCACTCGACGAACTGGGCGCGGGAAATTTCACCGGGATCTCGCGCGATCTCGTCATCGCGGTGGAACGGCTACGCGCCCGCCGCGGTCTGCCGCGCCACATTTACATCCGGCCGACCGAAGCGGCCCTCCGCCGTAGCGGCGCCGAAGGCCGCGATAAGGATACAAAGCCTGTGTATATCGATCTTGAGAGCTACCTGTTTCTCGAGATTTTTCACCGTTGGCTCGTCAAAGCCGGCGAGCTTGAAGTCACCGAAATGCTGCCTGACCCCGAGCACCTTCTCTGGCAGGAAAAAGACGGCCGCCGCACCTTCGAACTGCGGACACAGATCGTCCCTCGATGAAGGTCGTCGCGATCGCGAACCAGAAGGGCGGTGTCGGCAAGACGACCACCGCCGTCAATTTGTCGGCCGCTCTCGCCGAACGCGGCCAGCGCATCTTGCTCGCTGATCTCGACCCCCAAGGCAACGCCACCAGTTCGTTTGGTCTGCAGGAAATCGAAGGCCAGAGCCTCTACGAACCCTTGTTAGGCGAGGCATCCATCAGCGAGAGAATTCTCCCCACCCGCCTCCAGGATCTGTTCCTCATCCCCGCCGATCTCGATCTCGCCGGCGTGGAAATCGAAATCGCGCGGATGAACGATCACCTCACCCGTCTTGCCCAAGCGCTCCAGATTCTGCGCAAGGATCAAACCTTTGATTACGTGCTCCTCGATTGCCCGCCATCGTTAGGCATTCTTATGACCAACGCTCTGGCTGCGGCGGATGAGCTGTTCACTCCCATCCAGTGCGAATACTTCGCTCTCGAAGGTCTCGTCAAAATCGTTCGGTTGATCGAGCGCATCCGCGATTCCGGCGCCAACCCGCATCTCGAAATGGGAGGCATTCTCATGACGATGTTCGCCAGCCGGACGAACATCAGCAGCCAGGTCGTGGCCGAGGTTCGCGAACATTTTGGAGAGCGGGTCTACCAGACCGTCATCCCGCGGACGGTCCGCCTGAGCGAGGCGCCGAGCTTCGGCAAGTGTATCCTCGAGCACGACCCGAGCGGAGCGGGCGCGAAAGCTTACCGCGCACTCGCGGCAGAATTTTTGCAACGCCACGAGTCGCGCCGACCTGAATCTCTGAACAAAGAATGAAAAGGAGCGCTACAAGAATTGCGGTGAGCGATGGCGAGGAGTGGCGACGTGCGCCTGCGCCGGAGACTTCCAGCCTAACGACTCTGCGTGAAGCGGCGGCGCATTGCACGGCCTGCCCCCTCTACAAGAATTCGACCCAGACCGTTTTTGGCGAAGGCGGCAAGCACTCTGCGCTCATGCTCCTTGGCGAACAGCCGGGCGATCAGGAGGATTTGGCGGGAAAACCGTTCGTCGGGCCTGCTGGACAGCTGCTTGATCGAGCGCTCGAGGAAGCCGGCATCGATCGCAACACGGTCTACGTGACGAATGCGGTGAAGCATTTCAAATGGGGACCGCGCGGCAAACGTCGCATCCATCAAAAGCCAAGCTCGCGCGACATCGCCGCCTGCCGACCGTGGCTGGAAGCGGAATTGCGCATCGTGAGGCCGGGCGTCCTTGTCTGTCTTGGCGCGACCGCGTCGAAGGCGCTTTTCGGTTCCTCCTTTCGCGTCACGCGCGAGCGCGGGAAAGTCCTCGCCTCGGAGCTGGCGCCGCGCGTCGTCACGACCGTCCATCCTTCCTCGCTCCTTCGGCAACCGGATGAAGAATCGCGCCATCGCGAGTACGCCCTCTTCGTGCAGGATCTCGGCGTGGCCCTGCGCGCCGTCGAGGAAAAATAAAAGCCCGCGACGAAGGGGTCCGCCGCGGGCTTGGCAACTAGTCGTTTGGCCAGTTACGGCGTGGCCGAAGGGGAGGCTTCGCCTTCCATCATCTTCTTTTTGTGATGATGCATCGCTTTGCCCTTCATTCCGAGCATCACGCTTTTCGCGACCATGGTGCCGTCGGATTTCTTCCAATACTGACCGCGCACCATCTCATCGGCGGCGACATCGGTCATCGTGGCGGCGGCGCCGTCTTTCATGATCTTCGTGTCATCCGTCATCATGAACACGCGATTGGTACCGCTTTTCGTGGTGATGGTGAATGTCTTCGCGGCGCTGTCGACCGAAGCGATTTTCCCGTGGTAGGGAATCGCCCGTTCGGATTTCGTCATTTCCTTTTTCATCGTCGCGGCCGAAGCGCTGGCTTCGGGGGCGGCCGGACTCTCCTGGGCCAATGCGCTGGATGCCGCGCAGAGCGCGGCCGCCGCGAAACAAGCGCCGGTAACTAACATGCTTTTCGATTTCATTTTCTCTTTCTGTTGTTGGTTTTGTACGAGCCTGCGGCCCGTGCAAATTTGACGGGGGAGGCGGGGTTTCATTCAGGCGGTGTAGCGAGCCGGCGCGCGCGATGCAATGCAAAATTGCCAATCGCGGGGAAATGCTTTCCAGCTTGCCCGGCGGAGCGGCCGCGATTTAGGCTGCGCCCATGTTCCCCGACGCCGAGCGTTACGCGCAGATTCGCGCCTCGGCGAAAATCTGCGAGCGGGCGCTCTTGCCCCTGCCGCGAAACTTTAGCGAACTGGAGTTGCAGGCGCATTGGTTCGCCGGCGACTTCGGGAAAAGCTTCATCGGGGCGGCGGGCGAAGCGATCGAGATCGTGCAATTCGGCACCTGGAATCGCGCGGCCGGTCCGGATTTCTCCGACGCTTCGATTCGAATCGATGGCGGGGAGATCGTTAGGGGAAGTATCGAGTTCGATCTCGCCGATCAGAATTGGGAGACGCACGGCCACGGTATTAATCCGGCTTTCGACGAGACGGTGCTGCACGTTTTCACGCAGAGCGGCACGCGCGACTTCTTCAGTCGCACCAGCGCGCATCGCAATGTCCCCCAAGTAAGGGTCGATCCCGCGACCTTGCCGGCGGCGTTGGCGAGTAACCTGCCACTCGCGCGACCTGGTCGCTGTCATGCGCGGCTGCGCGATCTGCCGGAGGAAAAAGTAAACGGCATTCTCGACGCCGCGGCGCAATTCCGACTCACGCGCAAAACGCAGCGGTTACAACGGCTGGCGGAAATTCACGGCCTCAACGAAATGCTCTTTCAAGAGCTGGCGACGTCGTTAGGCTACAAGCAAAACAAGCTGCCGTTCACGCTCCTCGCCCAGCGCCTTCCGCTGGCGATGCTGCGCGCTTCGCCTAACGACATGGAAGGCATTCTCTTTGGTGTCGCCGGATTTCTCGAAACGCCGAATCTAGCGAAATTCCGCCCAGAGACGCGACCTTACCTGCGCGGCCTCTGGGACAAATGGTGGCCGCATCGAGCGGAGCTGGAACGACTCGTCTTGCCGCCACGCACCTGGCGATTGGCTGGCACTCGCCCACTCAATCATCCGCAGCGTCGGCTCGCCGCGCTCGCCACTTTGGCGGCTGACTGGCCGCAACTTCGGACATCGTTAGGGAAGAAAAGTCTGGCGGTGACGCGAAATTTCCTTCGCGCGCGCGCGCATCCTTATTGGGACCTCCACTACACCCTAAGTTCCGCCGCTGCTTCCGCGGAAATGGCCCTCATCGGCGAGAGCCGCATCACCGAAATTATCGCTAATATTGTCTTTCCCTTCCGGCATGCTCGCGCGCAGGAAGTCTGGCCGGAATATGCCAAGTTGCCCGCCCGCCTAACGAACCGTCGGCTCGAAACCTGCGCGGCGCGGCTCTTCGGTGAAGATCCGCGGCGGCGGCAATTTCTCCGCACCGTCGCCCACCAGCAGGGCCTCCTCCAGATTTACGAGGACTTCTGCTTACAAGACAACTCCGACTGCGCGCAATGTCCGTTCCCCGAGCAAATGCAACGATGGAGCTGAAGCGAATGCGGAACGCGGAACGCGGAACGCGGAACGGCCCAAAAGCATTCACTCTCATCGAGCTACTCGTCGTCATCACGATCATCGCGATCCTGATGGCGCTGCTCTTCCCGGCTTTCCGCAGCGTGCAGGATCAGGCCAAGCGGACCCAGGCGAAGAACGATCTCACCCAAATCGTAACTGCGACGAACGCGTTTTACACCGAGTATGGGAAATATCCGCTCGCGACCGACGATACGCCCATTACCAACAACGCGGCGCTACTTACAGAGTTACGAGGGCTGCCCGCGGCGACGGAAAATCCCAAACAGATCGTCTTCCTCTCGCCACCGGACGCCAAGGATCCGATTCATCCGCGGTCCGGCATTGGCGGCGATGGCCAGTATTACGATCCTTGGGGCAACCCGTACATCATCGCGATCGATGGCAACTACGACAACCTCATCACGCCCAAACCCTATTCGGCAAATGCCGGCAGCAGCCCGCTTCGGAGCGGCGTCATCGCCTGGTCGTTAGGCAAGGACGGCAAAGGCGGCTCTGGAGATAAGAACGCCGGCGCGGCGGACGACGACGTCATTTCCTGGCAGTAGTTGCCATCCTTCACGCTTCAACCTATAAACTCTGCGTTGCTCCACGCGGGTGTAGTTCAATGGTAGAACGGCAGCTTCCCAAGCTGCATACGGGGGTTCGATTCCCCTCACCCGCTCATCTGCAGGCGAGGCAGATAAAATCGGGAACCCAACAGATGTCGTTGATTCCTGCAACAAATGTCGGCGCCTCTCCCTGGAAGGGCGGGTTTCGAGACGAGGGAAGAGCCGGTTTCTCACTTCCGACTTAATTTAGTGGGAAGTGGTAGGAAGGTCTCCCTCGAAGCGCTGACATCTGTTGTCCAAATTCAGCCAAGAATCTCGCTTCCGACATTTGTTCCTCCCCTCGAAAAATCCACGACATCTGTTTGCGCCGCTTTATAGATGGGGCTGCACGACATTTAGGAAACCGGACGCACGTTCCGCTTCGAACTATTTGCGATGCCCGATGAACCCAATCCGCCGCCGTCGGGCGAGAGTGATCCGCTCGATGAGCTGCTGATTTTCGGCAGTCTGGAGACGCGCCGGCGCTTTCTTCAGCAAGTCGCCGGGACCAGCGCCGCTCTCGCGCTCGGGCCGCAGCTGCTCGCTTTCTCCAGCGCGCAGGCGGCAAGCGCGATGGTGGTAAACAATGGAACTAAAATGGTTGATGTTTCCCTGAAGATAAATGGCGCGGTGCACAAGCTGTCGCTCGATCCACGCACTTCGCTGCTCGATTTGCTGCGCGAAAATCTGCAGCTCACCGGGTCGAAGAAAGGCTGCGACCACGGGCAATGCGGCGCCTGCACCGTCCTCGTCAACGGCCGGCGCATCAACAGCTGCCTCAGCCTCGCCGTCACGCACGAAGGCGACGAGATCACCACGATCGAAGGCCTCGCCAAAGGCGATCAGCTGCACCCGATGCAGGCGGCGTTTGTCGATCACGACGGTTTTCAATGTGGCTACTGCACGCCCGGGCAGATTTGTTCCGCAGTGGCCTGCGTGCAGGAAGGTCACGCGAAGGACGACGCCGAAATTCGCGAATGGATGAGCGGCAACCTTTGTCGTTGCGGCGCCTATCCGAACATCGTCGATGCGATCAAACAGGCGCGCGGGCAGATGGGGGCGGCGCAATCATGAACCCGTTTGCCTATTCACGCGCGAACGATCAGCAGACCGCGCTCACCGGCGTCGCGTCGAATCCGAAGGCAAAATTTCTCGGTGGCGGTACCAACCTGATCGACCTGATGAAAATGGGTGTCGAGCAACCCGAGCAGCTCCTCGACATCAACCGCGTTCCCCTTACGAAAGTCGAGCAGTTGCCTAACAATGGCGGCGTCCGTATCGGCGCACTCGTGCGCAACTCCGATCTCGCTCAGCACGAGCTGATCAAAACCAATTACCCGGTTCTGAGCGAAGCACTCCTTTCCGGCGCCAGCCCGCAGTTGCGCAACCTCGCGACCACCGGCGGAAACCTGCTTCAGCGCACACGCTGTTATTATTTCTACGATCCGGCTTTCCCGATGTGCAACAAACGCGACCCCGGGAGCGGCTGCGGCGCGCTCGAAGGTTACAACCGCATCCACGCCATCCTCGGCCAGAGCGACCAGTGCATCGCCGTTCACCCGAGCGATATGTGTGTTGCCATGGCCGCGCTCGATGCGGTCGTCCGCGTGCAGGGCCCAAAAGGCGAGCGCACGATTCCGTTCGCCGATTTCCACCGGCTCCCTGGCGAGACGCCAAACATCGAGACGAATCTTCAGCCTAACGAACTCATCACCGCCGTCGATCTGCCCGCGCTTCCCTTCGCGAAACGCTCGCATTATTTGAAAGTGCGCGACCGCGCCAGCTACGCCTTCGCCCTCGTTAGCGTCGCCGCGATTTTGGAAATGAACGGCGGCGAGATCAAATCAGCGCGCATCGCCCTGGGTGGCGTCGCCCACAAACCGTGGCGCGCACACAAAGCCGAACAAGCCCTCGCCGGCAAACAGCCTAACGAAGCCAACATCCGTGCCGCCGCCGACGCCGAACTCGCCGACGCGCACGGCTACAAATACAACTCATTCAAGATCGAGCTCGCGAAGCGCGCCATCACCCAGGCGCTCGGAACAGTCGCGAAAATGGCGTAACCCATATGGCGAAAACAGACATTCTCGGTCCCGCCCGCAATCGCGTGGACGGTCCATTAAAAGTTAGCGGCGGCGCCAAATACGCGGTCGAATTCGAGATCCCCAAAGCAGTTCACGCCTGGCCGGTCGTTAGCAACATTGCCAAAGGCACGATCACGGCGATGGACACGAAAGCCGCCGAGTCCGCGCCCGGTGTCCTGAAAGTTCTGACCCACCAAAATGCTCCGCAACCAAAGAAAGAGGAAGGCGGAGGTGGCAAAGCGCGCACCGAAGGCATTCGCATCGAAGAACGCAATCCGTTGAGCGACGGCAAAGTCCATTACGCCGGGCAATATGTCGCGCTCGTCGTCGCGGATACGATCGAGCAGGCGCAATATGCCGCGTCGTTAGTCCGGGTGAACTACGCGCCGGAAGAGCCGCTTCTCACGATGGAGGATGCCGAGCACAAAGCGAAAAAACCGGAGGAAAACAACGGCGAAAAAGTGCAGCCGGAAAAAGGCGACGTCGGCCCCGCGCTCAAGAACAGCAACTTTATCAACATCAAAGAGACCTACCTCACGCCGACCGAGACCCACAGCCCGATCGAGATGCACGGCACGATCGCGGCATGGGAAGATGGCGATCGAAAATTAACCACCTGGGATTCGACCCAGTTCGTCAAAGGCGCCCAGAGCATCTTCGCCCGCACCTACGGCCTCGATCTCGAAAATGTGCGCGTCATCGATCCTTTCGTCGGCGGCGCTTTCGGGAGCAAAGGCGCGGTCTGGCCGCACGAGCTGCTGACCACGATGGCGGCAAAAGTCGTGGGTCGGCCGGTGAAATTTCACGTCCCGCGCAAAGAGATGTTTACCTGCACGGGACATCGCACGCCGACGCGCCAGACGATCGCGTTGGCCGCGACGAAGGATGGCAAGTTGCAGGCGATGCGCCACGTCAGTCATACCCTCACCTCTCCCGTCGGTGATTGGGCGGAGTCGTGCGGCGCGCGCTCGACCGGCGTCATGTATGCGAGCCCGAACATCAAAGTGGAAGAGATCGTTTATCCGGTAAACGTCGCCACGCCCAACTTCATGCGTGCGCCCGGCGAATGCCCCGGCACCTACGCGCTCGAATGCGCCATGGACGAGCTCGCGGTCGCGCTCAAGATGGACCCGCTGCAGTTGCGCCTAACGAATTATGCAGAAGAGCATCCGATCAAGGAAAAGCCCTTCAGCGCAAAACATCTCAAGGAAGCCTATTCGTTAGGCGCGGAAAAGTTCGGTTGGGCGAAACGCAATCCACAGCCTGCGTCGATGCGCGACGGCAGCTTGATGGTCGGCTGGGGCATGGCGACATGCACCTATCCGGCGCACAAAATGGCCGCAGCGGCGAAAGCGATTTTGAAAGTCGACGGCAGCGCCACGGTGCAATGCGCAACGCACGATCTCGGCACCGGCGCTTACACCGCCTTCACCCAGATTTCGTCAGAACAACTCGGCATCCCTTTTGAGAAAGTAACCTTCGAGCTCGGCAAATCCGATTATCCGTTCGGGCCCGTCGCGGGCGGATCAAACTCCACCGGCACCGTCGGCACCGCGATTCACGATGTCGCCGGATTGCTGCATCAGGCGCTCGCCGAACTCGCGGTGAAAGATGCAAAATCGCCGCTCCATGGAATGTCGCCTAACGACATCGGCATGACCGAACCGGGTCGGATCGGTTTGAAAAACGACAAAACAAAATCCGACAGCTACACGGACATTCTGCAACGCGCGGGCAAAGACTCACTCGCGGTCGAGAGCAAGTTGCACGAACCGGAAAAGAACAAAAAGCAGGTCTTCCAATCGTGGGGCGCGCACTTTGTCGAAGTGAAAATCGACCCGCTGCTGCCGCGCGTGCAGGTCACGCGGGTCGTCAGCGTGATCAACTGCGGCCGCGTCGTGACCTACAAACCGGCGCGCAGCCAGATCATTGGCGGCGTCGTCATGGGCATCGGTATGGCCTTGACCGAAGCTACGGAATACGATCCGAAAACAGGTCTGCCGGTGAACGGCAACCTTGCGGAATATCACGTTCCCACGAACGCCGACATCCCGCAGATCGACGTCGAGTTCGTGGGCGAGCCGGATTTTGATTTCAACCCGATCGGGGCGCGCGGGATCGGCGAGATCGGGATCACTGGCATCGCTGCCGCGGTGGCGAATGCGGTTTTCCACGCGACGGGCCGGCGCGTGCGCGACCTGCCGATCACGCCGGATAAGTTGATTTAAGTTGTCATCCTGAACGAAGTGAAGGACCTCACGAGCGTTCGAGTGGCTTTGCGCACGCACTAAGACGATGAAGGAAATTCGCGACATCATTGCGGCGTTTGAACGTCGACACGGCGAACCGTTCGCACTTGCCACACTCGTTAGGGCGCGCGGCTCCAGCTATCGCCGTCCCGGCGCGCGCATGCTGATCGCGAGCGATGGCAACTTCACCGGCACACTGAGCGGCGGTTGCCTCGAAGAGGAAGTGGCCACTCGCGCGCAGACGGTAATCGCCACTGGCAAAGCGACACTGCTGAACTTCGACACGCGCCTGCGCTACGGCTGCAATGGTGCGATCGAAGTCTTGGTCGAAAGACTGCGGCCAGGCCTGCTTGACATTCTCTCCGCCGCGCAGCGAAGCCGCCGCGACTGTATGATGGCCACGGTTTTCGAGAATTGCGACTCGTTAGGCAGTAAGGTGATCGAGCCCTCGGACGAAATTCCTGCGGACGCTTTCGTGCAGATGGTTCATCCGCCCTTGCGGTTGCTCATGATTGGCGAAGGTCCCGACAGCGCTGCGCTGCGCGCATTCGCTTTCATCCTCGGGTGGGAGGTGATCGAACGGGACGAGGCGACCACCTTCCCTAACGAATTAGACGACTGGACGGCCGCGATCGTGAAAACGCACAACTACGGACGCGATTACGCGGCGCTGCAAAAGCTCCTGCCGCTTGGCTTGCGCTACGTCGCGCTGCTCGGTCCACGCTTGCGCCGCGACCCATTACTCCACGCGCTCCTGGAAGAAGGAGTCGAGATGCGCTCCGAGCTTTTCGCGCCCGCCGGTCTCGATATCGGGGCGGAAGGGCCGGAGCAAATCGCCCTCGCCATGGTCGCGGAAATTCTAAAGGTTTTCGCGGACCGGGAAGCGAAATCGCTGCGTGAGCGGCGTGCGCCGATTCACGTCGTTCCGGACCTGGCGGTGGCGTGAAAGTCGCGGCGATCGTGCTGGCCGCCGGCGGTTCCACCCGGCTCGGTCAGCCGAAGCAGTTACTGGATTTTCGCGGTCAATCGCTCGTTAGGCGCATGGCCGAGGCGGTGGTTGGCGCCGGCTGTGAGCCGGTCGCGGTCGTCGTCGGGCAGGATCGCGAAGCGATCGCCGCAGCCCTGCGAGGTCTCACCGTGCAACTTGTGCCTAACGACAACTGGAAGGACGGCATTGGCAGTTCCATTCGCGTTGGCGTCAAGGCGTTGGCCGCTTGCGAAGCGCTCGTGATTGCCGCTTGCGATCAGCCGTACGTGGACGCGGAACTGATTCGACTGATCATCCGGACGCAGGAAGAAACCCAGCAACTGATCGTCGCTTCCGCTTACGCAGGAACCTGCGGAGTGCCGGCGCTTTTTCTGCGGCACTACCGCGCGAATTTGCTCGCGCTGCCTAACGAGCACGGTGCGAAAGCGATCATCGCCCGGCATTCGGCCGAGGTTGCGACAGTCGATTTCCCGCAAGGGGCGATCGACATCGATACGTTGGCGGATTACCGCGCGCTTCAAGTTAGCCCGTAAACTCCAACCGCTTGCTGTTTGCCCTTCAGTTTTCTCTCGCCGAGATCGATCAGATTTTCCTCTGCGGGCAGGTGCTCCCGGAAATCGGCCGAGAGCACGACCGCCTGGTTGAGTTCCTTCATCACCGACTCGAGGCGGAAGACTGTGTTGACCGCGTCGCCGATGACGGTGGCGTCGCGTTGTGCGTCGACGCCGACATTGCCGCAGGTGACGGAGCCGTAGTGCAGCGCCACGCCGACGCGGAACGGTTGACCGTCGGACCACTTCGTTTTTTCCGCTAACGACAACAACTCGCGCGCGATCTGCAGCGTCGCGGCGCAATCGACCGGTTGGCCGTCGCATCCGCTCCAGTAGGCGAGCACGGCGTCGCCGATGAACTTGTCGATCGTGCCACCGTTTTTCGTCACGAGGTTACCCGCTTCGCGGAACCAGACGCCGAGATGTTGGGCGAGATCGGAGCTGGAGATTTTCTCCGCCATCGTGCTAAAACCGCGGATGTCGCAGACGAGCAACGCGACCGGCTGGACCGCGGAATGCGCGCCCGCCATCGAGCCAGCGAGGGTGACTTCAAGCGCCGCGCTCGCGAAATCGTCCTCGACCTGTTCAAAAATGAGCTCGTTTTTTGCGATCAAAATGCGCGCGCCGTGGTTCAAGGTTGTCGGCATGACGACGCGCTGATCGTTCACATAGGTGCCATTGCGGCTGCCGAGGTCGATGATTTGATACTGATAACCGTCGTGGCAGCGGACGAGCGCATGCTGGCGCGAGACGAGCGGGCTGCCGCTCAGGCAAACGATGTTATCGCTCGTTCGGCCGATCGTGGCGGTATTGCCGATCGTGAGATCAAAGGGTTCGCCGGCGAGCGGCGTGACGCGAAGTTTGGCAGGCATAACGAATGGTTCGGATTATCTGGCAGCAGTTCGCGTGCGACAAGACTACGTTGATTGAGGCTTGATTCGCCATGGCGCGGCGCGCGGATCGGACGATATAGTGCGGTCTTTCGATGGCCGAGAAGATTACCTTCGATCATTACGAAGTGCTGACCCGCGACGATGGCTCGCTTTTCGAGCTCGGACGTGGCGCGATGGGGATCACTTACAAGGCGTTCGATACGAACCTGCGAGTGAACGTCGCGCTCAAGGTGATCAATTCGAAATTCCTCGAGAGCGAAGTCGCGCAGCAGCGTTTCATGCGCGAGGCGCGCGCGGCGGCGCAGTTACGGCATCCGAATGTCGCTTCTGTTTTTCATCTCGGAACAAACCGGGACGCGTTTTTCTACGCGATGGAATTTGTCGATGGCGAGACGGTCGAAGCTTTCATTAAACGCCGCGGGCCGATCGAGCCGGCGATCGCATTGCGCATCACGCTCCAGGTGACGCGCGCGCTGGCGGCGGCGGCGAAGCATCATCTCGTCCATCGCGACATCAAGCCGGCCAACCTCATGCTGGTGAAGGAGGACGACGATTTTCTCGTCAAGGTGATCGACTTCGGTCTCGCGAAATCAATCAAGCACGAGGAAAACGACGATCTCGCGACGCTCTCGATGGGCGGGTTTGTCGGCACGGCGCACTTCGCGAGCCCGGAACAGCTCGAGGAAAAAGAGATCGATGTGCGCTCCGATATTTATTCGTTAGGCGTGACGCTCTGGTACATGCTCGTCGGGCAGGCGCCGTTTGGCGGTTCGCTCGCGCAGGTCATGAGCCAGCATCTGCACAAACCGCCGCCGCTGGAGAAGCTGCAAAATTTGCCGGCGTGCGTGCGCACGATGGTCGGCCGGATGATCGAGAAGGATCCAGCGAAGCGGCCGCAAAATCCGGCGGCCTTGCGCACAGAACTGGAGAGTTGTCTCACGCAACTGCAAGCGGCTCCGCCTAACGACGACCAGGATTTTCCCACCGTTATCGATGAACCGACGATGCCTGCGGCTCCGGCGATCGCGCCTCCGGTTGTCGCCGGAGGCAAATCGAGCAGCGGCATGATCTGGGCGGCTGCGGCCGTGCTCGTTCTTCTTTTGCTCGGCGCTGCCGCATTTTTCTTATTGAAGTCGCGTCAACCTCGCGTCGCCGACGCGTCGCCGACGCCCAGGATGGCACTTTCGCCACGGGCGGCCACGGCCACACCTTCGCTGCCGGTTGCGGTCACGGCGACACCGGCAGTCGTCCAGGCAACGGTCGCCCCTTCCGTTCCAGCGGCCTCGGCTTCGCCATCGATCGCCAACCCCGCCGAACTGACCCGTGCTTCGCTCGCCGAGGCGGAGAAATTTGAAGCGGCAAAGGACTGGCCGCATGCGGTGATGGCTTATGTCGATCTTCAGAAAAAATTTCCGGAGAGCGACGTCGGACAGGTGCGGCTCGAATTGTTGTTGAGCAAATTGCTCGGGGACAAGAAAGCCTGGGCGGAGGCGAGCGACGAACGAATGCGCGAACCGCTCCGGGCCGCGGCGAAACTCGGAGCCGTCAGTGCGATGGAGTTGCTTGGCGAGTTTTTGCGCAAACGCGACCCGAAAGCTTCCTTCGACTGGCTCTGCGCGGCGGCGGCGGAAGGGCGGGCGCACGCCATGTCTGAGGTTGGATTGCGTTACTCAAACGGGGCCGGCGTCGATCGGGATTTCGTGAAAGCGGCGCAATGGTTTGAGCAGGCGCGCGCGGCCGGCGATGTCAGCGCGGGGACGCTGCTCGCGGAATGTTACCTCTACGGCAAAGGAGTGAACAAAGACGAAGAGAAAGCGATTTCGCTGCTGCAGAATGCCGCCAACGCGAACGATCCGCGGGCGATGGATCAACTGGCGAACTGTTATCACAAGGGAATCGGGATTGCGCCTAACGACAAGGAGGCGTTCCGGCTTTACGCGAAAGCGGCGCAGATGAACTACCTCGACTCCGCGGGGAATCTCGGTGTTCTTTACCTAACGAGCGACAAGACCGATCTCGGAAGCGACCAGGCGGCACGGACGCAAAAAGCACTCAGTCTTTTCCGCGACGGCGCGAAGCAGAACAACGCCTTTTGCATGTATCTCTATGCGCGCTGTTATGAACTCGGCACCGGTGTGGAAGCGAACGCGACAGAGGCGAGCGATTGGTATCGCCGCGCGGCCGAAGCGGGCAATCGGCCAGCGGAACAGTGGTGCCGCCAACACAATGTCGTCCTCAGCGGCGCACCGGCGCCCTGACTCCGCACTTTTCGTTCGCGCCGGCGACCTCCTGTCATCTGAGCGCAGCGAAGAACCTCACAAGTAATGCCACGCCTTGCCACCACGAGAGAGTCAGGAGTCACTCGTGAGATCGCTAGCACGACTCACGATGAGAACGCCAAACCGGCATGCAATGGTTTAGCAACAAAAGTCTTGTCAACTCCGCGAAGACAGCCTCAAAGTCGCGCTCTATGAAAATTCCCTTGTCAAAGTCTTCCGCTCTTGTGGCGACGGTCTCGTTGCTCGGGGCGGCCTGTGCGGACATGACTCCATTGCAGAATGCCGGCGTTTTTGGCGCAGCCGGCGGCGCCACCGCGGGCGGAATCGCGAGCGCAGCCGGCGCGAGCGCCGGCGAATCAGCGGCGATCGGCGTGGCGGCCGGAGCGGCCATCGCGGCAGTCACTTACATCATCGCCACGCACGAAGCGACCGAGCGGCAGCACCGGATCGCTGAAGAACGTGCGCGACGCGCTTACGCTGAGATGTCGGCGAAACGGAAGCACCAAATGAAAGCGCGCAAGACGCGTTACATCGCGGTCGATACGGAGAAGGATCAACACACCGCGGCCGGCGCGAAGAAGAGCGTGATGATCTGGGACACGCAATCGCAGGAAGTGGTGGGGAATAATGTTTACGACGTGAAGAGTCCACCGCCGGTCGGATCGACCGCGAAGTTCGATACTTACTCGGCCGAATACGTCGGCTCCGGAAGTTAGACTCGTTAGGCGCGTGTTGCAGCCGGGGTCGGTAACCTCGGCTTTGGTGAAGACAAGGGCCAAGGTTTAAACCAGCCGGATCAAAACCCCGGCTGGAACACGCTCACCGTCCGCCACCGAAGAAGTGTTTGCTGTCCGCTACAGCGGAAATGGATGAAGCGCCCGCGGCGCAAAACGCGCCAGTTGGTCAGTCTTAGTTATCCAACTGATAGACTTCCACTAGCGCCACTCCGGTGGTTTCGTTTTTTCCTCGCACAATCGCGGTGTAGGCGGCAGGCGGCAACGTCTCGAGGACGGCAGATTCAGCGTCTCTTTTTGGTGGAATGGTGGTGGCCATGATCTCCGCCTCCTGCGTATCGCGCCAATCGTCGTTCGAGGCGATGAGCACGCCGTTGCCATCGAACAATTCGAGCGTTGGATCAGCCAACTTCCCCGAGACCGGGAGCGAGGGACCGATCGCTCGCACCAGCACCTCCTGTGGAGAAGGGCCGACCAGAATGAAGCCACCGATCATGACGTTGTCGCCAGTCCGAACCAAACCGCGAGTTGAGATATTGGCCAATTCGGAACCAGCCGCAGGGTCAAGGTCGTAAGCCTCGATCAAGCCGATGCCGGTCGTGTTGTTGACGCCGCGCAGGATTGCCGTGTAGGGACCGGGATCCAGCGTTCTCAAGATAGCCGACTCTCGATCGTCACTGGGCGGGATTTTTGTATCGATGATTGCTTGTTTGTTGGGTGAGTTGACCCAGTTGTCGTTGCGGGCAATGAGCGTCCCAGCGCCATCGTGCAACTCGAGGATTGGATCAGCCAATGCCCCCTCGAGCGGAAGGGAAGGCCCAATCCCTCGAAGCAAGACTTGCGTTGGCGCTGCGCCCGCAATAATGAAGCCGCCGATGAGCACATCATCGCCTGTTTCGACGCGCCCTCGCGTGGAGATGTTGCCCAAAGTAGTCGGCGACCCAGTGAAGACGTACACCGCTCCAGAACCACTTGTGCTGTTGTCGGTTTGGTCGCCGTTGATTCCGGTCGCGCTGCTGTCTTCGATCAGAGCCCCTACTGCCACTACGCTGCCCGAGACCGCCGCAGAAAAGGCGAACTGATCGTCCGAGTCGGTATTGGAAGCTTTTAGGTATGTTTGCTGCATCCAAGTGGCACCACTGCGCACGAAGAGGTAGGCTGCTCCGGAAGCGTAAGCGCCTCCATTATTCTGGTCGCCGTTGATTCCCGTCGCGCTGCTGCTTTCCACAGGCGCCCCGACCACGACAAGTTCGCCCGAAATACCCACCGAAAAACCGAAACCGTCGCCGGCATCAGTATTGGAAGCTTTCAGATAAGCTTGCTGAGTCCAAGTAACGCCGCTGCGCGCGAAAACATAAGCCGCTCCGGAATTATCCGCGCTGTTGTCGCCTTGGTCGCCATCGACACCGGTCGCGTCGCTGTCTTCAAAGAATGCCCCGACGACTGCGGTGTCTCCAGAAAGCGCCACGGAACGACCAAAGGCATCGCCGAAACCGGTATTGGAAGCCTTTAGATAGGCTTGCTGAGCCCAGGTAACGCCGCTACGCGCGAAAACATAGGCTGCTCCGGCGTCATTTGCGCTATTATCACTTTGGTCTCCGTTGACACCAGTTGCATTGCTGTCCTCTGAGACGGCCGTTACGACTACGGTGTCGCCTGAGATTGCCACTGCATCGCCGAAACCGTCGCCAGCTTCAGTGTTGGAAGCTTTTAGATAAGCTTGTTGGGTCCAAGTCGCGCCCGAGCGCAGGAATACGTAGGCCGAACCCGCTCGGGGTGCGCTGTTATCGGCTTGGTCGCCGTTGATTCCCGTCGCGCTGCTGTCTTCCTGAAATGCTCCGACAACCGCGGTCTCGCCGGAGATCGAAACTGAAATGCCGAACTCGTCTTGGTTCTCCGTGTTGGAGGCTTTCAGATAAGCTTGTTGAGTCCAGGTGCCGCCGCTGCGCACAAATACGTAGGCCGCTCCGGCATCACCAGCGCTGTTATTGTTTTGGTCGCCGTTAACCCCGGTCGCTTTGCTATCCTCCAACGGCGCCCCCACAACGACAGTGTCACCAGAGATCGCAACAAAACTGCCAAAGCGATCAGCCGAGCCGGTATTAGAGGCCTTTAGATAAGCTTGCTGAGTCCAGATGCCGCCGTTGCGCACGAAGATGTAGGCCGCACCGGCGAGGTCTGCCTTGTTATTCATCTGGTCGCCATTAATCCCTGTCGCGTCGCTCGATTCCTCGGGCGCTCCTACGACGAGGGTGTCGCCGGAGATCGCCACGGACTCTCCGAAATGATCGTTGGCGTCTGTGTTAGAAGCCTTCAGATAAGCTTGCTGGGCGATTGGATCCACGGTGATGGGATAACGGGCGCCGCGCGCGTCGATGACCAATCGCACGCCATCACCTAAGAGAACGAAATGAGCTGGCAGAGTCTTTCCCGTACCATCCCAGACCTTCAAATCGGAGTAGGTAAGTATTTCCCTCCGGTCAGAATCGAGGAAGCAAAGTGCCGTGCCTGCTGAGGAAAGGTGCGCCCGCAAATCACCTCGAAAGGCAAGATCAAACTCGAGAGTTACGTTTCCGCCGTCTCCATTCCCGGGCGCTGTTTCCAAAATAAAGCCCTCTTCCAAACCGCGCTCATCGTTGACCAGCCATTCAGAAAGGGCGGAATCGTGTTGATAAATGACTTTATCGCCTTCAACTCTTATTTTTGAATCGTGGTGGACATTTCTCTTTTCCCCCGGGAAACCGTAACTCCTTAGTTCGAACCCCCACTTCCAGTTTCCCGCATCGGGATAGGTGATGAATCCACCGTTATCAAAGTCTGTCGTCCATCTTTGCCGCGGATTGTGTGTCCGATATCCGCTCCTGATTGGTGTCACTGCGCGTTGATGTCTTTCATAGGCGGCGCGAACGCTGCTCCAGTCCGAAGCGCTCAACCCCTTCGGGACGACATCGGCACAAGCCAAATGCTGGGTGCAAGCGTTCGCATCCCGGAGACTATTCTGCGTCAGCAACGCCAGAAGGACCGGTAGAACATGACAAAAAAGACTTCTTCTTGCCCTCCTCGGCATTCTTCTCTTGGGAAAAGCCGTCGGGTTTACGCGATGAGTGAGAGGAACCAGATGGCGTGCGCAGGAGAAAAACATACCGGAGATCTTACGTAAGTCTTAGGAAACATCGCAAGTATAGAGATCATTTATCGTCCGCCACCGAAGAAATGTTTGAAGGATTGAATGATGCTGCGCGGCACTTGCTGCACTTTGCGGCCGAATTGCTCGACCCGTTGACCAAGCAAAGTCGGGCTGCCGCCGTGCACCTGGCAATAGCCGTGCGGCACTTCGGCGAGTGGCAGGTCGATTTCGTAAGCTGTGCCGGCCGCGACGCAGCCGCTGGTCGCGATCGCGTTTGAGATCGAGCAGACGGTGACGTGTTGGAGCGCGACGGTCGGGCGGAGCGGTTCAACCGGATATCGCTGCGAAGCTTTATTCATGACTTCGGTCCAGATCGGGAGGGCGAGGGCGGAGCCGTAGCCGTGCGGGATGATCGTGGTCGGTCGATCGAAACCGACCCAGACACCACAGGTCATGGAGCTGGTAAAGCCGAGAAACCAGGCGTCTTTGAAATCGTTGGTCGTGCCGGTTTTGCCGGCGGCGGGAAGTTTAAAGCCTAACGATCGCGAACTGGCGGCGGTGCCGCGAGTCATGACTTGTTCCATCAGCTGGGTTGTCATCCAGGCGGCGCCGGGATCGAGCGCGGGCAGGCTGACGTGGGCGGCGCGATAGATCGGTTTGTGATCGGGATCATCGATCCGCTCGATGATGTAAGCCTGTTTCCGCACACCGGCGTTGGGGAAGACGGTGTAGGCTGCGGTGAGATCTTTCAGGTCGGTTTCGAAGGAGCCGATGTAAATAGCGGGGCCGCCCGGAATATTGTCGCCGAGACCGAGAGTGGCGGCGGCTTTCTGCGTGTCGCTGATGCCGGCGAATTCGCCCACGCGCACGCTCATGGTGTTGCGCGAATGGATGAGGCCGTAAGAGACGGGCATGATTCCGCCGTAGCGCCCGTCGGAATTTCCCGGCGACCAATTTCCCGCACCCTGAATTTCCCCAGGCCGAATCGGCCCGTCGCTGATCGCGGCCCCCGGCAAGAGCCCGTGCATAAAGGCGAGGGTGTAGACGAAGGGCTTGAAGCTGGAACCGATCTGGCGGTTGGCCGGCGGAAGCGCGCGATTGAATTTGCTCTGCGCATAATCGCGCCCGCCGACGAGCGCGCGGATGCCGCCACTCTCGTTGTCAATCGCAACGAGGGCGCCTTCGAGATACGGCATTGAGTTATCCTCGCCGTCGGCGGGCGCCTGATATTGAGACTTGAGCGGATGTTGAAAACCGGGCTCGCGCTCGACCTTGGCAAGTTGTTTGTCGATTGCAGTCTTCGCGGCTTTTTGCACTACTGGGTCGAGCGTGGTGTAGATGAAAAGGCCGCCGTTATCGATCTGGTCCTGGGTGAGAAGGAGGTTGAGATCGCGCTGCACCGCGTCCATCGCATAGTTTTCCTGAATCAAGGTCACGCGGTGGGGATGCGAATTGAGCCTCTCGTGTTTTGCCTCCGCTTCCTGCGCGGCGGTGATTTTTTTCAGCTCGCGCATGCGATCAAGAACGGTATCGCGCTGCGCGATGGCGCCCTCGGGATTTTTCAAGGGCGAGAAGCGATTTGGGCTGCGGATGAGCCCGGCGAGGACGGCTGCTTCGGAGAGATCGAGCTTCGAGGCGTCTTTCCCGAAGTAGGCCTGCGACGCGGTCTCGATTCCATAGCAGCCGGAGCCGAAGTAGATCCGGTTCATATACAGCTCGAGAATCTCGTTTTTTGTCAGGTTGCGCTCGATCCGGAGCGCGACCATCGCTTCGAGTAATTTGCGACTGAGAGTGTGGCCGCCTAACGGCAGGCTGTTGCGCGCGAGCTGCTGGGTAATGCTGCTCCCCCCTTCCTTAGCCGAGCCGCTTGCGATGTCGCGGACAAGCGCGCGCATCACGCCGTGCCAATCGATCCCGCCATGTTCGTAAAAGCGTGAATCTTCCCGCGCGAGCAACGCTTGGATGAAGAGCGGTGAGACCTGGCTCAACGGGACTTTGAGCCGGTTAGCGCCGGCGAGGCGGCTGTAGATTTTGCCGTCGACGTCGAAGACCGTATTGCGCTCCGGCATCGTCCCGAGACGTTTCAGGTCGAAGGTCTGAGCCCAGATCGCGTAGGTCGCAAGGAGAACAGCGACCGCGATTGTCGGCAGGATGATCGCGAGTGCGAGGACCCAACGCCAGAGGTGCGCTCGCTTCTTCTTGCTTGGCGAGCGCTTTCTTTTTCCTGCGCTGGTGCGCGCAAAAAGTTTCATCAAAAATAATAGGCGGGGCGACGAACGCCGCGCGCAGGAACTAAACCATACCTCCGAAATGAAGAAAGCGCGCGGCGCGGAAAGCAAAAGACCTTCTCCAGAATAGGAGAAGGCCTTCGCATAACCTGAAGAAAAATCAGATCTAAAATTTCATCTTCACCGGCTCGCCATGCTGCTCGTTGGCGCAGGGAGCATTGATCGGGACCCCGGCGTCAGCCTCGTTAGGCTGAATCAGCTGGTGCTCGGTGAGGTAGCGCTCGACTTCTTCGCCGCTGACATCGGCGAGCATCTCGCCGTTGATCTCGACACAAGGCGAGAGGGGCTGGCCGCTCTTCGATTCCATCTCCCAACGGAAGGCGGGATTCTGGATGATGTCCTTTTCGGTAAAGGGAAGATCGTATTTCGCGAGAACGGCGCGGACGCCGCCGCTCCAGCCGCAATGGGTTTTGAGATAGGCGGTAATTTGTGGCTTTTCCATGCGCCTAAATTAGCACCCGGGGAATTTTCGGCCACCGATTTTGCGGGGCGCCGCGGCGGTATGCGGCACGGCCGAGGAGAGGCCGGAGCGTGCATCGGTGTCGGTGCCGGCAGCGATACTCTCTGGTGCGCGCGACCATAATCTTCGTTGCGGGCGAGCTGTCATCCTGAGCGGATGCGAAGAACCTCACGTCAGGTTTAGGAACGTTCGGGAGGTCCTTCGCTTCGCTCAGGATGACAGCGTTCCTCGTCCTCAGCGCACCGGAGCTACGTCGTGAGCATCGAGACATCCGCTGAGGACAGGGGACACTACAACCTCACGACTGCGGTCGGGTTCTGAATTGCAAAACCTCTCTATAACTGTTCAACCCGATCACCGCGCGCGCGGAGCAACGCGAGCAAACCATTCGGGCCGCCGAGATGAGCAGCGCCCACGACGACGAAGTAGTTGTGCCGATGCGCGAGGTAGCTCTCGATTTTTGGAATCCATTTTCGATTGCGTTGATTGATCAGGCGTTCGTCGAAGAACGGCAAAGCACTTAGTTCGTGCGTTTCCTCACGCGCGATGTCTTCGACGTCTCCCTTGCGCCATTCCGCCACGAGCCGCGCGCGCCGTTCGGACCCCTGGTCTTGCGGAACAAAATTGAAGAGCAAAGCCAGCTCCGCCTCTTTGTCCGACATGTCGGAAATGATTTCAGCATGCTCTCGAAACGACTCGAGCCCGAGGATCGGTTTCCGGTTGGCCCGCGCGCGCCGGATCAAATAGGCTTCGACGCCGAGCTGGTTCGTGGCCGACGACACGATCGTCATCGTCAACATCCACGGTTTGCATTTCGACCACTGCGCCTCGGGCACCTGATTGAGAGCGAAAAGCCGGCGCAAATATTCGTAGGTGCGCGGATCGACATGGTTCTTCAAATTGTCGTTCCCGGAATAGAAACCGTGCTTGTAAAACCTTCGGGCCGCACTAAGCGAGACGTTGATGTCGTTCTCGATAACGAGGGCGGAGGAAGCGTCGAAGGCGCGATTGTAAGCCGGCGGCAGGGGATAATCGGTGCTGAGCAATCCGTGCATCGACCCGCCGAGGTAAAGCGAGGCGCCGTTCGCTCCGGTCACTTTCCAGACGCAGGCGGCAGCGCCGGCGCTCCTCGCGGCGAGGCGCGTGCAGAGAGCGAGCGCGATCGTTAGGCAAAGAAGCCATCTGGTGGAAAACATTTGCTTCGCTCTAGCAGGCGTCGGCGGAGGAGACAAGCGCGACGCAGCGAAATTTGGCTGGAAATTCCCGCGCCAAAGGAATAAGGCCGCTCCCATGAAATTCATGTTCCTCTCCGTTCTCGCCGGGTCCCTGCTGGCGGCGGGTACGATGGCGCGCGGCGCCGCCCCGGAGCCGACCATCGACAGCCTGTTGAAGAAGCTCCCGCCGCCGGAGAAGTTGCTGAAGCATCCGGAGCAGAGCGCATTGCAAGGCAACGATCCCGCGCTCAAGGATCCGTTAGGCGCGAAGGCCTTCGCCGCCCTGCAGAAGAGGAATTTCAGAGGCGCCTTGGAGATGGGGCGGCAACTGACGCAGCGTTATCCTCAGAGTGCAGCGGCGCATAACTTTTACGGCGGCATTCTCATGGTCGTCAGGCAATTTCCCCCCGCCGAAGCGGAATGCCGGAAGGCGATTGCGCTCAAGCACGACTTTGCCCCCGGCTATCTTTATCTCGCGACCGCCCAGGCCGGGCAAAACCATTTTGCGGCCGCCTTGCCGAACACAAAAGAGCTTACCGTCCTGGAGCCGAAGAATCCGGTCGGCTGGTTCGTCCTGAGCGAATGCGAAACTCGGCTCGGACACAAGGAGGCGGCCCTCGCCGCCGCCAAACAAGCGACCGTGGTTTCTCCCGCTTTCACCGCCGGCTGGCTGCAACTCGCGCGCGCGGAGCGAGCAGCCGGGCACGAGCTTGATTGTCTTCACGCTCTCGCGCGCGCGGTCGACCTCCAACCGGATAACGCGGCCATGTTGGCCACGATCGGTTTCGGCTACATCAACTTGAACCGGATCGCTGAGGCGGTGAATCCGTTGCAACGGGCCGCCCATTTTGTGCCTAACAATTACCTGATCCAAGCCCAGCTCGGCTTTTGTCTCGAGGAAACGGGGCAAACCGAGGCAGCGATCGAACATCTACGCAAAGGCGCGAAGCTCGCACCGAACTATCCTCCGGTCTGGGAACATCTTGGCCTCGCTTACGCCAGGGAAGGTCGCCATCAAGACGCGGTGAAATCGTTCGAGCGCGCGACCAGAGTCAGCCCGGGTTACAAGCTGGCCTGGGAACACTTAGCGACTGAATACCAGGCGATGGGCCGCTCCGCCGACGCTGAAAGAGCTTCCGCCCGCGCCGCGCAGCTCAAATCCGCGCCGCCGCCGAGCAGGAAAAAGAAGGGCTAGAGCATGTCATACACTTTGCGCCTGCGGGAGGGACGGTGCTATCCAGGTCCGTGATTCTGAGTGGGAGGCTTGAGCCGGTTGCCAAACCCCTCACGGATCCCTGTGCCGAGGGCTTGACGTTATGGTCTCCGCGGGATCACACTATGGCCATGGAATCCGCGGTGCGGCCCCCTTTAGGAGCAAGCATTCGACGTTCGTGGTGCTTCATGGCTTGCCATCTGATTCTGATCGCCATCGCCCAAACATGCGGCGCCGGTTTGTCCCAGGCACAGTCTCTCAACATGATCGGCAGTTGGAAGGTAGAGATTACGTTCGCGAATGGAGATAGTCGTGCGTTGCGCTTTGACGCTCAAGGAGCCGGAAAAGCCACTCTCCGGCTGCTTTTGCCCAGACCGAGCATGGTAGAGGCCGCGAGTCCTTCGGAGGCAAAGTGGAGTCAGGGCGAAGGAAACGCCGTCACGTTCTCTGGCGCCGTGGAATTTCCTATCGGCAATGTCGGCCGCGACGCAGGAACATTGGCGTTCAAAGGGAGATTCGAAACGCCGAGCTTGATAACGGGCCAGGTTGAATTCTCCCCCCTCGTCGGAGACAGACCAAAGAGCGGCACGTTCAAAGCAATCCGCGCCGCGGGTGGATAAAACTCGCTGGGGATTTCCAACTGCTCGGGAGTGATGAGAAAACGCGCGTGCGCGGCGTCATAGCGTTCATTCTGACCGTCGACGTTATCGACAATACGGCGACGATTGCCTACTCCCGGTTTTTCTTCCAACCCCTCGGTATAATTGAAGTATGACATAATTATCATTTCCAAAATCTTCAAATTGCTTGACGGGCCGCAGCAATTTAGCCACAAGCGGCGGGCGACAGGTCGCCCTCAAAATTCCATCCACATCATAGCAACTCATGAAAAAGAAACTTCTTTCACAATCGGCCTTCTTTAATCTGCGTGCCTTAATCGGCCTGCTTCTAGTCCTAGCCGGCGTCTTTCTGGCGTTGAGCTCTACCGTCGCACTAGCGCAGAAGAACCACTTTACTCCCGCCAAGCCCTCCGACCCCCTCGTCCCTGCCCTATTTGACTGTTCGAAGATTCATGAGATGGGCATCGACAGGCAAGAGAACCTTCGGGCTGGAGCCATCATGATTGCCTGCGGCCAGGCAGAGGGAGGGCCAGCAGCTTCTTCTCTGGGAGCCTTGGTCCAAGGTGTCAAAAAATTGTTCGCACCTCTCTATGGCGTCACCGACAAAGACTTGGTCACTGGCACCGAGAGCTCGCCGAACATTGTCCAGTCCGAGACATACAGTACGGCCAACCCGGATGATCCAAACCAAATAGTCGTCGCCTACAACGATTCACGAGGCCGCAACGCCAGCCCCACCAACATTTCAGGCGCATCGGTGTCCACCGACGGCGGCAGCACCTTCACCCGCCTCACCGCCGCCAACGGTCAAGGCCCCTTCCCGAATACCTTTGGCGACCCCGTTGTTTTGTACAACCGCCCATCCGGTACCTGGTTCACTGTCTGGCTCGACGGGGGCTGCGGCGGTCAGGGCCTCGGCGGCTACAGGTCCACCACTCCATCGGATCCCTCTCCGACTAGCTGGACCCACTTTTGTGTTCACACCAACAGCCAAGACGATCGAGAGTCTGGCTGGGCCGACAACAACCCCTCCAGCCCATTCTATGGAAGGATGTACGTCTCATGGAATGACTTCAATGTTGGTAGTGGCGCCCTCTTCGTAAGCTACTCTGATAATAACGGCGCCACGTGGCACAGCCCGATACAGGTCACCAACGGCAACCCATTCATCCGCGACGTCCAGATCACCGGAGACCTGGCTACGGGCGTCGTCTACATCGCCGGCATGAACGAAGGCGGCGGTGGCTTCCCCCATACCAACAGTAATCTCATCTACAGGTCAACCGACGGCGGCAACACCTGGACTAACACTTACAACGGCGCCGCGGCCAGCTTTCCCGGCCCGGGCGTTACCGCTGTGGGCTACTTTGCCTGCATGTTTCCCGATGGCGGTGGCTTTTGGCGGCACGAGGGTTGGGGTGAGCCCGCCGCCGTCAACGGCGTTGTCAGCCTGGTGTATTCTCAGCACGGCACGGGCTCTGACCCCGGCGACGTCTACTACATCCGCTCCACCGACATGGGGGTGACCTTTAGCGCGCCATTTAAGTTGAACACTGATGCCACTACCCGTCCTCAGTGGCAGCCGAATCTTTCGGTGAGCCCGACTGGCAGCCTCTTCGCCACATGGTACGACGCACGCGAGAGCACGAACTGCACCAAGGGTAACTCAGCCGTTCCCTGCTACAGGATGTGGTCTCGCAAGTCCAACGACAATGGCGCCACTTGGCTGCCTGACGATACGTTCTCGGATGTCGTCAGTCCTTTGCCGGGGCAATCTGACCCGGGCATTCAAGCAACCTACGCGGGCGACTACGATTACGGCTCCGCGGTGATCACTCGGCACCTCAAATCATTTGTGGACGGGCGCGTTCCGATCGGCGGCGCATCTCAGCAGGATGCCTTCTTCGACGGCGAGATCATCGGTTTCTCCGTGACCAGCACGGTTCCGGCCGTTGGCAGCGTGGTCTCCACTCAGCCGACTGACTTCACGGTCAACGTAACGGATGCGGTGGATCCGGCTACTCTCCAACCCAGCGATTTTACCGTTAACGGGATCCCGGCAAATACGGATAACTACACTCCGGGCTCGACCACGATCCACTTCATCTTCAATAGCACGCCGGTGACCACGCAGGGCCTCCAGACAATGCATGTCCCCGCTGGTGCCTTTAACAAAGCTTCAGGCGGCGATCCAGTGTTAGACTTTACGGGGACGTTCCGTTACGACGCCCTGCTGTTACAGGTGACCACCACAAACCCGCCTGTCGGCGGCACGTTCTCCCCGCCAGCGCCGGGCACCTATCAGTATGACGTGAACTGGAACGAGCCAGTTGACTCAACTTCAGTCCAGACAAGCGATCTGATGGTGGGTGGCACGGCTGCCGCCACCGTGACCGGGGTCACCGTGATTAACTCAAACATGACTACCCGGTTTACGCTCAATATCCCCTTCGGTGGAAGCTTGACGGCGAACATTGCCGCCGGGGCGATTGCGGACCAATTTGGTAATCCCGGCGCGGCGTTCTCGGGGAGTTACACGGTACTGGGTTGCCCTCCTCAAAACCATTACGACATAGCGCAGATCGGCGGCAGTATCGTGCCAGGCACAACCGACATCGGCAATCACATCGACGATGGAGTAACCACCATAACACTCCCCTTCGGTTACAACCTCTATGGCACGAATTACACGACCATTAATCTGTCGTCCAACGGCAACGCGCAGTTCACGACGTCGGATACGGCCTACAGTAACGTCTGCCTGCCGTGGGCCAGCCACAACTCCACCATCCTCCCATACTGGGACGACCTGAAGACCGATGCCAACCCCGGCTGCTCGGCCTACCCCGGCGGCACCTGCGGCATTTACACTTCGGTCTCGGGCACTGCTCCGAATCGTATTTTTAACATCGAATGGCGCGCCGTCTATTTCAGTAACACCAGCCAGCGCGCGAACCATGAGCTGAGGTTGTACGAGGGGCAATCACGCTTCGATGTGATCTACGGCACGGTCGATCAGGCCAACAGCAGCGCAACAGCGGGCGTGCAGCGAGACGACAGCACCTTTGACCAGTACTTCTGCAGCGGCTCAGGCGGTGCGGCTACTGGCGGACAGAGCTATACGCTGCAAACCTGCGCACCCGTCGCGATCAGCGCGGTCTCGCGCAAGACGCATGGCGGCGCCGGCACCTTCGACATCGATCTTCCCTCCACCGGTAGCCCGGGGATCGAAGACCGCACCGGCCCGGTCGCGGGAGAGCATCAGGTTGTCGTGACTTTTGCAAGCGCAGTCACAGTCGCCGGGGCGTCGGTCACGACGGGCACCGGTACCGTTAGCAGTTTCACGGTGAATGGCGCAGTGGTCACCGTGAATCTTGCGGGCGTGACGGACGCTCAGGTCATTACGATTACGCTTAGTAACGTAGACAACGGCCAGAATGTTGGCGACGTGCTCGTTCCCATGGCCGTGCTGCTGGGCGACACGAATGCGAGCGGTTCCGTGAACGGCTCCGACGTCAGCCAGACCAAATCGCAATCGGGACAGCCGGCCTCTATGGGAAATTTCCGCACGGATGTCAATACGAACGGAACAATCAACGGGTCGGACGTTTCGCTGGTGAAATCCAGGTCAGGCGCGGCCTTGCCATAGTTAAACCGCTCCTGATTGCCGCGGCGATTCTGATAGGGCGCGACCGCCGGGCGCGCCGGGGCGAATCGCCTCGGCCGTCCGGTCGCGACCGGGATTTGTTAGGCGAGCTGTAACAGGTGGCGCGACGTCTAGGAGTTTCGCAATCAGGATTAGTTTCGTTTGAGCCTGCGATCTCTGGTCGCTATTGATTAGCAGGCTGGACTTTCCCCGGAAGCGTCGGTGCAACGTCGCCATTAGAGCCTGTCATGCACTTTGATGGAAGATGGAACTAAGCATCAGAGTAAGGAAAGGCAGCCGGCGGAGTCCTGCCAGCGAGGGCGTATTGAAGAGCCCGCGCATCTTGTAGTCACGCTGCGAAGCGTCCTCTTTCATCAGCGCCCGACAAGGCGCACAAAAATGCCCACTCTTCATCGCTAACATCGCTCGCGAAATCGTCTTGGTGCCTCATGTTTTCTGTGCATCCCAAGCTTTCCACCCCATCGGGGGGGGAAGTACAAGCGCTAAATGTGGTAGCGTTTAGAATAATTCCCCCCTTTCTCTCGGTGAATTTAGAACCAGTCAGTACAGCTTTTTTTCTCAAAAGTGCATGACAGGCTCTAGCCTGAGCCACCGCCCCGATGGATGCCGCCACCTCCTCACCTCAAAGGAAGCGGCGCCTTGTCGTCTGCCTCGATGGCACTTGGAACCGGCGTGACGACAGCACCGACGTTTTCACCACTACACGCTCAGCGCGGCAAGGGCTTGAGCGAGACCTGCCCCACTGGCGCTCCGCGCGCGAAGCACAACCGCCCTTTCGTTTCGCCCGAGTTCCGCTATACCTAAACGTAGGATGACGGACCTGTTTTCTTCCGACTTCCTTGCGGCGGGCGGGCTCGTCTTTTCGTTCAACCACGCCACGATCGCGGGCAAACTTGTCTTGGGCTGTCTCTGCATCGGCTCGATTTTTAGCTGGTCGGTGATGGTAACGAAGATGCGCGTCGTGCAATTTGCGCGGAAACAGACCGATCGTTTTCTCGCCGCCTTTCGGCAGGACCGGCAGCCACTGCGCTTGTTTGAATCGAGCGTGCGCTTTCCTGGTTCGCCGATTTTCAATGTCTATCGCGCGGGCTGCGAGGAGCTGACCTTTCACCTGCTCGGCTCGTCCGAGATTGACGAAACTTTTCGCGCCCGGCTCGAAATCGCAGACAAAATCACGCCCGCGCAAATGCATGCGGTCAACGCCGCGATGGAGCGCGCCGTCGGCGAGACCGCCCTCAAGCTCGAATCACAAATGATCCTGCTCGCGACGGCGGTGAGCGGCGCGCCCTTTTTGGGACTATTAGGAACGGTCTGGGGCGTGATGGATACTTTCACCGGCGTGGCCGAAGCGGGCGCGGCCAATCTCGCCGCAATGGCTCCCGGCGTTTCCGGCGCGCTCATCACGACCGTGACCGCGCTCTGCGTCGCGATCCCGGCGATGTTTGGCTACAACTTTCTCGTTACCAGCATCCGCGGGATGGTCGTGGAAATGGACAACTTCGCCGCCGAACTCGCCTCTGAGTTTGAGCACAAATACGTCGAACACGGCAGTCGCATTTCGGATTTCCGGAGATGAAAGGCAGAATCGCTAAGGAAAGCAGGAATGCAGGAAAAGATTTGTTCCGACGAGTTTTCTGCCTTCGGCTTTTTCCTGGGGATCAAAACCCTGTTCCAACAATTTTCCTGCTTTCCTGCTTTCCTTAGCGATCCATGCGCCGTTACTCCAGCCGCACCAGCCTAACGACCCTCTCGGAGATCAACATCACTCCGCTGCTCGATCTCGCCTTCGTCCTCCTCATCATTTTCATGATCACGACGCCGCTGATGGAGAACAGCAAGTCGCTCATCATTCCCTCGAGCGGAACGACAAACGCGCCGATCAATCCCGCCGCCGTGCAAACGCTCTCGATCGATCGCAACGAAATCGTTAGGCTGAATGAAGTGGTGGTCGCCCCGGAGGAGTTGGCCGCGCGCCTCGCGGAACTGAAACAGGCCGATCCGGATGTCGCCGTTGTCATTCGGCCGGATCGCGATCTGCCGGTGCAGAGACTCGTTAGTCTGATGGACGCGTTGCAGCGGGCCGAAATCACGAAGGTCGGGATCGCGACGCAGGCCGAGTCGCAGCCGCGATGACCCGCGACGCGCGTTTCTGGCGCAACGTCACGATCGTCGGGCTCGTCCACTTGGTGGTCCTCCTCGGCCTGCTTTGGTGGAGTTACACCCCGAAGCGCGTCCCGAAAGACGTTGTCTGGATCGATGGCGGTGCGGGCGCGGCCAGCGGTGCGGCGAGTGCGGAAGAACCCGTCGTGCCAGAAACGCCCGAAGCAACGCCGGCCGAAACGCCCGAGGAAGCAAAAGAAGAGGCGACCCCGGAGGTCGCGCCGACGGCGAAAAGCGAAATCGAAATCCCTTCGCCGACGCCTTCTTCCACGCCGACTCCGACGGCCACGGCGAGGCCAACGCCGAGGCACACGCAGAGACCGACTCCGAAACCGAAGCCGACTCCAAAGAAGAAGAAGAAAACTGCGAAACCAAAGCCGACTCCGGAAAAGGAAGAGGAAGCGAAAGAGAAAGAAATTGCGAAGAAAAAGGAGCTCGCAAAAGCGGCTTTGGAGAAAAAAGAAAAAGCAGCCACCGCCGAAAAATCAGACGAAGAAGCCGAAAAAGAATCTACTGGCAAAAAGAGTGGCGGCGAGAAGACCGAGAAAGGCAACGGCGGTTCCGGAGGTCATGGCGAAGGCGCAGGCGGCGCCTCTGAGTTCGGCTGGTATGGCAACATGCTCCACGACCGTTTTTACAGCGAATGGGTGCAGCCTCACACGGTGGTCGCGTCGGGCGCGAAGCTCTCCGTGCTCGTCAAGATCCGCATTCAAAAAGATGGGCGCGTTTCCGATTTCACGATCGTTAGACCGTCGGGCAACGTGGTCGTGGACGAGTCGGTCGAAGCGGTTGGCGCACGCGTGAAACGGGTCGACCCTTTGCCTTCTGGCCTGGGCGACGATTATTATGACGTCCAGATCAACTTCGAGTTTAACGCCGAACAATGATGAAACTTTTTAACTTCCAATGGCCTCTCGCCCATTGCCTCGCGGGCGGGCTGCTTCTTTGCCTAACGAACGCCGCCGCGCTGGCCGCTAAGGACGTGCCTACGATCACGGTGAGCAAAGGCGATCGTATCAACCTGAAGATCGCCGGCATTACCGGCGGGGAAGGGGAAACTGCAACTGACATTGTGACAAAAGACCTGACCATCACCGGCCTCTTCAATCTCGGCAGCACGAACACTTCCTATACCGTGAGCGGTCAGACCACGGGCGGCAGCTTGAAGGGCGAGGTCGTGGATCACAGCGGCAGCACCGTTCTTTCCAAAATCTACAACGGCCCGACGCGCTCCAATGCGCACCAGTTTGCCAACGACATCGTCGAAACACTCACCGGGACCAAGGGACTCGCCGGGAGCAAAATTGCCTTCATCGCCACGCGCAGCGGCCACAAGGAAGTTTACGTCGCCGACTACGACGGGACGAGCGTCAGACAAATCACACACGACAACGTCATCAGCGTCCACCCGTCGCTCAGCCCGGACGGCAGCCGGATCGCCTACACCGGCTACCAGAGCGGCTATGCGGATGTTTACGTGATCGATCTCGGGAGCGGCGCGCGCAATCGGATCGTCAATTACCCCGGCACGAACAGCGGCGCGGCCTTTTCGCCTAACGGCAACCGGATCGCCCTAACGATCAGCAAAGATGGCAACCCCGAGCTCTACACCGTGAGCGCGAACGGCGGCGGCGCGGAGCGTTTGACGCACACCCGCGGCGTCGAGTCTGGGCCGACCTGGTCGCCGGACGGCTCGGAAATTATCTACTCGTTCGATGGCGGGGGCGGGCCGCAACTCTATCGCATTTCCGCGAGCGGCGGCTCGGGCCACCAGATTGCGACCGGCTACGGCTACTGCACCGAGCCGAGTTGGTCGCCGGATGGGAAGAAAGTGGCGTTCAATGTGCGTTCGGGCGGTGAATTCCAAGTCGTCGTGCTGGATCTCGCGGGCGGCGGCAAACGGGTTGTCGGGACGGGAGAAGATCCGGCCTGGGGACGGGATTCGCGCCATCTCATTTTCACGGAAGGCGGCACACTCTACATGGTCGACACCGTGAACAGCCGGAAGACCGAAGTTCTCGGCGGCCTTGGAAAGATCACTGAGCCTACCTGGCAGTAGCACAGGCATCCTGGCTGCATCAACAGGGCGAACATGCTAGAAGCCTGAGTTACAAGAGCGCCAGACTTTTCCCTTCGCGCTGCGCCACCTGCTCGAGCGTGCATTGCCGCGGCGCCTTGTCGTTGCGCCAGCGAACGATCTTAGTGCCGTGCCGAAACCGTCCGCCGGTGAAGTGATCGTAAGTCACCTCAACCACGATCTTTGGATCCACCGGCTCCCATTCGCCGCTCCGTTCTGTACTCCAACGACTCGGTCCGCCGGGCGCGTTGCCGGTAAACCCCGGCGGCTTCTTCAGCGCTTCGAACTTTTTCGTTAGGCTCTTCTTTTCGCTCGCTTTGAAAGCGGAACTGAAGCCGATGTGATGGAGCAGGTCCTCATGATCATAAAGCCCGAGGAGCAACGACCCGATGATGCGCCCGCTGCTTGCGTAGCGAAACCCGCCGACCACGCAATCGACCGTCCGAATTTGTTTGATCTTCACCATCGCGGTGCGCTCGCCTGCGGCATAGGCGCAATCGCACCGTTTCGCGATGATCCCGTCGAGATCGCCGCCGACTTTCGCAAACCACTTCTGCGCCTCGCGTGGATCGGTTGTGGCGGGCGAGAGACGGATTTGCTTTTCGTTAGGAAAAAACTTCGCGGCAAAAGCTTCGAGCGCGGCACGGCGTTTCGGCAACTGCGCCTCGAGAAGCGATGTGCCATCCGTCCCCGCGAGCAGATCGAAAACGACAAACAGCGCGGGATGGGCCGACGCCAGTTTTTGCACCCGACTGGCCGCGGGGTGCAATCGCAACTGCAGCTCATCAAAAGAGAGCGCGCCGCCGAGAGGAACAACCAGCTCGCCATCGAGGACAAAGTGTTTCGTCTTCAGTTTGCCTAATGAATCGACGACATCGGGGAAATAACGCGCGAGTGGCTGCCCGGCTTTCGATTGCAGGAAAACTTCGGCGCCATCGCGGAAGGCGAGACAGCGAAAGCCGTCCCATTTCGGCTCGTATTGCCAGCCGTCTTCCGCGGGGATTTCATCAACGGAGCGCGCTTCCATCGGCGGGAGCGGTGGTTTGATGGAAAGGCTCATTTCTAAGGCGCGCGCCGCCGAGACGGGTTGGAGCTTACCTTCCATAACGTCGCGGCTCCAGTTTCGGCGGTCTCTTCCCTTTTCGCACCGCTCCGCTCACCGGGATGTAATTCAATTCCACACGATCGACGGCGCAGCGCAACAACAGCCCGCCCCGGCTCATGTCGCCGCGCCCAACGAAATCCGCCGGGAAAAGCACCCGTTCCGCGAGGAGCTCAAGCAATACGCCGACATACTTGCCCGTCGCGATGCTGCCGAGGAGGACGACCTCGCATTCCGGAGTCAGTTGCCTAACAAGCCGGCGCAGGTCGCGCGCCAGCGGCTTGCGATAACGCGGATCGTTTTCCTCGATGTCGACCTCGGCAAATTCGCGCAGATCGCCTAACGAGACCAGTGTCGCGGCGGCCACGAGCCCACGCGTTGGCGTGATGACGAGCACGCGCGACACATCCGGCTGCGCAAAAACATTGGCGTAAGCGAGCTTCCCTCTAAAATACAGGCCGCTCAGAAAAGTGAAGACTTCGCCTAACGAGACCGCTTCCCTGTCGCGCAGCCGCCGCGCGAGCGCGAAGTCGGCCCGCTCGCTCAGCAGCATCTGCGCCCGCCGGCCGCCGGCATAGGCAGGCGAGAGAAGAAAGGTGCGCGTCATGTCGGAAGGTAGCGCAAGCTTCCAGCTTGCGAGATGCTGTCACCACGCAAGCTGGAAGCTCGCACCACCAATGAAATCCGGTTTCCTTGAAAAATTGATTGAACGCCTTGGCCGCGTCGGACCGGAGGAGGTGCAGAATTACCTCCTCCGCCTCGCCCAGGAAAAAGGCTTCCTTGAGACGATTTTTAATTCCATCCAGGAAGGAATTATCGTCACCGACGCGAGCGGGCGGATTACTTATTTGAACGATGCCGCCTGTGAGCTTTTCGGTCTCGATGGCGACAGCTCAGTGGGCAAAAGGCTTGAAGAACGGGTGCGCGGGCTCGATTGGCAGGCGCTCTCGCAATCGGACGCTGCGCTTAGCCGCGACATGGAGATTTATTATCCGACGAATCGCTTCATCAATTTCTACGTCGTCCCGCTGATGATCGAACGGCGCACAGACGGCGAATCGCCTAACGAATCGGAGACCGTCGGCCACGCCATGATTCTGCGCGACATCACAGAGAGCCGGCGCTCAACCGAGCAGACGATCGAATCGGAACGCATCTCAGCGCTCACTTTGCTCGCCGCTGGCGTAGCGCACGAGATCGGCAATCCGCTCAACTCGCTCCACATCCACTTGCAGTTGATGGAGCGCAAAGTGCGCAAGCTGACCGCGGCCCAGGATAAACGTGAACTCCAGCAATCGATCGACATCGCGCGCGCCGAGATTAACCGGCTTGACTCGATCGTGACGCAATTTCTGCGCGCCATCCGGCCGTCGAAGCCGCAGCTTCATCCGGAAAATATCAACGCGCTGATCGAGGAGACGGTCCGGTTTTTCGAGCCGGAAATAAAAGACCGGGACATCGTCGTCGAAACGGAGCTGCGCTCGGATCTGCCCCCGCTCCAGCTCGATCGCGACCAGATGAAGCAGGTCTTCTACAACGCGATCAAGAACAGTTTCGAAGCGATGAAACGCCGCGGCATCCTGCGCATTCGCACCGATCGTGACGACACTCATGTGAAGATCAGCTTCACCGACACGGGCGGCGGGATTTCGGCGGAAAACCTGAGCCGGGTGTTCGAGCCGTATTTCACAACAAAATCGAGCGGCTCGGGTCTCGGCCTTTTGATCGTTAGGCGAATCATCCGCGAGCACGGTGGCGAGATCGCGATCGAGAGCAGCGAAGGGAAAGGACTGACGTTGACTATTCGGCTGCCGTTTGTGGATCGGCGTGTGCGGATGCTGCCGGATAAGGAAAGGATGAAGGATGAAGGATGAAGGCGGAAAGAAGATTCGTGACCTGCGCTCGCGCACGAAGGATTTCGCGCTTCGAATCATTCGACTCTACCAAGCGCTTCCCAAAGACGAAGATGTCGCGCACGTGCTCGGCCGGCAGCTTCTTCGTTCAGGCACATCTGTCGCTGCGCATTATCGCGAAGCTTGTCGGGCAAAATTGAGCGCTGATTTCATCCCAAAACTCGAAGGCGCGTTGCAGGAACTAGACGAGACGGTTCGCTGGCTGGAGTTGTTCGGCGATGCTGGCACGATAAAATCCACTCGCGTCCAGCCATTGCGGTTCGAAGCCGACGAGCTGATCGCGATCTTTGTAACAATGACCCGAAAAATCAAAGGGCGCCGCTAGGCCTTTCATCCTTCCGCCTTCATCCTTTTCCCATGCAACCCACCGTCCTCATCGTTGACGATGAAAAGCACACCCGCGATGGGTTGCGGACATTGTTAGGCGACAATTACGACACTTATGTCGCCGCGGACATCACAGGCGCGCTCGACGTCCTGGAGCGCGAACAGATCGATGTGCTCCTGACCGATCTCCGGCTTGGGGGTGAGGACGGGATGCAGTTGATTGAGCGGGCGCTTAAGCTTCCGCATCCGCCGGTTTGCATCATGATGACGGCGTACGGTTCGGTCGACACCGCGGTCGAGGCGATGAAGCGTGGCGCCTACGATTTCGTGACGAAGCCGCTAAATCTCGACAAGGTCGAGATGTTGATCGCGCGCGCACTCGGCAGCCGCCGACTCGAACAGGAAAATCGC
>DASXPA010000128.1:0-4758 GCA_036493915.1 Chthoniobacterales bacterium | reverse complement strand
CCCGATCCGCACGCCTGGATTTTGCAGCCGAAGGTGACCTATGCGGAGTTCGTTCCCACGGCTGATGGTCACCGCTCGAAAGCAGAAATCCGCATGATGTTTCTCTGGCCGGAGGAAGGCGAACCAATCCTGGTCAATAATCTCGTGCGGATGAGCCAGGGGAAGATGATGGGAGTCGATTTTAACAAAGATAAAACCTGGGTCGGCTCAAGCATCGCTCTGCACGAGCGCCAGTGAGGTGAAAAGCACGCCGCGCAGCGTGACTTAGGCCCAGGGAGCGCACACGTCTCGTTTGGTGGTCGCGCTGTTCCAGCGAGACGAACTTTCTCTGCGCCTGACGTTGTTGGTCATTGGGTAAGCAAGTTCGCGCAACACCCTCGCCAGCACGCCTGCGCTACCCGACCAGTTCCGCGTTCGTTTCGGCGAAGGCTTTCACTGCGTGCTCCAGCTCGTCTCGCGAATGCGCCGCCGAAACTTGCGTCCGGACCCGCGCAGTGCCGTGCGGCACCACCGGATAAAAGAAGCCGATCACGTAAACGCCTTTCTCGAGCATGCGTGCGGCGAATTTCTGTGAAAGAGCGGCCTCGCCGAGCATGATCGGGACGATCGGATGGGTGCCGGGTCTAGTCGTTAGGCCACGTTCGATGAGGGCCGCACGGAAGTATTTCGTGTTCTCTTCCAGCTTGTCGCGCAGCTCCGTCGAAGCGGTCAGCATCTCAAGAGTCTTGAGCGAAGCCGCGACGATTGGCGGTGCGACCGTGTTGGAGAACAGGTAAGGCCGCGACCGCTGCCGGAGGAGTGCGACAATCTCTTTGCGTCCGCTCGTGTAGCCGCCGCTCGCGCCACCGAGCGCTTTGCCTAACGTTCCTGTGATGACATCGACGCGGCCTTCGACACCGCAATGTTCCGGGGTTCCGCGGCCCGTCTTCCCGACGAATCCGGCCGCGTGCGCGTCATCCACCATCACCATCGCGTCATACTCTTCCGCGAGGTCGCAGATGCCTTTGAGGTTCGCGATTGTCCCGTCCATCGAAAAAACGCCGTCGGTCGCGATGAGACGGAAGCGCGCATCTTTCGCGGCCTGCAACTGCGCCTCGAGAACCGCCATATCGCTATTCTTGTAACGGTAACGTTGGGCCTTACAGAGCCGCACCCCGTCGATAATGCTGGCGTGGTTCAACTCGTCGGAAATGACTGCGTCCTCTTCGCCTAACAATGTCTCAAAGAGTCCGCCGTTGGCATCGAAGCAGGAGGGATAAAGAATTGTGTCCTCGGTCCCGAGGAACTTTGTCAGCGCGCTTTCCAGCTCCTTGTGGATGTCTTGCGTGCCGCAAATGAAACGCACGCTCGCCATTCCGAAACCGTGTGAGTCCAGCGCTTCCTTCGCTGCCGCGATGAGATCGGCGTTGTCGGCGAGACCGAGATAATTATTCGCGCAGAGATTGATCACGCGCCGGCCGTCGGCGATCGGGATCTCGGCGTTCTGCGGCCCGGTGATGATCCGCTCGGTTTTGAAAAGACCCTGCGCTTTAATTTCCTCGAGGGTTTTTGAAACGTGGCCGGCAAATTTGGCGAACATCGCGCACTTTCCGGCAAAGCCGCGAGCGATGCAATCTGAGCGCTTGGCTGCTGTGGACTCTTCGCTCTGCGGAGCGCGAAGGTGGCGTTAGCAGGGAAGAAGCTCTGGCGTTAGAAGCGCACAGTCCCCACGCTTCCGAGAGCGAAGCGTCTCCAGGTCGCGCGCAAAAAAGCCTACTTGTCGTGCTTGTGAATAACTGTTAATAACTTCGCGACTCCGTGGGAATGAAACTTCTTTCAGCCCTAATCGGCGCCTTCATCGCCCTCTCGTTAGGCGCGTGCGGCACCTCGCGCAATCTTCCGATTTACGAGCGACCGCTCGCCCACACCGACGTCCAAAACGTCCGCACCACGGCCTACACGCACACCGAGGCCGATCATCGCCAGTACGGCAACCTCACCGCCCTCGGCAGCGTCCTTCACGCCGCGCCGCAACCAACCGTGCCGCGTGCCATTCCGATGGCGGAATCGGAATCCGAGACGGCCGACATTTATCAGCCAGTCGCATACGTCGCGCGGGCGAGGCGGCATACGCTGGTCTACAGCTACTCCGATCCAGTCTATGGAAGCGCGGCGGCCGATTGGTCGCGCTGGCCTGCGGGGACGATCTTTCGCATCATCTCCACGGGGCAACTCTATCGGGTGGAGGATTACGGCTGGGCCCTCGCCGGCCGGAACACGATCGACCTTTACATGTCCACCCCGCGCGACATGAACGGGTGGGGCGTGCGGCAGGAGTTGATCCAAGTCGTGCAATGGGGCGACCCGCAAGAAAGTCTCCAAAAACTTGCGCGGCACACCAAATATCGGCACATCAAACGGATGGTGCTCGAGTTGGAAGGCCACGATCGCGCCGCGGCCCATCTCCACTAGCGAAAAAGTTGCGGCCCGGCCGCGCCTCGCACAGTTGTAGCTCCATCCGGTTATGTGAGCACCCGTGCCGCCGGTCTTTTATTCTGCCTGACGCTGGCCTTTTTGCCGCGGCTCGAGGCGCAGCTCAGCGGGCTGAATGAAGTCGAATTCTCTGATCTCAGCCAGCGCGATCCGAACCCGCTCGGCGAGCAGGCGCTTGCGATTCATTCGGAGGAATGGAAACACGCGGAGACCGACCATTTCATCTATCATTTTGTGCACGGCTACGTCGCGACGCCGATTTCGGTGGAAGCTGAATTCTATTATCGAGTGATCGTGAAGGAACTGGAGCGTGATCCGCCGACTGGCGATACGAAGTCGCACATCTACATTTTCGAGCGGCCGGAGGATTGGCGCACTTTCCAAGGGCTCGGCCGGCTGGAACCGTGGACGGGGGGGATTCATTCCCAAGGCAGCCTTTTCATTCAACGCGACCCGCGGCAGAGATTCGCCGATAACTCGCTCGGACACGAAATCGCGCACCTCATCATGCATCGGTATTATCCCGACGCGATTCCGCGCTGGCTCGACGAAGGCTTCGCAGAATACATCTCGAGAAACGCCCACGCCAGTTATCAACGGGCGCGTGGCTATATCTCAAAGCCGCGCTCGCAGCTGATCCTGACGGATGAATTGATTTCGTTAGGCGCGCTCGCCACCATGGATTACCCGGCCGACGAGAAAAAGGTGGCCACGTTTTACCGAGAATCGGAGCGGCTCGTCCGTTTTCTCGCCGCCACGGACAAGGCCAGTTTCCTCGGTCTGCTCGATGCGCTCGGGCGGCATCAGCCCTTCGAAAGAGCGGTGCTGAGTTACTACTCGGGAAAATTTGCCAATCTCGCCGCGCTCGAATCGGCCTTCCGGGAATACGCGGCGAACGAATACGCGCGCGGCGGCGCGACTGCCGGACAGGAGTAGCTCGCGAGCCGATTGCCGGCGCGCCTGAAATCTTCATCTTGAGGCAGGATGCGAGGGCTGGAGATCAATTTAATTGTGCCCGACCTCTGGCAACAGGAGGCGGTGCGAGCGCTGCAGGCCGGCCAGGACGTTGTCGTGCATGCGCCGACCGGCGCCGGAAAAACCTACATCTTCGAGCTGCTCTATCCGTCGCTCAAAGGTCAGGCCGTTTTCACCGTCCCGACGCGCGCGCTCGCCAATGACAAGCTTGCCGAATGGCGCGCCCGCGGCTGGGACGTCGGCATTGCGACAGGCGATCTGGCGTTGAACACCGACGCGAAAGTCGTCGTCGCCACACTCGAAACGCAACGCGCGCGCTTTCTCCGGCGAGAAGGCCCGCGCTTGCTCGTCGTCGATGAATACCAACTCATCGCGGACCCGGTGCGCGGCGTGCACTATGAGCTGTCACTCGCGCTCGCGCCGCCGAGCACGCAGCTGCTTTTGCTCAGCGGGAGCGTGAACAATCCGCAAGACGTGGTCGAATGGCTGCGCCGCAACGGCCGCGACGCCGTCCTCGTTAGGCACGATCAACGTCCGGTCCCGCAACACGAAGTCGATTTGCGCAACCTGCCCGACGCCGGCTTTGCGCGGACCCGCGAATTCTGGCCGCGCCTGATCGCGCGAGCGCTCCACGCCGGGCTCGCGCCGATTTTGGTTTTCGCGCCGCGGCGTAACGCTACCGAAGACCTCGCGCAGGCGATCGCCAGCGCGGTGCCGGTGCGGGATCCGCTCCCGCTTTCGCCGGAACAGGCAGCACTCGCAGGCAAGCGCCTAACGAAGCTCTTGCGCAGCCGCCTCGCCTATCATCACAGCGGTCTTAGCTACGCGGTGCGCGCCGGCCTGATCGAGCCGCTCGCGAAAGCCGGACAGCTCAACGTTGTCGTCGCGACGATGGGGCTGGCCGCGGGAATCAACTTTTCCATGCGCTCGGTTCTCATCACAGACACGCGTTACCTTTCGGGAAATTTCGAGCGCCAGGTGCAACCGGATGAGCTTTTGCAAATGTTTGGACGGGCCGGCCGCCGCGGACTCGACGACACCGGTTACATCCTTTTCACGCCCGACCAGCCACGGCTGAGCTTCGCGCGCGCTCGGCAACTGAAACGCGCGACGCAAGTCGACTGGCCAAGCCTCATCAGTGTGATGCGCGGCGCTGCGGAACATGGAGAGCAACCGTTTGCCGCCGCGGTCGAGCTGAGCCGTTCGCTTTTCAGTGCGCAAAAGGTGCCGCTCGGGGTGGAGCGCTCGCTCGCCACCGGGGCCAAGCCGTGTGGGCTTTGGGTGGATGCGGAACGCGCTCGGTTCGTGAGG
>DASXPA010000127.1:0-18736 GCA_036493915.1 Chthoniobacterales bacterium | reverse complement strand
CAGCATCATTCCCTACGATCGGCATCGGAAGGAGTGATTGTAGGGGGTCGGCTGTCACAGCGGATCTTAAGCGCACCGAGAAACGCACGCTACAATCATCGCTCAAACCGCAAACTGCCGCACGCGCGGGGCGCGCAAGTTTACGCCGGGGGGATGCGCCCAATCCGCGATGATCTTTTGCAAGGAGGTAAGTCCTGTAGTTCGCGTCACGAGGTTTCGCTGTAACTGCTGCTCTACCTGCACATGGAGTCCTTCGTCAGCTCCCTTGTGCGCGAAATCCCAGGCATCGTCGCTCTTCGCTTCATGCAAGCTTCTTTGCAGCGCATCGAGCGCGCGTTGTAATTCCCGTAGGACTGCGCGCATTTGGAAGAGCGTGGTTTCTTCGCTCACCGCATTGGCTTCGATATCGCTGAGAGACAACAACAACTCCATCCGTCCGACATCGCCCATCGCATAAGCTTCCTGCACGTCATGCCAAAGGCTGGAGGCGGCAGCATTGCCATCTGCACGCAAGTCGGGATGCAAACGGCGCACGAGCAGGCGGTAGAGTTCCTTCACTCGCGCATCCAGCGGCGTGAGCGTTTCTTCTTCCACTTCCACTGCGCGCGGTTTGCTCGTACGCCGGTTCTCGTTAGGCCCGGGCTCGGCTGGTTTAGTCGCAAACATGTGTGATTTGAAGGCGTTGAAAGAAGCGGTGTAAGCCTCATCGTCCATCTTATCGGGATTGGTCCCGACGAATTTCTTCACCCACTCTTGAAAAAGCGTCTCCTGTTCGAACTCACTCACGGGTCTCCCCCGCCCTCCGCCATCCGCTGCGCGTGGCTCTTCCGGGGCGGAAGGATGGGCGCGACGATACATCACTCGTTGATAAGCACTGTGAGGATCGATAATCGTCCGCCGCATCTCCAGCTCAACCTCATAGACAAGCGCTTCGTTTTCGCGAATCTGCTGCTCGACATCACGTGCTTTGCTTAGGAGCGCGCCAAACTCCCGCGCCCGCCAGCGAATGAAGCTTGGCTTATCCTTGCGCTCGAAATGATTCCAAAGCGAGCGTGCTTCTTTCAGCTCCTCCATTGCTGCCTGACAATCCCTATTCGCGGCGAAGCGCAGCGGTCCCTGGTTGATGAGAATCATCTCGAAGGCCGCTTCCGGCGCATCTTCCGACCGCTGAATGCTTCCTCGCGTTGCGGGTTTTCGCGTCATCGGTCGAAATTTAACCCGCGTCTCGCGAAACGACAAAATTCTGTCGCAATGGTTGCCTGCAGAAAGCAGGCCGGCCTCAGCCTGCAACCGGTCTATTCCGCCGGGAAAATATTATTGACAGACCGGCCAGAACTCAAAGAATCGGCTTCATGAAGACAAGCGTTCGAAGTTTCGCGTCAACGACGAGCCTTTTCGCCGTTTCATTATTTGCCATCTGCCTCTTTCTGACGAGCGCGCGCGCACAGGAGTTGCCCGCGCTGACTTTTCAGGGCCAGGGCGGGAACGGAACAGGGTCCGATACCACCCGCGGCTATTCTTTCGATGTCTCCGCGGCGGGCGGAGTTTTGGTGACTGGATTGACGGTTTATGATGACCTCGGCAACGGTCTCGCTGAGTCTCATGAGGTGGGGCTTTGGGATTCAAACGGCACCCTGCTCGCATCGGTGACCGTGCCGGCGGGGACACTTGCGCCGCTCGATAGCAGCGGTGTCTTTCGAGAAGTTTCTTTGGCGACGCCGCTCTTTTTGCCTGCCGGGAGCAACTATGCCGTGGGCGCTTTCTCCATGGTCGGGAGCGCGGATGTGCAGGCGATCAATTGGACTTCCAGCAGCACTGCTCCTGGGATTACGTATGATGAACTCCGATTCATAAATGGCCCGAACGTCTTGACATTTCCAACCTCGACGCTCGCTGGCTTTACCGGTCTTCCGGGAGGCAGCTTCGATATCTCGGCCGTACCCGAGCCGCAATCGTGGGTTTTGCTCGGTGGTGGCGCCTGTTTGCTCCTTTGGGTGGGTGCAAAGCGGCGAGCGCGGCGAGCTTAGTTGGTGCACACGGGGGAGGAATCGTAGGACAGCTGTTTGGCTGAAGGATCGAACAAATCAGGTTCTGTCTTCCCCGATCATTCCGAGAGGATGGACTGGTAGCCCGTGGCATTGGAAGAGTCTCTCCCGATGCAGTTTGCGCGGAGCGCGACGTGATGCCGCCTTTTCGTTAGGCATTACGCTGCGTGCTGTTCGGTGCAGACTGCACCGAACGACGGAGTAACATTGAAAGCCCGGCCGTTGCTGCGCTTCCGTTACGGCCGTCCTCCCCGGAGGAAGAAGCGCGCGCCTCTGCACGCAGCCGTGCTTTCTCGATGACAAGGGAAAACGTTTGCGATAGTTTCGCTCCATGCGCTTGTCCGGTCGAAAGGCATCGCCGTCCGCGCCGCGTTGGAGGCCACGCCAGCGCCTCGTTCTCGCTGCTCTTCTCGGATTCAATTTCGCTGCCTTCGTCGCTCAACAACTCCTGCAGATTTACGAGCCAGCGGTGGTCCCGGAATATCTCGGCCTGAGTTACCGCGGGATCGATCAGGCGTATTCCTGGCAGTTTCTTAGCGCGATGTTTTTGCACGCGGGCATCTTCCAATTCGCTGCCAGCATGCTCGTGCTTTTCCTCATCGGCCGTGATGTCGAAGCAATCGTCGGGGAGAAGCATTTCCTCTATCTTTATCTTCTCGGCGCGATCGGCGGCGAGCTCGGTCATCTTTTTCTCATGCCGTCGAGCACGGTCTTACTGGCGGCGTCCGGCGGTGTCGCGGCGATCGTTGTCGCCTTTGGCACGATCCTGCCGGAGTTGGAGCTAACGGATTCGTTCTTCTTCATCTTCCCCGTGAAGGTGAAGGCGAAGCATTTCGCCGCCGCTCTCTGCGCGCTCGCGGTTTTGCTGCTCTTCGTCGATCGACACGGGGTCGTCAGTCATAGTGCTTGTCTCGGCGGCTGTCTCGCGGGTTGGCTCTATGCCCATCTTCTCGGCTTCGGCCGGCCGCCCTTTTTCCAGCGCGTGCTGCGCGCGCGCCGGCTGGAGCGAGAACGTCGCCAACAGATGTCGCCGGGGGAGTTCATCTCGGAAAAAATCGATCCGCTGCTCGAGAAGATTTCGCGTTCCGGGCTCGCCAGTCTCACCCGCGGAGAACGCCGTGTCCTCGGGCAGGCGCGCGAGAAAATGACCGCGCCGCCGCAATAAAGGTGGCGTTCGCGAGTTCGTTAGGCAAAAGCGCAGGTCGTCTCGACGCGCCGTCGGTCGAAGACCTCTTCGCCGCCCTCGCCGGGCAATGGCCGGGCGGCGCCTCGTCGTTAGGCGAGCTGGTTTCCCATTTCCCGTTAGGCGAAGAAGCGCTCCGCCATCTCCTCGTCGTCTCCAGCATTTGTCGCGCCCGCCTGCGGCAACAGCCGGAGATTCTCCGCTGGCTCGCGCATCCGGACGTGGCTGCCGATCAGCGCGGTTATGGACGGATGCTAACCGATCTCCGCAATCTGGCCGGAGCGAGCTCGGTCGCGGCGGATAATTTTCGCATTCTGCGCTTCTGGAAAGGTCGCGAGATTGTCCGCATCGCCCTCCGGGAAGTCGCGGGCGCCGCGCCCCTGGAAGAGACGTTGACCGAGTTGTCGCAACTGGCCGACATTTGCCTAACGACCGTCTTCGAACACTGGAATGCGGAGTTCCGTCGCCGTTGGGGCGCGCCGGAAAGCGACCTGGCGATCTTTGGTTTGGGCAAGCTCGGCGGCCGCGAGCTCAATCACAGCTCCGACGTGGACCTCATCTTCGTCTACAGCAACGAAGGGCAACTCACGGCCAACTTCAGCTACCACGAATGGTTCACCCGGCTCGGAAACAAAATTATCGAAACGTTCTCCGCCTCCGATCCGGCGGGATCGCTCTTTCGCATCGACCTACGCCTCCGCCCTGAAGGCAGCGCCGGTCCGCTCGTTAGGTCGCTCGAGAGCATGGAGAATTATTATTCCGGTTTTGGCGAAACCTGGGAGCGGTTGGCCTTGATCAAGGCGCGCTGGATCTGCGGCGATCGCGAGTTGGCCTACGATTTTTTGCGCCTGCACCAACCCTTTATTTTCCCGCGCAACCCAACGCCGGATTTGCTCGAAGAAATCACCCTCATCAAGCGCCGAATCGAGCGTGACATTGTCGGACACGATCAACTCGCGCGAAACGTAAAGCTCGGCACGGGCGGCATCCGCGAGATCGAATTTGTCGTCCAGGCGCTGCAACTTCTGCATGGCGCGCGCCATCCCTTTCTTCAGGAGACGAGCACGCTGAAAGCGTTGCGCGGGATTGCGCAGCTCGAGCTCCTGCCCGGGGAAGATGTTGCAGAATTGGAAGAGGCCTACCGATTTTTCCGGCGGGTCGAACATCGGCTTCAGATCGAAGGGGAACAACAGACGCACACCATTCCAGCGTCTGGAGAAGCGTTGCAACTGCTCGCCTGGAGTCTGGGTTTTGGCGACGAAAAACCTCTGGTCGCGGCGCTTCGTCAGGCGATGCAGTCGGTCCGCACTATTTTTCAGCGCGTCGTCCGCGAGACCGTTTCGCCTAACGAATCCGCGGTCGCCGACTTCACCATCTTTCAGGACCCGGCACGCGCCAAAAAGGATGTCGATCTGCTCGGCCGCGGCGCTCCCGGCTCTCACATTTCTTCGCGCACACGGCAACTTTTGCGAAAACTGCGCCCGCTTCTTCTCAGCGAACTGGCGCACGCCGCCGGCCCCGACGCCACCCTCAATCAGTTTGTTCGCTTCGTCGAAGCCTACGGCCTGCGCGGGTTGCTCTTCGAGCTCCTCGTGACCAACCCACGGTTGCTCGAGTTGCTTATCAAGACCTTCGACGCGAGCGAGGCCGGCGGGACGCTGCTCATTCGGCGACCGCAGTTGCTCGAAGAACTGACCCGCGGGGGCGTTCTCGATACTTCCCGCAGCGTGCCGCAACATTTGCAGCAACTGGCCTCGTCAGGCGCGGACGCGGCAAATCTCGATCCGATCCGAATCTATCGCCGCCGTGAGCTTCTGCGCATCTTCCTCCGCGACGTTCTCGAGCTGACTCCGCTCCCGCCGTTGTTCGCGGAACTGAACGACCTCGCGGAGAGCTGTCTTCTTTTCGTCCATCGCCTCCTTCAGCCTGGCGATGGCCTAACGATCGTGGCGATGGGAAAATTTGGCGGCCGCGAGATCGGCTACGGCGCCGACCTCGATGTGATTTTTCTCGGCGACGACGTGCGTGCGGCGCAACAGTTGATCAGCGCGCTCGCGCACTCCACCGCGGAGGGCAACCTCGGGACGATCGATCCTCGCCTCCGGCCGGAAGGCGATCACGGCCCGCTCGTCTGTTCGCTGGAAACCTTGCGCGTCTATTACGAGAAGCGGGCGCAGTTTTGGGAACTGCAGGCGCTCACCCGCGCACGTGCGATTGCCGGCCCGCTGCGTTACGAGTTTGAAGCGCTGGCGAAGGAACTCTGGCGCGCGGCCGGAAGACGGCACGATCTCGTTAGGCAGATCGAGGACATGCTCGTGCGAATCGCAAATGCGCGCGGAAGTGGGAACGATTTCTACGATTTCAAAACCGGCATCGGGGGAATGATTGAAGCGGAGTTTATGGTCCAGGGTTTGCAGATGCGGCACGCGATCTGGGAGTCGAATTTTCTGCTCGCGGTGGAGAAGCTCGCGGCGAGACGCATTTTTGAAAAAGGCGACGCGATCAATCTCCGCAACGCCTACAATTTTCTCCGCACCTGCGAATCAACGTTGCGACGCTGGCAGGGGCGGAGCGTTTCCACTCTGCCGACGACGCTTGAAGAAGAGGGGCGGCTCGCTCATCGAATGAAGTTCGCGACGATCGACGAATTTCATCTGCCCTATCGCCGGGCACGTGAGCTGATTCGGTCGCTTCGGTTGCGTTACCTCGTCGAGTAGCCCGGGCCGAAACCGAGCAACTTCGCGATTGCGTAGAGTAACCAAAAACTGACCGCAAGACTAACGAAGAGGATGAGAACAAGAGCGGCGAGAACGATCGCGACGAAAATCCAATCGCTCCTGCTCGATCTTCCGGGCGCGGCGCTGTGACGTTTCAGTAGTTCGTACTTGCGCGCGTTCGATTTGAACCAAAAGGAAAAGGCATCGCCGACGACCGGAATGATGCCAACGAATTCGTTGATCAGAATGTTGACCGACATGCGGGCGAGAAGAATTCTTGGGACCCCGCGACGTGCAGCGGCGATGAGCGCCATCGCGGAGATGATCGACGAGCCGGTGTCGCCGAAGCCGGGGATTAAGCCAATGAGAGGATCGAGACCGAAACGAAATTGCGTGCCCGGGAGGCGAAGGAGGTTGTCCATGATGAACGCGAGCCAGCGGAAGAGCGGCTCCAGATCCTGGCGCTTTTGCTTTTCCTCCGGCGGGAGGACTTCCCATTCGAGGTCTTGGACGTTGTCGTTCCGATTTTTCATCGCACAGTCATCCTGAGCGAGGCGAAGGATCTCGCAAGTTACGCCAAGCGCTCGTTGTTAGGCGAACCGAGCATCGCTCGTGAGGTCCTTCGCTGCGCTCAGGATGACAACGTGGGGACGCGAGACATGCTCGGCGTTTTCTCTTATCCCGGAATCTCTTTCAGCATCTGCGCGTTGGTCGGAAATTTCTTCACGAATATAAGCAGACGCTCGATCGCTTCGACCGGTTTGTGGCCAGCGAGTCCGCGCCGAATGAGATTGATCTTGTCCAGTTCCCACGGCTCCAAAAGCAATTCTTCACGACGGGTGCCGGAAAGGAAAATATCGACCGCGGGATAGGTCCGCTGGTCGCTGATCTTGCGATCGAGGACGAGCTCCATATTGCCGGTGCCTTTGAACTCCTGAAAGATCAGTTCATCCATCCGGCTGCCGGTTTCGATCAGCGCGGTCGCGACGATCGTTAGGCTGCCGGCTTCTTCAGTGTTTCGCGCGGCAGCGAAAAGTTTTCTCGGAATCTCCATCGCGCGGGCGTCGATACCCCCGCTCATGGTGCGTCCACCACCGCCGGTCGCGTTATTAAAGGCGCGCGCGGTGCGGGTGATCGAGTCGAGAAGAATGAAGACATCCTTGCCGGCTTCGACGAGGCGCTTGGCGCGCTCTACCGCGAGCTGAGCAATGCGGGTGTGACTTTTGATATCGCTGTCATTCGAGCTCGCCATCAATTCGGCGGTTGGGACAGTGCGGCGAATTTCGGTCACTTCCTCGGGGCGCTCGTCGACGAGGAGGATGATGAGTTTCATCTCCGGATTGTTCTTCACCACGGCGTCGGCGATGTGCTGGAGAAGCGTGGTTTTGCCGGTGCGCGGCGGTGCGACGATGAGCCCGCGCTGGCCTTTGCCCAACGGCGTCATCAAATCCATGATCCGGGTGGTGTAACGATCCGGAACCGTCTCGAGCTTGATCCGCTCGTTCGGGTTGATCGTGGTCAGCTCCTCGAAGGGCGTGAGGTCCTGATACTTGGTCGGCTCTTCGTCGTTAATCTTGAGCAGCTTCGTCAATTGTGGCCCGCGATTGCCGCGCCGAATCTCGCCGTAGATCCACATGCCGTCGCGGAGCTGGAAGCGCCTGACGACTTCGGGTGTGACGAAAATATCCTGCGGCGTCTGGACGAAGTTGCGTTTCGCGTCGCGCAGGAACCCGAAGCCTTTGCCGGAAATTTCGATGATGCCGTCGCCGTACTCCGGTTCGCGCGGTTGCTCGCCATTTTGGGAGCCAGACTGGGAATGCTCGCGGCGCTCTTCACTCGACTCGCGCGGTTGGTTTTCTCCCGATTCCTGAGCGATCTCGGCAAACTCCGCCGCATCTTCGCGTCGGCGTTGCGCTTCATCGGAACCGTCCTCCTCGAGGATGTTCGGGCTATCGGCCCGCTCCGGCTTGTCGTTCGGATCGGAGTTGCGCATCTCCACCGAGGAGCCGCCACCGCCGCGGCGATGGTGCGAGGGACGGCGGCGGGATGGACGCCGTCTCCGATAAGGGGCGCTCGGAGTCTGCGTCGGCTGATTTTCGTTTTCTTCGCTCATAATTGAAATCGACCAATTAACGCGGCGACGGACGGACGGAGCGGCGGCGCGCGTTCTCAGGCTGGCAACTTCGCCAGCAATTCTTCAGGGATATCTAAATTGGAGTAGACGTTCTGCACGTCCTCGTCTTCTTCGAGGCTGTCGCAGAGGCGCAAAACCTGGAGCGCAGCCGCCTCGTCGGGGACGGAGACAGTCGTGTCGGGAATGAAAGTAAACTTTTGCCCATCGGTGGTGACGCCCGCAGTTTTGAGCGCCTCAGCTACGGCGTAGAGCTGATCGTGGGAAGTGAGGATAACATACTCCTCGTCCTCCGTTGTCAACTCTTCCGCCCCGGCTTCGAGTGCCAGTTCGAAGAGGCGTTCCTCACTAATCGCGGCTCGCGGCACGGCGATCCTTCCTTTTTTGTGAAATAGATAGGAGACGCTGCCGTGGCTCGCGAGGGTGCCTTCGTGCTTGCTAAAAATGTGGCGTATTTCTGCGGCCGTGCGGTTCTTGTTGTCGGTCGCTGCTTCCACGAGGACGGCGACGCCGCCGGGGGCGTAGCCTTCGTAAGTCGTCTCTTCGAAGCTCTGCGCATCGACGCCTTCGCCGATGCCGCGTTTGATCGCGCGCTCGATGTTGTCGTTAGGCATGCTCTGGCCTTTGGCGGTGTCGATAACGCTGCGCAGGCGGGCATTCGCCGATGGATCGCCGCCGCCGATGCGCGCTGCGATGCTGATCTCTTTCGAGAGCTTGCTGAAGAGCGTGCCGCGCTTGACGTCGAGCGCACCTTTGGCGCGTTTAACCTTCGACCATTTACTATGTCCCGACATGAGTGGGGTTGGAAAAAAAAGCATTCGTCGGCAAGACACGTGGCGCGCAGGGAGCGGAGCCGAAACACCTCGAGAGGAGGGATAACGAGGCGGCAAACCGACCGCTCATTGAACTGCAAGGGTCTCGGATTGTCAACCGCACGTCACTGTGGTGCATCTGCGTTCTGCTCTTTAGCGTCTAAGTTTGTGTGAAGGGGAGATTTGAGAGCGTAAATGCGGCTCTTCTCCCGGCAGATGACAACTTGCTCCAGGAAATGCTCTCAATCGCCCGGCAATCGCGTCTTGCCTGCGCGCGATTCCAACCCCAGTTTCGTCTCTCGTGCGATGGAACCTACCAGTTTTCCACAGAATACTGCTTCCCCGGAGAGGGACACATCGGGCAGACGCGGCTTGCCTGACGAGGCCGACGGCGATCTCGTTCGCCAGATGAAAGCCGGCGATGAAGCGGCTTTTGCGATCTTCTATGATCGTTTTGCGCCCGGACTTTTCTCCATGATCTACGCCATCCTCCACGATCAAAAGGAATCCGAGGATGTCCTGCAGGAAGCCTTTGTCCAGATGTGGAAACGGACCGGCGCCTATGATTCGAGCCGGAGCAGCTTGTTCACCTGGGCGGTGATGATCTCGCGGCATAAGGCGATCGATCGTCTCCGCTCGCGCCAGCGGCACTCACGACTCACCGAAGCCGTGGCGAAAGAGCCTAACGAGGGCGCCACAACCGCGCCGGTCGCGAGCGCCGATGCCGTGCTCGCGCGCAACGACGAGCGGGAACGGGTGCGGGCCGCACTCGCGCAACTCGCCGATGCGCAGCGCGAGGCGATTGATCTCGCGTTCTTTGGCGGCCTGACTCAAACGCAGATTTCGGAAAAGCTGGGAACGCCGTTAGGCACGGTGAAGGCGCGCATCCGGCGCGGCTTGCTCGCGCTGCGGGATCGCCTCGGGAGGGTTTCGTCGTGAACGAGGAACTGGAAGAACAGGCATCGCTTTACGTCTTCGGAATTCTCGACGGCCAGGAAGCGACTGCTTTCGAGCGCCGCCTCCAATCTGATCCAGAGCTTCGCGAGTTGGTCGATCAACTCGACGCCGCCGCCGCCGCGATCGCCCATGATGCTCCACCGCGCGTTTTGCCGCCGGAATTGCGTGCCCGCGTGCTCGCCCGGGCGGGTCGCAGCAAAGTGGTGGCGTTCTCGCGCAAATCGGTCTGGTTTCCCTGGGCGATAGCAGCCTGTCTCGCGGTCGCCTGTTGCTACCTCGTAGCGGAAAGGATTGGCCTTAAGGATCGCGTGTCCGATCTCGAAAAGCGCGACATCCTCCCCCAAGTGCAGATCGCGTCGCTTAGCTCGAAGCTGGATAGCGCGCCCAATGCCAATGCGGTCGTGGTTTGGGATGAGAAAAAGCAGCGCGGCGTTCTGAAGGTGACGCAGCTGCCCCGCAACGAGAAAGACCGCGACTATCAGATTTGGATGGTCGATCCGAAATACAAAAACCCCGTTGGCGCCGGCACCTTTCACGTCTCTAATAAAGGTCCCATGACTGTCCCATTTGAGCCGAATGCGCCGGTGCGGGAAGTGAAAGGATTTGCCATCAGCCTCGAGCGCAAAGGCGGTGTGACTAAAGCCAAAGGACCGATCGTCCTGCTCGGAAAATGAAACGCTTTCCTCTCTTTCTCGTCCTCGCTTCAACCTTCGCCATTTCGGCTTCGGGCCATTCCACTCTCGAACGTTCCGAGCCGAAGGATGGCGCGGTCCTCAAGCAAGCGCCTAACGAGATCATGATGTGGTTCACGGAGCCGTTGAGGGTGCAACTCAGCACCATCGACATCCGCGACTCATCCGGCAAACAGGTCGATCGCGGCGACCTTCACGCCGATAAGAAACAGCCAACGCTCCTGCATCTCTCGTTGCTCCCACCTCTCGGCCCCGGCACCTACAAGGTAAGCTGGAACGCCGTCGCGCAAGACATGCATGTCAGCAAAGGCAGCCTTGTCTTCCGAGTTAGCCGCTGAGTCACGGTCAACTCATGATGCGAAAGCGCTCGAGCAGGTCCTGGCGCAGTTCCATCGCTGTTTTCGGATTCATTCGATTTAGCATCTTGGCGCGTCGCTGCGGATCCATCGCCGCCAGTTCCCGCACGAGATCGTTCCTTGCCTTCGCTTTGGCGTGGCGACTCCAGCCGATCCCGATCGCGAGAAAGGCCGAAGCCGCCCAGACTGCAATATCGCGTTCCGTAATCACAGCCAAAGCTACACGCTCCGACCGGGAATCGCCATACCTCAGCCATAGGCGCCTTTGCGATGGAACCAGTCGTGTCCGCTATTCGTTAGGGGCGCTTTCGGCGCGGCGGCGATGCCTTTGCCTCTGGCATCGGCAGGAGATCAAAAGACCGGAACAACGGCGCGAGATCGATCACCGCATTGGCTGAAGCCTTCAAGACATTCCCAAGGTTTTGCGCAACCGAAGCGACTTCCACGCGAATCCCACGCCGCCGCAACTTCGTTACGAGATAGGCAAAGTCCGCATCACCCGTCACGAAGATGACCACCTCGGGTCGTATCTCGGCGCAAAGCTCGAGCGCATCGATCGCCATCATCACATCCACGTTCGCTTTGTAATGACCTTCCTCGGCCGGCGCGCCATCCTTCGTCACGGCGAGAAAGCCATTCGAGCGCAGCCAATGGACAAACTTGTTTTTCTTCTCCCGTTCCTCCTGCCAAAGCGGGATGGGCGGCGGCAGACCGGCGTAAACCACCATCTCGATAAGCTCGCGCCCGCTTTCCGGCCCGGCGAGGAAATCGCGCAGCCGCAACCAATCGAGGCCGCGCCCTACGTTGCGAACCGAGCTTCCGACATTGGATTCGTCTACCAGTATCAACAGTCTGGAATGGCCTGCGCTATTTGAATTCTTCTTGCCCATCCAAATTACCTGCACTCCTTCGCCTCCATCGTGGCGTCGGGCAAGGCGCGCCAGAATCTTCCGTCTTTTGACGAGTCGTGGAAGTCGGTGCTTCCGCGCAGTTGAAGGGACGCGCCCTTGGTTTCTGTTATTCCGCCACCGCGGGCCGTTCGTTCGATTCCCAGACGACCACATCCGCGTGTTCATCGAGTCGGAAAAATTCGACGGGCGGAGCTTCCTCGCGGGTCTTGATCAACTTCCCGGGATTCGAAGAGAGCGGCTTCAGCTCCGGAATGTGCGCGGCCGCGATCGCGCCCGCTGCCTTCTGCACCGCCTCATCGCTCATTGGCGACGATCCTTGATGCTGCGCTTTCACAAACACTTCTGCCTTCCGTTTTTCGTCGTCTGGAAAAGCAAAAAACCGAAACAGATAAGTCTTGAATTTCATGACTCAAAATACGTCACGAAACTCGGCGGACGAGGAGAAATAAAGTCGCCGCTGCGATTCATCATCTGACTTGCTTCTTATCAACGCCTGCGTCGAGAACAAGCGCCTAACGAGATCAGGATGTGGTTCACCGAGCACTTTGAAGTGCAGCTCAGCACCATCGAAGTTCGCGACGCAGGTGGAGCCCGATCGCCAGAAGAATGATCGCACGTTGATCTGGTTCAGTTTCATTTCGAGATCAAATCTGTGGAAACCCCGGCGCGCACCGTCCAGATCTGACCCATTGGCCCGAGCGGAAGGTCAAGATCCGCCCAACGCCCATCGCTCTTGAGGGTGGCCAGTTTAGCCGCACCGTAATACTCAAGCTGATTGCCGCCCGCGTCTGCGATGTAAGGGTAAGATAATGCCATTGTATCGCCGTCGATCTGGTAGATCAGAACATTGAGGATAACAGCGCCCGTCGGATCGTTGTGGCCCGACGAAAAATAGCCGGCGATCTGTGTTTCCTTGGCCAGCTTCAGTGCGTATTTGTCGTAGATCCCGCCAGCTTCGGAGTGGATCCCCCTCGTTCCGAAAATATGGGTGCCACTTAAGCGCTCTCGCACTGTGACCCATGCCTCGATGGGAGAGACACGAATGTGCTGATAGATTTTCTTGCTCAAGGTTCTTTGGAGCACGTCCAAAGGCAGGCCCGGTATGTCGGCGACCGTCCTTATATGGTCACCGGGCGCAGCGGCGAACGCGCTGCCGAGAGAGACAAAGAAAAGAAGGAAGGAACAATTTTATATTTTTCATGCAAATAGCTTGAAGATTGCGAGTTCAGAATGTCAACCGTTTTTTTCGAAGAGACGAGCGCGAATTTCTATCTCGGGCGAGGAACGAAGCTGAGTCACCTGTTCCGAACCCCGAGAGGTAAGATATCTCTTTCGAACAATTCGTTGATCACTTGAGCGAGGCCAGCATACATCGCGGAAAGACCGCAGAAGATTCCTTCGTAGCCGGTAGCGTGTCGAAACGCGGGGCTGGCGCCCGTAAAGTCTCCGTAGGCGAGCAGGAAAAAGAGAATCGTCAACGTGCCGAAGATGACCTGACCGGCGCGATGGAGACGCAGCGTTGCGACGAACATGAACGCGGTGAATAATCCCCAGATCGTGAGGTAAGCGGCCATCGCTGTCTCATCCGCGGCCGTGGCCAGCCCTAACTTTGGAAGAATGAGGAGCGTCACGAGTGACAGCCAGAAAAAGCCGTAGGAGATAAAGGCGGTTGCCGCGAAAGTGTTGCCCTTCTTCCATTCCATAATGCCGGCGATGATTTGCGCTGCGCCCCCATAGCACAGCCCCATCGCCAGGATCATGCTGTTGAGGGCAAAGAAGCCGGCGTTGTGCAAGTTCAGCAAAACCGTCGTCATACCGAAGCCGAGCAAACCGAGCGGGGCCGGATTGCCTGTCGTGTCGGGGAGCTGTGTGGCGGATTCATTCATACGCAATACTTTTTGCCGCCAAAGCCGCGCTGGTGTCAATGAGAAGCGACGAACCCTGAAGCATCGCGGGGCGCTCCCGGCTATGCTGCCACTACATGGGGCGATTTGACTGGCTCTCCGTCCCCATCTCCGTTTAGGCGCCGGGCCCGTTGTTCGTCGGCGATTTCTTTATCATGCTTTGGACCACACGCTTTTTTGTCATCGGATCACTCATGTTCGTTAGCCTAACCGGCGCGAGTCGGGCCGCGGAAGCACCGCCGGACGTGGATTCGGCTCACATTCGTCTTGCCCTCGAGAAACTGAATGTGCTCGGGCGTGTTCTTTACGTCGCCGCGCATCCCGACGACGAGAACACCAGTCTGATTTCCTATTGGGCGAACGGCGCGCTTTACGACACGGCTTACTTGTCGCTGACTCGCGGCGACGGCGGTCAGAATTTGATCGGCCCGGAGCTGCGCGAGCAGCTCGGCGTGATCCGCACCGAGGAGCTTCTCGCCGCGCGCCGGATCGATCACGGCCGCCAATTTTTTACTCGGGCCAATGACTTCGGTTTCTCCAAATCGGCGGAGGAGACCTTGCGCATCTGGGATCGCGAGAAGGTGCTCGCCGATGTCGTATGGGTGTTGCGAAAGTTTCGCCCTGATGTCGTCGTCACACGTTTCCCGACGGAAGATAGCCACACGCATGGCCATCACACCGCATCGGCCCGTCTGGCCGCGGAAGCTTTTCGCGCCGCCGGCGATCCTAAACGTTTTCCCGGGCAACTTCATTACGTGAAGCCATGGCAACCCACCCGGCTCTTATGGAATTCGTGGGAAGCCTTTCGAGCGCGCTCACGTCATGAGTCATTTGATCCTGCGGGACTGATAAGTCTCGAGGTCGGGGGTTATCAGCCGCTCCTTGGTAAGTCTTACTCCGAAATCGCGGCCGCCAGTCGTAGCATGCACAAGAGTCAGGGCTTCGGCGTGGAGGCGAGCCGCGGCGAGCGCAAGGAATACTTCAAGTTTCTGGACGGGAAACCGATCAAGAATGGCGGAATCTTTTCTGGCATCGATACCAGCTGGTCGCGCCTTGCAAACGCCACCGACGTGGCCGGCAAAGTGCGCGCCATTCTGCAGAGCTTCAACGATGCCGATCCTGCCGCATCGCTTCCGGCGTTAGTCGATCTGCGCAAGGAGTTGCGCAAGCTGAAGGATCCTTGGGCGCAGCAAAAACTGACGGAACTCGACGGCATTATCGCAGCCTGCCTCGGATTACACCTTGAGGCGGTGACGGAAAAACCGATGGCCCAGCCGGGCGAAAAACTCACGCTCCAGATCGAGGCCATCAACCGCTCGCCAGCGAAAGCGAAGATTATCTCTCCGAGTGAGCAGCCGCTTCCCCCTAACGAACCTGTGACTGAGAAACTGACCTTAACTCTGCCCAAAGACCTGCCCTACTCAGAACCTTACTGGCTGCGGCAGCCGGGAACCGTCGGCACCTACACCGTTTCCGATCAAACACTCATTGGTCGTCCTGAGAACCCGCCGCCTTTTCCAGTCGACGTCACGCTGCAGATCGGCGACGAGGACATCACTTACTCTTTGCCGCCGCGTTTTCGGAAAGTCGACCGGGTCGCGGGGGAAGTGAGCGAGCCACTTGTCATCGCCCCGGCCGCCTTCGCCGAGCTCCCGCAATCGGTTTTCGTCTTTGGCGACGCACGGCCCAAGACGATCAACCTGCGCGTCATCGCGGCGGCAGAGAAGGTCACTGGCAAAGTCGCGTTGGAAGCGCCCGCCGGCTGGAAGGTCGAGCCGGCTTCCTGCCCGGTAAAACTGGACGGCGCAGAGAGCGAGACGAGCGGCACTTTCCAAGTCACGCCGCCGGCTGCTGCGAGCGAGGGAACGCTTAAGGCGATCTTTATTTCCGATACCGGCGAGCAGGCTCCCGCCTACGGCCGCCAGCGCATCACTTACCCGCACATCGAACCGCAGACACTCATCTCACCGGCGAGAGCTACACTCGTTAGGGCGAAGATCGAGAACAAGGCGCCGCTCGTCGGTTACATCCCGGGCGCGGGCGACGCCCTTCCGCAATGCCTGCGCGAGATCGGCTCTGAAGTGAAAGTTTTCACCGATCAGGACGTGAAAGCGCAAAACCTCGCCCGCTTCGATGCCGTGGTCCTCGGGGTGCGCGCTTACAATGTCCATCCGGAGCGGATCGGCGCGTGGTATCCGGAGCTGCTCTCTTATGCCCGACAAGGCGGTGTCGTCGTCGTGCAATACAACACGACTCCGGGTCCGAAACCCGATCCGCTCCCCCACCCGCTCCACGTCTCGCACGACCGCGTGACGGATGAAAATGCCCCGGTTCGGATCCTCGCGCCGGACCATCCGCTTATGAATTTCCCGAACAAAATCACGGCCGCGGATTTTGCCGGCTGGGTGCAGGAGCGCGGCCTCTATTTCCCCGATCAATGGGACCCAGCCTGGACGCCGATTCTTTCCAGCAACGATCCCGGCGAGCAACCGCTCGACGGCGGTCTGCTCGTGACCCGATGTGGGAAAGGCTGGTTTGTTTACACCGGCTACTCCTGGTTTCGCGAACTGCCCGCGGGCGTGCCCGGCGCCTATCGGATTTTCGCGAACATGATTTCGTTAGGCCATTCCGGAAAATGAAGGAGCCTAACGACGCCGTTCCGCTCTGTGGGACCTGGCGCAACGCCTACCTTGCGGTCATAAGTTTCTTCCTTCTCGAGGTCGCTCTCTTCTATCTCGTGGATCGTGTTTTCTCGTGAGCGGGATCGACTACGCGGTGCTCTTCGGCACGCTGCTCGCGATTGCGTTTTACGGTTGGTGGAAGACGCGCGCCGATCAGAATCTCGATCATTATCTGCGCGGCGACGCGAGCATTCGCTGGGGCACGATCGGCCTTTCCGTGATGGCGACTCAGGCAAGCGCGATCACTTTTCTCTCCACCCCCGGGCAGGCTTACGAAAGTGGAATGGCCTTTGTGCAGAATTACTTCGGCCTGCCCTTTGCGCTCATCGTCGTCTGCGCTGTTTTCATTCCGATCTATCACCGGCTCAAAGTCGTCACAGCTTATGAGTATCTGGGGCAGCGTTTCGATCAGAAGACGCGATTGTTAGGCGCGTTTCTCTTTCTCCTCCAGCGGGGACTCGCCGCCGGCATCACCATTTACGCGCCGGCAATTATTCTTTCCGCCCTCCTCGGCTGGAATCTTAGCCTAACGATTCTGCTCGCCGGACTTTTTGTCGTCATCTATACGACTTCGGGCGGCACGACCGCGGTCAGTCACACGCAAAAGTGGCAGATGGCGGTGATCCTCGTTGGGATGGCGATCGCTTTTGGAATGGTGGTGCACCGGCTTCCGCCGAACGTCTCCTTTCTCGACGCGCTCTCGGTCGCGGGCAAGATGGGCAAGCTGAACGCGGTCGATTTTTCCCTCGACCCGCATCGGCGCTACACCGTTTGGTCCGGCCTTCTCGGCGGCTTCTTCCTCGCACTCTCCTATTTCGGCACCGACCAATCGCAGGTGCAACGCTATCTCGCGGGCGGTTCGCTCACCGCCGGCCGTCTCGGGCTGCTTTTCAACGCGGTCCTCAAGCTGCCGATGCAGTTCTTCATCCTCCTCACAGGCGTCATGGTTTTCGTTTTTTTCCAGTTTCAAAAGCCGCCGCTGTTTTTTAATCAACCGGTCATCGAGCGCGTCGCGCAGAGCGAGCAAGCGGGCAATTTGCGCGCACTCCAATCGCGTTACGATCACGCTTTCGCCGAAAAGCGCGCGGCTATTGCCAGCCTAACGAACGCGATCGATGCCGGCTCCGCGCCGGCAATCAAAGCCGCAACCGCGGCTGTGCTCAGGCCGCAAAAGGAAATCGACGGCATTCACGGCGAAGTGAAGCAGACCATCAAGAAAACCAATCCAAAGATGGAGACGAACGACGCCGATTATGTCTTCATCAGCTTCGTTCTGCATTATCTGCCTCACGGCCTGATTGGCTTACTCGTTGCGGTGATTTTTTGTGCGGCGATGTCCTCGAGTGCCTCGGAGTTGAACGCGCTCGGCTCGACTACGGTGGTTGATTTCTATCGGCCGCTGGTCCATCCTGCGGCGAGCGAAACGCATTATCTTTTTGTGTCGAAGCTGCTCACCGCCGCGTGGGGTGGCGTCGCCATTTCCTTCGCGCTCTTCGCCAATTTGGTAGAAAACCTGATTCAGGCGATCAACATCCTCGGCTCGATTTTTTACGGCAGCATTCTCGGGATTTTTCTGGTCGCGTTCTTTCTCCGCTTCGTCCGCGGGACGGCAGTCTTCGTTGCCGCGCTCGTCTCGCAGACGCTTGTCCTCTTTCTCTTTTACAGCACCTCGATCGGTTACCTTTGGTTTAACGTGATCGGCTGTGTCGCCGTTCTCGCATTGTCTGCGGCGCTCCAGAAAACTCTTCTTCGGAGCGACGGAGATTCGGTTCGACCTAGCGGACCGGCCAGTTAAATTGCGGCGTGAAGTTGCCACCGCTGACAGCGATCTTTGAGAGAGGTGAAGACGGCTGGCTCGTCGTCACCTGTCCCGAACTCGACATTACGACTCAGGGCGAGACGATGGAGCAGGCCGAGATGATGATTAGGGAAGCGGTCGAACTCTGGCTCGAGTGCGCCAATGATGCGGAAATCGAGCGCCGTCTGAATAAGCGCGTCGCCGTTAAATCGCTGGAATTATCGCATGCCTAAGCTCCGGGTTTTCTCGGGGACGCAGCTCATCGTCTTGTTTGAGAAGCACGGTTTCCAGCAAATTCGGCCGCGTGGCAGCTACGTGATCTTGAGGAAAGGCTCGGTCTCTTTTCCCAGTGCCGCTTCATCGAGAGATCGATCGCGGGACACTCTCCGCAATCATCCGACAAAGTGATTTGCCTCGTTCGCTTTTCGAACAGTAGCCGTTCGTTAGGCGGCTGACTGATCCAAATGTCCTCGCCGATCATCTGTTTCGGACAACAACCGTGCGGGATTTTTCCCCGGCGCTTTCTCTATTCGAAAATCCAAACCGCGC
>DASXPA010000126.1:0-5377 GCA_036493915.1 Chthoniobacterales bacterium | reverse complement strand
CTCGGCGCGCCAGCTCTGGATGCCGCACCGTGTAAACCTGCCATGCGATCAATCCGATGATGCAAAGGGCGACGGCAATCCATGCTTGGCGATCCATAAACTGATTCGGCGGGCTTATTCACAAGCAAGGCCATGCTCGTGGGGACGATGGCGCGGCTCGGGAACCGGATCGTCTCCCTGGCCGCCCCACGGCTGGCAACGGCCCAGGCGTTTTAGCCCCAGCCAGCTCCCGCGCAGTGCGCCATGACGTTCCACCGCTTCCAAAAAGTAAGTCGAACACGTCGGACGAAACCGGCAGCCGCTGCCCGGCCCGCCGAGCGCGGAAAGGAGGGGCGAAAGTGTCCATTGATAGGCGCGGATGAGGAACCGAAGGAGCAAAACCATCGTCAGGGGCGTAGGATAGAGGCGCGCCGCGCGAGGCGCAACCGTTCATCTCCCGCCCAAAATCCTACTCCTTCTCCTGCTCCTAATCCTGCTCTCAAGTTTGCGAAGAGAAGATTAGGAGCAAGAGCAGGATTAGGAGGATTCAGCAGACCGTAAGACGCCTCCTCGTCCCATCAACTTCCGCCATTCCGCTTCCAGCTTCGCCGAGGTTGCGCGTGCTGCCGCCGGCCGCGCCACCACGACCATCCAAACCCCGTTGCGAACGTTGTGTTGATGCCTTCGCACGATCTCGCGCAGTCGCCGTCGCACCCGGTTGCGCACCACCGCGCCACCGACGCGTTTCGAAGTCACAAATCCAACCCGAAACGCGCTCTCCTCCGCCAACTCCAGAACCCCGAGAAGGAGCAGACTGCCGCGAATCGTGCGCCCTTCCGTTCGCACCCGCACAAACTCGCGATTGCGCTTGAGCCGGCGCGCGGCGGGGAAGCGCAGTCGCGAAGGTTGCGATTTTGCGGTCATGCGAAGACGCGACCTTACCAAACCGCTCTCGAAAAGCGATGCGCCGTGTGCAAGTTACGCGCGATGCAGTTCGCGAAAAACGCCGCCGCCGCGCTCGCCATTTGCCTCTCCGCCTCCTTTGTTCTCGGCGACCCGCCTAACGATCATGCAAAAAGCCGCAAGGTGGTCGTGATCGTCTGGGACGGCATGCGACCCGATTTCGTGCAGAGCAAGTACGCCCCGACGCTCGCGGCCCTCGCGCGCGACGGCGTTTTTTTCCAAGACAATCACGCCTCCTATCCCACCTCGACCAACGTCAACGGCGCCGTCCTCGCGACCGGCGCTTATCCGGCGCATAACGGGATTATCTCGAATCAGGAATACCGCGCCGAGATCGATCCCCGGAAGCATTTTGACACTTCCGATTTCGCCGCCCTCGATGCCGTCGATGGCAAGATCAACGCGAAGCATCTCGTCGCCGCGACCGTCGCCGAGATTGTGCAGAAAGCTGGTTGTCGCACGGCCGTAGCGGGCTCGAAACCGGTCGTGCAGCTTGCCGACCGCTCGCGTAAACGGAGTGACGAAAATTCAGTCGTCATTTACCGCGGGCGCGTGCTTCCCGGATCGGCGAAAGCCGCGATCGTTGCGGCGATCGGACCATTCCCAAAGCGGAATGGCCGGCCCCTGCCGAACATCGCGGAAGACGCCTGGACGACGCGCGCTTTGACTGAACTGCTTTGGAAAGGGGGCGTGCCGAAGTTCTCGCTTCTTTGGCTGAGCGAGCCGGATCTCTCGCAGCACGAGTTTGCTCCGGGCTCGCCGGCCGCGCTCGCCGCGATCAAAAGCGACGACGAAAATCTTGCCAGAGTCCTCGCCGCTTTGCGCGCAAAACGCGCCCTAAAAACCACCGATGTTTTTGTCGTCTCCGATCACGGCTTCTCGACAATCAATCTCGCTCTCGATGCTGCGAAACGTTTGCGCGTGGCCGGCTTCGACGCCGTTCGCTTTTTCGCGGGCAAGCCCAGACCCGGACAGATCCTCGTCGTTAGTCTGGGCGGGAGCATGGAGTTCTACGTTGTCGGCCACGATGTCTCCGTGACCAGGAAGTTGGTCGATTATCTGCAGCATTCCGACTTTGCCGGCGTCATCCTCACGCGGGCGAAAATGGAAGGCACTTTCACTCTTGCGCAGGTGCATCTCGAGACGGCGACCGCACCGGATGTCATCGTCTCATCGCGCTGGAACGATCGACGGAATGAGTTCGGCGCGCCGGGCGAGGTGGCGTCCGATATTGGGAAGAACCTCGACCAGGGAACGCACAGCACCCTCAGTCCGCACGATCTGTACAATACCCTCGTCGCCAGTGGCCCGGATTTCCGAAGTGGCTGGAACGACGAGATTCCGACCGGAAATATCGATGTGGCGCCCACGATTCTCGCGCTTCTCGGCTTAAAATCTCCCGAGCCGATGGAGGGCCGCATTTTCACGGAGGCCTTGCGCAAAGGCAAATCCGCTCCTGCTGTCCACGAACAGGAACTCGTGGCTGAGCGAAAACTTGGCGACGCCACCTGGCGGCAAACGCTACGCCTAACGACTGTGGGAACGACGACTTACGTCAGCGGCGGAAACGGCGGCATCGTTGGCGAAAAACCATAGCGAGGTCGTGGGTAGGGCACGCGTCTTGCGGCCTCGGCGCGCTATTTCAGGGCGACGAACTTTCTAATGAGCAAGCTTTCGAGAATCGACGCGCCGAGGAGAGTTCGCGGCCGTGAAACACCGTTCCAACACTCGAGACGAATGCGTTACCCCGAACCAGATCCTGTCCTGCGATAGAGTGCCTCGTATTGCGGAACGATCCGATCCGCGGTGAAGAGCGCCTCGGCGCGGCGGCGCCCGTTTTCACCCATCGTTAGGCACAGGTCCGGCGAATCCGCCAGAGTCGATACCGAGCGCGCCAACGCCGCGGTGTCGCCGAACGCGTGAAGAAAGCCACATTCCCCATCGACCACCACCTCTGGAATCCCACCGACGCGAAATGCCACCACCGGTTTTCCATGAAACAGCGTTTCAAGAATGCTCAGGCCAAAGCTCTCACTTTCTGACGCATAGAGACCCGCGTCGGCCGCGCCCAGATAATCCTCCACTTCACTCATCCGCTCTTTCACGATCACCCGATCGCGCAAATTCAGCTTCTCGAGAAGGGGCTCGTAGGGCGCAAAAGAATCACCCGCCAGGATGAGTAGCCGCATCGGCCGGAGACTCCGCGCAGCCGCGAAACTGCGGAGGAGCAGGTCGACGCGCTTGCCGCGGCGCACGTTTGAGATGTGAAGGGCAAGAAATTCGTCTTTCGTTAGGCCAAGCTCGCCCCGGACCTGTTTGCGTGAGCGCAACCTGATCGCGGGCACGAAGAAGTTGTGAATCACCTCAACCGGCTGGCGGAGCCGAAAGGTCGCGAGGGTTTCCTCCCGCAAGCTCTCCGAAACGGTAGTGAGCGCGTCGGAATGAGAGAGCGCATGCTCGATCGCCGGCCGGTAATTGGGATCCTGCCCAAGAAGGGTCGTGTCGGTACCGTGCAAGGTCGTGATGATTTTCGGCGTTCGCGCCGCGGTGCCGCCGAGCATTTGCACAGCGAGATAAGCGGCCGTCGCGTGCGGCACCGCGTAGTGCACGTGAAAAATATCGAGCGCCGATTCGTGTGCGATCTGCGCCATCTTCACGGCCAGCGGAAGAGTGTAATCGGGATAAGTGAAGAGGCTGTATTCGTTCACCACGACCTCGTGGAAAAAGATGCGCGGTTGCGCGAGATCGAGCCGAACCGGCTTTGCGGAACTAAAGAAGTGCACATCGTGCCCGCGTTGGGCGAGCTCCGAACCGAGCGCAGTCGCGAGGATCCCGCTCCCGCCAATCAGCGGATAACAAGTGATGCCGATCCTGAGCGGGCGCGCGTCTTCCATTCTCAGAAGAGGCGCGCGGAGGCGGGAAATTCGGCCAGGTTGTTGATCAGAAAGTCGCCGGTCGGATAGAGGGCTTGCGCGTAGTCTACGCCACTTTCGAGACCGAGAAGGCGGGCGCGGGCGGTTTGCAGATCGACGTAACGTCGGGTGCGCAGCTGCGTCTGGTGACACTCCATGAGCTCAATCCAGCGCATGAAATGTTCGCTCATGTCGCAGCGAATCTTGATGGACTCGTTAGGCGGTTCGGCGGCGGGCGTGATCGCATATTCGAAGTGCTGCTTGATCGCGTGCGGCGCAAGTTCACTTAACTCTGACAAACCCCCATAGCGCGCGAGCCGCGCCGCATTTCGACAGAGCTGACCGACGACGACGTGATCCGGATGTTGCCCAAGCGACGACGTCGTCGGCCCAAGAAAAAAATCGGGACGCGTCCGGCGAATTTCGCGCGCGATCGCGATCGCGTTCGCGGCGGAAATTTCCAAATGGCAATCGCCGCCGAGATCGAGAAACTCGATCGTCGCGCCAAGCAGCTCCGCCGCTGCGCGTGCTTCGGCTTCGCGCTCGTCAGGCGACCCGTTCGTGCCTGCCTCGCCACGCGAGCAAATGCAGAGCGCGATCTCGCATCCGCGCGCCGCTTCCGCGAGCAAGATGCCGCCGCAACCAAACTCGATGTCGTCCGGATGCGCGCCGACCGCGAGGAGACGAAGCTTTTCGTTAGGCATCGGGAAGATAGGCGCGGTCGCTTTCGGAGATTTCGTCGCGGGCGATGAATTGGACGCCGGGCGCCTCTTCCGTGTTCAGATATTTGATCTCGCCCGCCCCGGCGACGTAATGCGTGCAGCCGATAACGGATTGCATCCAACGCAAGCGTGTGTCGCGCGTCGGGCTGATCTGCTTCGCGTTATGTTTTTCCAGCGGCAGCTTGAGGTAGGCGTCGCCGCCTTTGTGCAAGAGGAGCGCATCGCAGCTCAACCGCGCGCGCACGAGTTCGTCTCGGTAGGTGACATCGACAAAGTAATCATCGACCGCGACGGCGCGCCGACGAAACTCGGGATCGCCGGATCGCATCACGCGCACGCCTTCGAGGAGACCGAGCTGCCGATACATCTCGAGACAAAAGTCGGCGACGTTTGAGGCTGCGGCTTTCTTGAAGGAGGTGACCAGTGGATCGGAAACGTAGTTGGGAAGTTGCCGTGCCGTTTTCTCCTGCCATTCGGGCAGGACGCGCTTCGCGAAGAGCGGCGAAAACTGCTTCTGCAACTTGTTCGCGAACGCAAAATTGAGACGCTGCTCTTCGCCGCTCTGCCGATCGCGCAGGATCGTGATCGTCTCGCGCGGGTCGTGGTCGCTGTCGTGATAGAAGAAGACGATCTCGCCGCCGAGTTCGCGTTGCAGACGCCGCGCGGTTTGGATTTTCGAATAGAGAAAGCGCCGGGGAAAAATCCCGCACGGTTGTTGTCCGAAACAGATGATCGGCGAGGACATTTGGATCAGTCAGCCGCCTAACGAACGGCTACTGTTCGAAAAGCGAACGAGGCAAA
>DASXPA010000125.1:0-1729 GCA_036493915.1 Chthoniobacterales bacterium | reverse complement strand
GTGCATTCGGGCGGGTGAGCACTCGTTCCTGCTTGCGGGTCACGCCGAGGCACATCTGCTCCAGTTTTATTACAGTGCGCTCCGTCGTAAAGTTGCCTTCGACGGCATCGAGCACCGCAATCCGGCGGAGTATTTGCAGCTGCTCCGGGTCGTTTCTTTTGCGAACAACGACCTCGATTTGATCCGCGGCTCGGGAGAAATTCGGCGGCGCTATCTCGACTTTATCGGGAGCCAGATCGACGGGAGTTACCGGCCGGCTTTGCGCGCTTACGATCGCGCACTGCGCGCGCGCAACGCTCTCCTCAAGTCGCCCCATCCGCGTCCGCGCGAATTGGCAGCTTACACGGAGCCTTTGCTGCGGGCCGGCAGGCTCCTGCATGAGATGCGCGCGGCGCTCGTTAGGCGGCTGGCGCCGGCGGCGGCCGCGAGTCATCGCGTGATCAGCGGGGGCGGAGAAACGTTGCTGCTCGAATATGCACCCGGCAACGAAGCGGATTTCGCCGCCCACCTCATGCGCACGGAAAACGAAGACGCGCGTTTGCGCCTAACGACGGTCGGACCGCATCGCGACGATCTGCGCCTGCAGGTGGAGACGATGGCGGCAGCGCAATTTGCCTCGGAAGGTCAGCAGCGAACCGCGGCGCTGGCCTTGAAGTTGGCCCAGGCGGAAATTTTTGCTGAAGAAGCAGGCGCGCCGCCCCTGCTCCTGATTGACGACATCTTCGGCGAACTCGACGGCACGCGCCGGAACGCGCTTCTGGCGGCCTTGCCTAACGAATCGCAAAAACTCGTCACCGCCACTTCCCTCGCCTGGCGCGAGGGCGAATGGGACGCTCCGGTCCTGCGGCTTTAGTCGCCGTTGGAGCCGGATGCGCTGGCTCCGGCTGGGACAGACCTCGCCTCGTCCAACACCAGCCGGAGGCACCGATCGGCTACAACTTGCGGAGGCAAGCCTTCCGTTTCTATTTTCTTCATGCGCTCGCAATCGGAAAAATCGGAGAGCTTCGCCGGTCAGTTGCTCGTCGCCCATCCGAGCATGCTCGACCCCAACTTTCGGCGCAGCGTTCTCTTCATCTCGGCGCATGACGCGGAAGAGGGTGCGATTGGCGTAATCCTTAATCGCCCTCTCGATAAACAGGTTTCCGAATTAGTCTCCCAAGAGACGCCGGAAGAACTCGCCGACGTGCCGGTGTTTTTGGGCGGGCCGGTGGGAACGAATCAGCTCATGTTTGCCGCCTTCGATTGGAATAGCCGCGACTCGCTGAGTCTGAATCAAAATCTCGGCATCGCCGGCGCCGCGGCGCTCGGCGAGGAAGATCGCAGTGCCATTCGCGCGTTCGTCGGTTACGCCGGCTGGGGCGCAGGCCAGCTTGAGAACGAGTTGCGCGAGCACGCCTGGCTCCTGCACAAACCGGAACGGGACGCCCTCGCCCCGGAGCGACTGCCGAAGCTCTGGTTCGAAATCATGCGCGGCCTGGGGCCTTGGTTCAAGATGCTCGCAGCGGCGCCGGACGATCCTTCTTTGAACTAGCTTCGCGCGGACTTCGGTGCGAAAAGCTTCGGGAATATGATCATCGGCATTCCCAAGGAAACAAAACAGCAGGAGAATCGCGTTAGCCTGCTCCCTTCCGCAGCCTATCAGCTGACGAAACGCGGACATACGGTTCTCGTGCAAAAAAGTGCCGGCATGGGAAGCGGTTATCCCGACGCCGATTATGTCGCGGCGGGT
>DASXPA010000124.1:0-2771 GCA_036493915.1 Chthoniobacterales bacterium | reverse complement strand
TTCGGCCCGGCTCGGCGACAAGTTGCGGATTGCACTCGAGCCGATCAAGAATCCGGTTACGCGTAATCCCGAGCAGGTGACGGTGAATCACGGCACCGGATTTATCTTCAAGTCGGCCGAATGCGCTTCCGCGCGCGAGGGTTCGGTTGATCTCAGGGAGATGCAATTTTCCTATCCCGACAAAGCCGGTTTCGTCGCGCGGATTCATTACAATAACTGACGCTCGGATGAGCACGCTGGTCGCGGTTCTTCGGCGCGATCGCGCAGTCGTCGCGCTCGCGCTCACGTTCCTCGCTGCGCTCGGCTGGTGGTATCTCGTGGAGGAAGCGCGGCGGATGAGCATGCCCGGAGTGGCGGAATCTTTCGGCATGAAAATGAGCGGGCCGGAGATGAATGGCTGGCCGCTCTCTTCGCTCTGGCCGCTCTTCTTCATGTGGACCCTCATGATGGTGGCGATGATGCTGCCGAGCGCCGCTCCGATGATTTTGACCTTCGCCACCGTGACGCGTAACCGGCGTCGCCTCCAGCGACCCTACACACCGGTGGCGATTTTTGTTGCCGGCTATTTGTTCGTCTGGTCCGGTTTCAGCGCTCTCGCCGCGACCGGTCAGTGGCTGCTGCATCGCGCGTCTTTACTCTCGCCGATGATGGTCAGCTCGAGCGCGATATTGGGTGGGCTGCTTTTGCTTGCGGCAGGACTCTTTCAATTCAGTCCGCTCAAGCAAAGCTGCCTCACCCATTGCCGATCACCGCTCACATTCATCATGGCTCACTGGCGCGAAGGCGGGCGCGGCGCCTTTCTCATGGGATTGGAGCATGGCGGATTTTGCACCGGCTGTTGCTGGGCGTTGATGTACCTCCTTTTCGTCCTCGGCGTCATGAACATTTTCTGGATCGCAGTCCTTAGCCTCATCGTGGCTCTGGAGAAAATTCTTCCGCTCGGCAGGTGGCTCAGCCTTACCTTCGGACTCGCTCTCATTTTCTGGGGCGGATGGGTACTGACGAGGCCGCCTTGATAAAGCACGCGCGTTTTGCCCAACGAGAACAGTCAGGTCGACCAGAAGCTGTCAGTTCGGTCCGCCGTTATGCTCTCTTTCCACGATTCGCAACCGCGCACCATCAGTTGACAAAATTCGGTCTCGGGGCACGTACGTTCGTATGGTTCGAGCCCGAAGCTCACGGCTAGTTGCTGGCGGATTTATCACCGCTGTCGCGCTCTTCGCAGCGGCTCCCCTTTGCTCCCTGGCGAGCAACGAGGATATGATCCAGCATCAGATCGTCGCTCGCGACATCACCACTCCCGCCGTGATCGCGGCGTTTCGCCAGGTTGATCGCGCAGATTTTGTCCCTAACGAACTAAGGACTCGTGCTTATACCGATCGCCCGCTTCCGATCGGCCTGGGTCAGACCATCAGTCAGCCATACGTCGTCGCGCTTATGACCGACCTGCTGCAGGTGCAGCAGGGACAAAAGGTGCTCGAGATTGGCACCGGAAGTGGCTACCAGGCGGCAATTCTGCACACCATCACGCCAAATGTCTTTACGATTGAAATCGTGGAGGCGCTTTATCGACAGGCGAAACCGCGGCTCCTCAAGCGAGGGTTCCGTCCGGAGCAAGTGGTGCTGGGGGATGGCTACCGCGGCTTGCCGAGGGAAGCGCCTTTCGATCGCATAATTGTCACCGCCGCCCCGCCCCAGATCCCGCGGGCTTTGATCGATCAGCTTCGCCCGGGAGGACGCATAGTGATACCGGTGGGCGCGAAGGACCACCCGCAGTTTTTGCAGATCGTCACGAAATCGAAGGATGGCAAGATAACTGTGGGTAACTCACGGCCGGTGCGCTTCGTCCCCATGACCGGTGGAGAGCCGCGCTAAGAGTTACCGCGCGATAGTGAATCCGTATCGGCGGAAAATATCGAGCGCCGGCTCGCTCTCGAGATAGCGGAGAAATTTCTTCGCCGCCGGCAGATTTTGCGAAGCCGCGAGCGCCGCGACTGGATAACTGATCTTCGGACCTTCCGCGACTGGGACTTCGTAGGCGACTTTCACCTTTTTCGAAATCAGGGCGTCGGTCTTGTAAACAAAACCGGCTTCGACGTTGCCGCTCTCGACCGCAGCAAGGGCCGCACGCACGTTCTGAGTCGGGATGACTTTAGACGACAGCTTGTCCCAAAGTCCCATCTTCATCAGGTACTCTTTCGCGTAGATTCCCGCGGGCACGGTCGAAGGTTGGGCGAGCGCCATTTTTTTGACCGCGCTATCATTAGTAAGATCGGTCGCGGAATGAATCGCCAGGTTGCTGTCTGATGGCACCACAATAACAAGCGTGTTGCTGAGCAGCGTCTTCCGTGTGCCAGGCGCGAGCAGGTTCTTTCCCTCCAAGCCGTCCATCTTCGCCTCATCCGCAGAGAGGAAAACATCGGCCGGCGCGCCCTCTTCGATCTGCCGGGCGAGAGTGCTGGAAGCATCGAAATTCAGGCGCACGGTGTCGCCGCTTTCCTTCTCGTAAGCCGGGGCGATCTCCTTCATCGCGTCGGTCAGGCTGGCGGCGGCGTGGACGGTAAGTTGCGCGGCGGGCACGTGGGTGGCGACCGCCAGACTAACGACTGCGAATACAATGGTTTTCACTTCTCCTTCTTCTGCCGCCGCGTTCGACGACCGAGAGCTCGCTTCCGCGCCGGAAGCTTCGTCGGCTCATCCTCCGAGATTTTCGCGATCTCTCTGCGCAAGGAAACGTTCGTCGCCTTGATCAAAGCGGCGACTTCGTCTCC
>DASXPA010000123.1:0-3209 GCA_036493915.1 Chthoniobacterales bacterium | reverse complement strand
ATCGTCCTTTTCGCAATCGGCATGTTGCTCAGCCTCCTGCTTGGCCTCTGGCAAGTTCTCCCGCTGCAAAACGTCTAGAGCGAAGCGAGTAAAGAAGAGCTGTAGCCGGATGAAGCGCCGATAAGTCGGTGCTTTACGGTTTCGGCGTGACGTTCAATCATGGCCGCCATGAACTTTTCTCATCGCGAAGAAACCCGCGACGGCCGGTTGCTCGATGTTCTTACCGAAGAAGAGCTTGGTTTGCGGCTCATCGTTAGCCGGCTCGGCGCGGAACCGGTCAGTCTCGCGCGACGCGACGCCAGCGGAAACTGGATCGGCTTTCTCCATCGCGACAACGATCTCACGAAACCGGCGAGCGGTTGGGCGAATCACGCCACCGTCATGGGCTATTACCTGCATCGGTTGAAGGATGAGCGCAGCTTTTATCGCGGAGAGGAAATCCGCGGCGGCACCCACAGCTTTTTGCGACACAAGACTTTCAATGACGTGACCGCGAACCTTGGTACGGATAAGGGCTCGCTCACTTACCGTATTTCGCCTAACGAATTCGAGGTGCACGAATATCCGCTCAAGGTCGCGCTCGCGCTCACCTACACTTTGCAGGGTGACGATTTGGAAGTCGGTTTCCATTTTCAAAATGAGGAACCGGAGCTGACCGCGCATCTGGAGTTTGGCCTGCATCCGGGTTTCATCGCGAGCAGCTTCGATAGCTTCCAGCTCGAAATGCCGGGCGGGCGATACCGGCGCTGGTTCGCGCCCGAGAATTTTCTCTCCGGCGAAACGGAAGATATCGATTTCGCGGGCGGCGAAATGCCGTTCGATCGCGCGAAGCTGGTCGGGTCTTACATTCTGGAATTGGTCGATGTGCCGGACCGCACTTTCCTTTTCCTCGATCCGCCAAGCGGCCGACGCGTCGAGATCAATCTCGGGAGCGCGCCTTATGTTACGCTTTGGTCGGACGGCGGCGCGTTCCTCTGCGTCGAGCCGTGCTGGGGCCTGACCGATCGCCACGAGCAACGCCCTTTCGAAGAAAAGGATGGCGTCCAAAAAATCGCCCCCGGGGGCACGCTCGATGACGCGTTTCTGATCGCGCCAACTTTGACTCCGAGCGAAGGCAAATTTTAGGGCGGGCGCTCCAACTACGGAGTTTCCAATTCTGGGCAACCGAAGCGGTCACCCCGCCTGTTGCCGCTCGTTTGCGCGGCGGAAGGCGCGCCGTTACCGTGCGGCGTTCATGAACGTCGAAGTCGAAGATCAACCGCACGGGGTCGCCACCCTCCGGATCGAGTTGCCGCCCGACGAAGTTTCGTCGGAGTGGAATGCGATCGCGAAAAGCTTCGCCCGGCAGGCGCGCATCCCCGGTTACCGCCCGGGCAAAGCGCCGCAGCGAGTGATCGAAGCGAAGTTTCGCAAGGAGATTCAGGATGAGCTGACGCAGAAACTCGTCTCCAAGAGTTATCACGCCGCGATCGCCGAGAAGGAACTGCGGGTGGTCGCCCTAACGAACCTTGGTGACGTAGAATTCGGCGACGATCGCTCGCTCCGCTTCCAGGCTACGGTGGTGAAGGCGCCGGAGTTTGAGTTGCCCGATTACAAGGGAATCCCGCTGCAACTTCCGACGACCGATGTGACAGAGGCGGAGATCGATGCCGCGGTCGAGCGACTCCGCGAACAGTCGGCTGATTTTGTCGATGTGCCTGCGGATCGCGGTGTCGAGATGGAGGATTTTGTGGTGATCGATTTTGCCGGAACCATCGAGGGCAAACCGATCGCGGAGATCACGCCCGCGGTGAGCAAGAACGTGCAGGGCGGGAATAAATTCTGGCTGCGCGTCGCGCCGGACAACTTCCTCCCCGGCTTCGTCGATCAGATCATCGGGCAGAAGCCTAACGAGACAAGGACGGTGAAAGTCGACTTCCCAGCGGAATTCCCCGCGACCGAAGTGGCGGGCAAGTCTGCCGAGTATTCCGTCAGTTTATTGGAGATCAAGCAGCGCGTCCTCCCGCCGCTCGACGATGCTTTCGCGGCGAAGTGGATGCCGGAGAAAACCCTCGCCGATCTGCGCCACGCGCTCGAGCATCAGATTGAGCACGACAAGCAACACGAGCTGGAAGCCGCGCGTGAATCACAGGTAATCAAGTTCCTCAACGATCGCACGGAGTTCGATGTGCCACTCGATTTATTGAAACAGGAAACGCGCAACACGCTTTCCGAGCTGGTGCAGCGGAATCGCGAGCGCGGGGTGCCTGACGACGCGCTTAAGGAAAAAGAGAAGGATCTGATTCAAGCGGCAGGCGGACTCGCGCAGCATCGCTTGAAAACCAACTTCATCCTCCATCGCATTGCCGAGCAGGAGAAAATCAAAGTCACGCGTGAAGACGTGGACGCGCGCATTCGCCACGATGCGATGCATCACAACGTCACCCCGGAGAAAATGCGTCACGAGATCGAACAACACGACGGGATGAACGGTCTCATTGAGCAGATCTTGCTGGCCAAGACCGTTGCTTTCCTAGGGTCGAATGCTACCATCGAAGAGAGTTCGCCAGCGCAAATTTCCGAGCCAGTTTCCGAATCAAAATGACCAATTTCACCAACGAAAATCGTTCGCAATCCGTTCTCGTGCCCATGGTCGTAGAGCAAACCGGCCGCGGCGAACGCAGCTACGACATTTACTCGCGCCTGCTCAAGGATCGCATCGTTTTTATCGGCACGCCGATTGACGATCACATCGCCAACCTCGTCATCGCGCAGCTCCTGTTCCTGCAAATGGAAGACGGGAAAAAGGACATCAATATTTACATCAACTCACCCGGTGGCTCCGTCACTGCTGGTCTCGCCATTTACGACACGATGCAGTTCCTGACCTGCGATGTGACCACTTACTGTCTCGGCATGGCCGCGAGCATGGGGGCGGTGTTGCTCTGCGCGGGCACGAAAGGCAAACGCTTTGCGCTCCCAAATTCCGACATCATGATCCACCAAGTCTCGGGCGGCGCGCAGGGTCAGGCAAGCGACGTCGAGCGAACGGTGGAATACATGTTCAAGCTGAAGAAGCGGCTCATCCGCATCATCTCGCAGCATACCGGAAAACCTGAGGACCAGGTGTTGCACGATTCCGATCGCGATTACTACATGAACGCGGCGGAGGCAAAAACTTATGGACTCGTCGATGAAGTGATCAAGTCGCGCAAGGAGTCGAAACTGGT
>DASXPA010000122.1:0-2666 GCA_036493915.1 Chthoniobacterales bacterium | reverse complement strand
ATTCCCGTCCTGACCAACTGGATCGCCGCCGGTGGCAAGATCGGGGGCGTCCTCCTGGACGAAGGCGAGTGGTTTAATCTCGGCTCGCCCGCGCAATATCTCGGTGCGCATCGCGCGATCATCGAGTGCAAGTGGCGGCCGGCTTACGTCCAACCGCCCGGGTGGCCGGTGCGGATCGCCCCCGATGCAGCTGTTGATTCGAGTGCGAGCATCACCGGCTATAGCTCAATCGGCGCGGGTTGCCGCATCGACGCCGGGGCGACGGTGGCGGATTCAGTTCTTTGGCCGGGTGCACAAATTGCTTCTCGCACAGAACTGAAAGGCTGTATCGTCCGCGCTCATCACGCCGTGGAAGGCACCCACAACGACGCCATCATTTAGATGATTCTTTCCGACACGCTTCTCCAGCAAACTCGCATTCGCTTTCCCAGTATCGAGGGAGCGGAGATCAAAATTTCGCCTATCGAAAAGGGCGGTTCGGATCGCAAGTTTTATCGCATCCAATTCTCGCCGAAACAGACGCTCGTGCTTCTCAAATACACCGGCGAGCATGCGGAAAATCGGCGCTATGTCGAAATCGCGGAGTTTCTTGCCGCGCACCAGATCCGCGCGCCGAAGATTTATTTTCACGATCCGACGGAGGGCTTGATCTGGCTCGAAGACCTTGGCGAGCGCGACCTTTGGAATTATCGCGGCGAGAGCTGGGCCCTGCGGCGCGAGCTTTATGAATCGGCGCTCGAAGAGATCGCCAAGCTGCATCGCCTTTCCGGTGCGGAGACCGCAGATATCCGGCGCAATTCTCCGGCGCAATTCGACGCCGCGCTTTACCTTTGGGAACAGCATTACTTTTTCGATCAATGCCTCGGCGGTTATTTTGGCCTCGAGCAAGCAAGGCTGGGCAAGCTCTCGCGCCTGCCGGCCCTTTACGAAATCGCTCAACGGCTCGCCGATTTCCCGCGCGTTTTGGTGCACCGCGATTTTCAATCGCAGAATATCATCGTGCGTGAGGAACGGGCGTATCTAATCGATTTCCAGGGAATGCGACCCGGCCTGGCGGAGTACGATCTGGCCTCGCTTCTCTACGACCCCTACGTCGGCCTAACGCCTAACGAACGGGCGGAACTGGAGACGCTTTACCTCGACAAAGTTCCAGCGACCTATCCTGATTTTCAGGAAAAGCTCCGGCTCTGCGCGATGCAACGTTTGATGCAGGCCCTCGGCGCGTATGCGCATCTCGGCCTCGTCCGCGGAAACAAAGCGTTTCTCGCTTACATCCCGACAGCATTGCAGTCGTTAGGCGAAATCGCCGATGGAATCGGAGGATTAGCTTCGCTGCAGCTTGAAATCGATCGACTTACCCGCGTGTCGCGCGGTTAAGCTCCAGCCTTGGGTAAGGTTCAGCGACTTAGCGCACGAATGGATTTGCTTGCCGCTCAGCGCCGATCGTCGTCGTCGGCCCATGGCCCGGCAGGACGGTGACCGTGTCGCCTAGCGAATAGACCTTTTCCCGGATCCCGGCGAAGAGCAGCTCCCCGTCGCCGCCCGGCAGGTCCCAACGCCCGACGCCGCCGGCAAAAAGAACATCGCCGCCTACGAGCAGCGCGTTCTCACGGGAGAAAAAGCAAAGACTGCCCGGACAATGCCCCGGCACTTCCAACACCTCGAAGTTCATTCCTAGAAAATTGCGCGTGGGCGTCGCCTCGATCAGGAGATCGGGCTCGATCGGCTCGATCTCGAATTGGAAACCATAGTCGCGAAAGAGATCCTCGTCGGAAATCATCGGCGCGCTTTCCGGGTGGACGCCAACCGGACAACCAAAGCGCTGCTTGATTTTCGCCACGTCGAGAATGTGATCGATGTGCCCGTGAGTGAGGAGCAGCAGGCGCGTCTCAATCTTTTGCTTAACGAGCCACTCGCAGGCGCCATCCGGCGCGTCGAACAAAATCCAGCCGTCCGGCGCAGGCAGCGCGTAGCAATTGGTCTCGAAGATTCCGCCGGTAAAGGTTTTGTAATCGATCATCTTCTTCTTAATCCTGCTCTTGCTCCTGGCCCCTTCCCGACTCCTCAGGGAGTGTCCTAGAGAGGGTTGTCACTTATCCAAGTGGCTCCGACTCCCATCTCAAGAGGGAGCAGCATCAGGAGCAGGAATGTGCAGACGATAGCACGCTGCTTGGTTGGGGAACGAAAAATGCAACAGCAAGCCCGCCCTCGTCCGAACTTATTTTTGAATCTTCGCGCGCGCCGATTGTCTCACCCATTCAACCTGGCGATCAACCGCCGCTCGCTCACCTTGCTTTAAAATCGAATTCTGCGAGCTTTTTTGTCCGCTTTTATGAAAAATTTCCTTCGTCCATCCGTCGCGTTTCTGCCGGGCTTGCTTTTCGTCGCGCTCGCCGCGCGGCCGCTCCAGGCGAAGACGGACTCGGAACAGATCGCGGTTTCCGTCGGCCGGCTGCTGGAGGAGGGCCATTACACCCACCATCCGCTGGACGACGCGATCTCGAAAAAACTGCTGACCGGCTATCTTGAGATGCTGGACTTCAGCCATCTCTTTTTCACCCAGAAAGATGTCGACGCTTTCACCGCCAAATACGCCACTTCGCTCGACGATGACATCCTCCTCGGTAACCTGAAACCGGCGCACGAGATCTTCAGCGTTTTTCAAA
>DASXPA010000121.1:0-1983 GCA_036493915.1 Chthoniobacterales bacterium | reverse complement strand
CATCGCGACGCCCGCGAAGACCGCGAGCAAGACCATGTTGAAGCGCGGTTGCGCCAGTCCTTTGCCGATTAGCGTCTCCATCGGCACGAGGTTGTCGACAAAAACGTCCGTATCCTGCCCGTGAATGACGCGCCGGACCGCGGCGTCGATCCCGGAAAGGGATGCGCTCGCCGTGCGCAGGACGAGCCAGAGCCGGCGAGTCGGAGTTTGCGCGAGCGGCTGATACATCTCCGGGACGGCGGGTGCACCGAGGCTGGTTTGTTTGGAATCGGCGACCACGCCGACGATTTCGAGCGCGTCGGATTTGTTCTCGCCGATGTCGAGGAGGATGTGCTGGCCGATCGGGTTTTCGTTAGGCAGGAAACGGCGCGCGAAAGCTTCGTTGATAAGCGCGACGTGATTTGAAGTTTCGTTATCGCGTTGATCGAAGACGCGGCCATTGCGCAGCGGGATTTTCATGGCGCGGAAATACCCGGGAATGACCACGAGCTGCGAAGCGTCGGGATGATTGCCGGGCGCGACCGGCGGCTGGCCGGCGATGGTGAAGGAGCTGTCGTTATCGTTTCCACTGAAGGGCAGCGGATTCGCGCCGCCGACCGCTTCCACCCCGGGGATCGCGGCGAGTTTGGGCATGAGCTCACCGAAGAACCGCCGTTGCTTCTGCGGCTCGGAATAACTCGTGCGCGGAAGGGCAAAATCGACGGTGAGGAGGCGCGCCGGCTCGAAGCCGGGATCCGTCGCGCGGAGATTAAAGAAGCTCTTGATGAGCAAACCCGCGCCGGCGAGGAGGAGGAGGGAAAGCGAGACCTGCGAGATGACGAGCGCGGCGCGAGTGCGGGCGCCGTGCAATCCGCCGGTCGAACCTTTCGCGCCTTGCTGGAGCGATTCGTTCACATTCGTGCGCGAGACCTGGAGCGCCGGGACGAGCCCGAAGAGGAGTGTGCTCAGAATCGTTAGGCCGAAAGTAAAGGCGCAGACGCCGAGATTGACTTGCACATCGGCGAGACGCGGGACGTCGTGCGGCCCGAAAGTCGTGAGCAGATCCATCACCCACCAGGCAAGGACGAGCCCCGCGCCTCCCCCGATGAGAGCGAGGAGAAAACTTTCGGCGAGCAATTGCCTAACGATAAGCACGCGGCTCGCCCCGAGCGCAGCCCGGATGCCGATCTCGCGACTGCGCGCGGCGGCGCGAGCGAGGAGAAGATTGGCCACGTTGGCGCAGGCGATGAGGAGGACGAGAGCGACCGCGCCTAACAAGATCATCAACGCCGGCCGCACATCCCCGACAATGTCTTCGAGCAGCGGCCTAACGGATACGCCGCGCCCCGTGTTCGTATCCGGGTACTGCGCGGCCATGCGTGCCGCGATTGGTTTCAGCTCCGCCTCCGCCTGCTTTGCGCTGACTCCCGGTTTCAGGCGGCCGATGAGCTTGAGGAAATGCGAGCCGCGATCCGGAACCTGCGACGCGACGAGCGGCTCGAGTGGTTCGATGAAATCGCTCGTCTCCGCCTGCACGGGAAACTTCCAGCCCGGAGGCATCACGCCGAGCAGGGTAAAGTTGCGGCCGGCGAGGTTGATTTGTTGTCCGATGATTTTCGGGTTCTTGCCAAAAGCGCGTTTCCACAAGCCGTAGCTGATGACGACAACGCTCGGCTGGCCCACCTTCGACTCTTTCGCGGAAAAGCCCCGACCCATCATCGGTTGGACACCGATCACTTCGAAGAAGTCGCCGTTCACCGCCACCCCGCTCAGTTCCTGCGCCTCGCCGACGCCGTTCAAGACCGTGCCAGCAGCGGAGTAAGCGGCCATCGCGCTGAAACTCTGGCTCTGCGCGCGGTAATCGTAGAAGTCGGGATAGGAATCGGAATACTGCGAATTCGGCTGGCTGAGGTCGGTGCCCCAGATCATGACCAGTCGGTCCGCATTTGGAAACGCGAGCGGCCGCAGGAGGACGGTGTCGACGACGCTAAAGATCGCGCTGTT
>DASXPA010000120.1:0-13421 GCA_036493915.1 Chthoniobacterales bacterium | reverse complement strand
ATCACCTACGGCACGAACTCGGAATTCGGTTTCGATTATCTGCGCGACAACGGCATGGCGACGACCCGCGAGCAGCAGGTGCAGCGCGGATACCATTACGCGATCGTCGATGAAGTTGATTCCATCCTGATCGATGAAGCGCGGACCCCGCTGATTATTAGCGGTCCGGCGACGGTGTCGACCCACCAATACGATCGGCTCAAACCGCTTGTCGATCAGTTGGTCAGAAAGCAGAACATGCTCTGTAACCGTCTCGCCAGCGAAGCGAAGGAAGCGTTTGAAAAAGGCGATGCCGAAACCGGCGGCGTCCTCATGTTCAAAGTAAAACTCGGGCAGCCGCGCAACAAACAGCTCTTGCGCATGATGGAGGACCCCGAGAAGCGCAAGGCGATCGACAAAGCCGAGCTCTCCTTCTACCAGGACACGCGCAAGGAGGAACTCTTCGCCCTCAAGGAAGAACTCTTCTTCACCATGGACGAGAAATCACACGAAGCCGATCTCTCCGAGAAAGGTCGCGCCTATCTCAACCCCGACGATCCCGATTCTTTCGTGCTCCCGGATTTGATCAGCGAGTTCACCGACATTGATCTCAACCGCACCCTTTCCGAGGAGGAGAGGGACAAGCTCAAAGCCGAGCGACAGGAGCATTGCGACCGGCAGGCCGAGCAGATTCACAACATATCCCAACTACTCCGCGCCTATTGCTTGTTTGAAAAAGACGTTGCCTATGTCGTCGAGGAAAACAAAGTCGTCATCGTCGACGAATACACCGGGCGCAAAATGCCCGGGCGCCGTTGGAGCGACGGTTTGCACCAGGCCGTCGAGGCGAAGGAAGGCGTTCAGATCGATCGCGAAACGCAGACCCTCGCCACGATCACGATTCAAAATTACTTCCGCCTCTATCACAAGCTCGCCGGCATGACCGGCACCGCCGAAACCGAAGCGAACGAGTTTCACGACATCTACAAACTCGATGTCGCCGTCATCCCGACGAACCGCCCGGTCGCGCGCAAAGACGCCAACGATCGCATCTACAAGACGCGTCGCGAAAAATACAACGCTGTGATCAACGAGATCAAAGAGCGCCATGCGGCGAATCAGCCCGTGCTCGTCGGCACCGTCAGCGTCGAAGCTTCCGAGTTGCTCAGCCGAATGCTCAAGCGCGAGAAAATTCCGCACAACGTTCTCAACGCAAAATATCACCGGCAGGAAGCCGAGATCGTGCAGCGCGCCGGACAGCCCGGTACCGTGACCATCTCGACGAACATGGCCGGCCGCGGGACCGACATTAAACTGGGGGAAGGCGTTCCGGAAAGCGGCGGCCTCTACGTGATCGGCACCGAGCGCCACGAATCGCGCCGGATCGATCGCCAGCTGCGCGGCCGTTGCGCGCGCCAGGGTGATCCGGGCGCGACCCGTTTCTACGTCAGCTTCGAAGACGACCTCATGCGCAACTTCGGCGCGGCCGATCGCATGACGAAAATCATGGAGCGCTTCGGCCTCGAAGAAGGACAGGAACTCGAACACCGCTGGCTCAACAAGTCGGTCGAGACCGCGCAGAAGCGTGTCGAAGAGCGTAACTACCTCGCCCGCAAACGCACCCTCGATTACGACGACGTCATGAACAATCAGCGCGAGGTGGTTTACACCTACCGCAACGAAGTCATCGACACCGAAGAGCCAAGAAAACTCATCTTCGAAGTGATCGACGAAGCCATTCCGGGGAAGGTCGAAGAATACCTCGGCACCGCCGCCGCCAGCGACGAGCCGAACTACTCCGGCCTCATCCATTGGGTCAACACCACTTTCCCGCTTGGCCTAACGAAAGACAAAGCCGAGTTCGAGACCCGCACCCCGGAGGAGAACGCGCAATTCCTCACTGCCAAAATCCGCGACGCCTACGAGCGCAAATCGAGCCACGAAGAACCGGCCGCGGTCAAGAGCCTCGAGCGTTACGTCATCCTCAACGCCATCGATCGCCTCTGGCAGGAACATCTCTACGCGATGGACGCGCTCCGCGAAGGCGTCCACCTGCGCGGCTATGCGCAGAAGGATCCGCTCGTTGAATATAAGACCGAAGCCTTCGACATGTTCGTCGGCCTGATGGCGAGCATCAAAAATGAAGTGCTGCACAACCTCTTCCGCAGCACCTCCAACCTGCAGGCCTTCGAGACTTTCTTGAGCACCCTCCCGCAATTCCTCCTCCGCGAACAAGCGCCCACCGCGCCAAACGCAAACGGTCCCGTCCCCGGCCGGCGCTCCGAACGCATCGGCGGCAACGGCGACACGGAAGAAAACGGTTCCGAAGTGAAACTCGAGCTCGCTCCGGTCCGTCGGGAGATGCCCAAAGTCGGTCGCAACGAACCCTGCCCCTGCGGCAGCGGCAAGAAATACAAAAACTGCTGCGGCCGCGTAGCCTGACGAGCCAGCAAATCGTTGCGACGTCACCACCTGACGGGCTCTTCCAAGGCTCGCAGGCCACCTCGGGGGAGGACGGGCTGGTAGCCCGTCGCGCGAGGCGAGTCTCGCCTCGGCCTTCCGCGCGCTTGTCAGTCCAGCGAAGGCCTTGTCATCCTGAGCGCAGCGAAGGATCTCGCGAGCAATGCCTGGGGTGAATCGTTAGATCCTTCGTTGCGCTCAGGATGAGAGGTTGTGTCGTCTCTGGAACGAAGGTTCTCTCCTAGCCTAACGACCGCTCCGAAACGTCGTAGGTCGTGATCTCCAGCCGGAGATCATTCAAATCGCGAAAATAAATCGAGTGCGAAATCCCGTGATCCTCGAAGTGAAACGCAATCTCGCGCATTCGTAATTCCTCTTCCGCCCTGACGAACCCCTCGCGATCGGTGCGAAACGCCAGGTGCAGCATTGCACCGCCCTCGCCACGGCTCGTCTTTTCGTCGCTCGGAAACAGTGCAAGTCCGGTTGACCCTTTCCCGACAAACGTCGGAACACCGTTCCATTCATCGACGTGCTGACGCTCCAGCCCGAGCACTTCGACATACCACGCCACCGTCCGTTCCACATCCGGAACCGCGAGCGCGACATGATCGATCCCACTCAGATTCATCGTCGGAAAAGATTGTCGTTCTCGATGGGCCAGTCAAAATTGCGGCCGCGTGCATGTTCGATCCCCAGATCGCCGGGCCTTCCTCCGCCTCCTCGGCGGCGTCACCGCGGCCAGCCTTCTGCCTCGCTGTCTTCGTGCGAGCAGCGCTGCGCTCGAAGACCTTGTCACAATCTCCGTCCTGCACACGACCGATCTTCACGGCCATATCCTCCCGACAACCGACTACCACGGCCACGCCGACCTCGGCGGCTTCGCCCGCTGCGTCACACAAATCCGCCGCTGGCGCGAGGAGAATCCCAACTCGCTGCTCATCGATGTTGGCGACGTTTATCAAGGGACACAATTCGCCCTGAGCGATCGCGGCCTAACGATGATCGATATTTTCAATCTCCTTCGTTACGACGCATGGCTGGTTGGAAATCACGAATTCGACTGGGGCATTCATCCGTTTCTCCACGCCGTCGAGCGGTCTTCGATGCCGATCTTGGCAGCAAACATATTCTTCAGCGGAAACCCAGCCGGCGCAGTCCCAGATCCGCGCCATCCGATTGCGAAAATCCAGCCATTCATCCTCAAAGAGATTGCTGGGATCAGGATCGCGATTCTCGGCCTGACGACTCCGGGAATGCCCTTCTGGTTTCCAGCGAAGCTCACCGAAGGAATGAAGTTTTCCGATCCGATCGAGCCCGCACGTTGCGCGATTGCTCGAGCGAAATCGTTAGGCGCAAGCGCCATTCTTCTCGCCGGGCACATGGGCCTGAAAGAACGCACCGGTGGCGACGATTTCGCCAATCGGGTCATCGCGCTGACCGGAGAATTCCCCGAGGCTGCCGCCTTCATCGCCGGCCACACCCATCAGGACATCCCGAGTCGCCTGGCGAACAACGTGCTTTTCACGCAAGCCGATCATTTCGGTATTCATGTCGGTCGGCTCGATCTCGTTTTCGATCGCAGTTCGAAAAAACTGCTGCACCAGGAGGCGCGTTGCGAGCTGATGGATCACCGCATTCCGCTCGACCCGACAATCCTCAGCCGCGCGCATGACCAGCTCGATCGCGCCGCCGCGTTGCTCGCGCAGCCGATCGGCGAGCTGACCGAAAACCTCGGCATCAAGGCGAGTCCTGGAAATCCGAGCGGAGTCGAGCTGCTGATTGCCGCCGCCATCACCGAAGCATTGGCTGAGCGCGGCCTAACGATCGACGGCGTCTTCCACGGGCTCTTTGATGACAAGCACATCTTCAAACGAGGAACGAAAACGATCGCTGACATCTGGGAAATTCTTCCCTTCGAGAACGATCTCATTACGGGAGAACTCCTGCCCGACGAATTGAAAATCGTCATGAACGAAATGCTTGAACGCCGTGAGGCGCGCAGCCTGTCCGGCTTCAGCATTCAGGTGGAAGGGCGGGGGAGCGGTCGGCGTCTCGCGAATCTGCGTCTGGCCGACGGCCGACCGATTGATCCGGGAAAGCGCTACCGGATCGCCTTCAATACATTTGATGCGAGCAGTGGCGGTCATCGGTTCATGAAACTGCGCGCGCTGCTCAATCGACCGGAAGCGCATCGCGCTTTTCATCCGGTGCAAACCCGTGACGCCCTCATCGATTATTTCCGACATCACAAAGTAGTGCGCGCGGTCGCGCAAGCGTCGTTGTAGCCGGGGGCGCCGACCCCGGCCGCTCTCACGCAGGGCAGAATTTCTTGTCCAGTCAGGGTCAGCGCCCCTGGCTACAGCCCTTGCGCGGTCGGTTGCAAAGTTGTTATCTGAACAGATGAAGCTGCTCCTCTTCTCCGTTTTCCTTGGTACTGCGACGCTTGTTCAGCCGGTCGAACCCGCGCCGAAGACACCGAAGAAACCAGTCTTCAACACCTACCACGGGGTGAAGGTCGAAGATGATTACCAGTGGCTGGAGAAGAATGATCCTGAGGTCGAAGCCTGGTCGGCCGCTGAAAATGCGCACGCCCGCGCCTACCTCGACAAGCTTCCCGATCGCGATGCGATCGCACAGCGCCTAACGAAGCTCTACGATGCCGCCTCGCCGAATTATTCCTCGATGGTGGCGCGGCCGGGTCGGCTCTTCGCGCTCAAGTTCGCCCCGCCCAAGCAGCAGCCGATGCTGGTCACGCTCACGTCGGCGGAAGATCCGAAATCGGAGAAAATCGTGGTCGACCCGAACGAACTCGACGCCAAAGGCCTCACTGAGATCGACTGGTTCGTTCCTTCGCTCGATGGCAAAAAGGTCGCGGTCTCCCTCTCGCACGGTGGGAGCGAGGACGGCGACCTGCACTTTTACGATATCGAAACAGGGAAGGCGCTGCCCGACACCATCGCGCATGTGCAATTTCCCACCGCCGGCGGGAGCGCCGCCTGGAACGCCGACGGCAGTGGCATCTACTACACGCGCTTCCCGCGCAAGGGCGAGCGCGCCGAGGCCGATCTCGATTTCTATCAGCAGATTTACTTTCACAAACTCGGGACGCCGGACAGTCAGGACACCTACTCGTTAGGCAAAGATTTCCCGCGCATCGCCGAGATCGTTCTCTCCAGCTCGCATGATGGTCGCTACGTTCTCGCGGTGGTCGGGAATGGCGATGGCGGCGACTTCGATCATTTCCTGCACACGCCGGATGGGAAGTGGCAGCAGCTCACGAAATTTTCCGACCAGATCAAACAGGCGCAGTTTGGTCGCGACGACGCTATTTATTTCATCTCCCGAGCCGATGCCCCGCGCGGGAAAGTGCTCCGTGTCCCTTTGGATCACCCGGATCTTTCCGCCGCCACAGCGGTGGTGCCGGCGAGCGAGGCGGTCGTGCAACAAATCGAGCCGGCTACGGACGCGCTTTACGTCGCCGATTTGTTAGGCGGCCCGTCGCAGGTCCGGCGCTTCGATCTCGACGGAAAAAACGAGAAGACGATCAACATTCCGCCCATCTCTGCAGCGCAGGAATTGGTCGCGCTCGACGATGGCTCGCTCCTCTTCAAGGACGTCAGCTACATCGCGCCCAACGTTTGGTATTCCTACTCCGCGAGCAAAGGCGAACCGGTCGCGACCGCGCTGCGTGAGACTTCGCCAGTCTCCTTCGACGACATCGAAGTCGTGCGGGAATTCGCCCCCTCGAAGGACGGAACGAAAATCCCGCTCAACATCATGCGCCGCAAAGGCACCCAACTCGACGGCAACAATCCGACGCTGCTCTACGCTTATGGCGGTTACGGCATCAGCATGACGCCATCGTTCGATTTCACCCGACGGCTCTGGTTCGATCAGGGCGGCGTTTATGTCGTGGCCAACATTCGCGGCGGCGGCGAGTACGGCGAGGAGTGGCATAAAGCGGGCAACCTCACGAAAAAACAAAATGTCTTCGACGATTTCGTCGCGGCCGAGCGTTACCTCATCGACAAGAAATACACGAGCCCGAAAAAGCTCGCGATCGAAGGCGGAAGCAACGGCGGCCTCCTCATGGGCGCGGCGTTGACGCAACATCCGGAGTTGGCGCAGACGGTCGTCTCGCTCGTCGGCATCTACGATTCGCTCCGCACTGAGCTGGAGCCAAACGGCGCCTTCAACGTGACCGAGTTCGGCACAGTAAAAAATCCCGCGCAATTCAAAGCGCTCTACGCCTACTCGCCGTACCATAACGTGCATGACGGAACGAAATATCCGTCGATCCTCTTCCTTACCGGAGCGAACGACGGTCGCGTCGCGCCGTGGAATTCGCGCAAAATGACCGCGCGCTTGCAGGCCGCGAACGCTTCCGACAATCCCATCCTTTTGCGCACTAGCGCCAGCTCTGGTCACGGGCACGGCACGGCCCTGAAGGAACGCATTCAGCAACAGGCCGACATCCTCGCCTTCCTCTTCGACAAACTCGGGATGACGCAGGAAACGGCGAAAACCGCGGCTCGTTAGGTGAGCCTTTGCTCTCCCGTCGTTTCTTTCAGACTGATCCGCTGCATTGCGCCGAGCAACTTGTCGGCACCGAATTGGTCTGGGGCAAATGCACCGGCCGAGTCGTCGAAACGGAAGCCTACCTGGTCGAGGACGACGAGGCTTGTCACACCTTTAGCCGGCCGAGCACGCGGGCATTTGTCGAGCGGAACCAAGCCGGCGCGTGTTACATTTACTTCAATTACGGCGTCCATTGGATGCTCAACGTCCTCGTCAAAGGCGGACCGCGGGACGGCCTGATACTCATTCGCGCGCTCGAACCGCGTCGCGGTCTGGCGTTGATGCGAGCGCGCCGCGGGCTGGAAAACGTGCGGCAACTTTGCTCCGGTCCCGGCAAGCTGACTCAGGCGCTCGCGGTCACGAAAGCAAACCACGAGATCGATCTCTGTTCTGATCCGACACATCACTTCCGGCCTCGGCCTAACGAAAAGATAAAAGTCCTGGCCGATCCGCGAATCGGAATCAGTCGGGCGAAAGATTTTCCCTGGCGCTTCACCTTGCGCGGAAGTCCCTTCGTGAGCATTCCGGTGCGCCTGTAGACGTTTCGTTCTCTGCGAGCACACGCGATAGTTCTCAGTTTAGGAGTAGCTGCCAAAAGCATATTCCGGCTGTTGTCGAGTGCGCTGTCTCAGCGTATCGAGGCGACGCCTGCGTAACAAAACAGATCCCCTGAGGACAGCGGACGCTACAACCAGAAGAGCCGGAAGTGATTTTTGGCAATGGCTCCAGCTCCTCCAAGCTGCGCCGTGGCTTACCTCCGGCTCCAGGCTTGTCGACCACTCGCTCGGACCGCGGCCAAATCTGACAAAAAGGATCGCAAAATCCAGGGCCCCGAGATCGTACGCACGCCGACCTCGTTGGTCCCGGCGGCAGCGAGGCGCGCTATGCGTCTGGCATGAGGGTGGGCACGACCTGTCGACCGTGGCGGCGGTAGATGCTGAAGTGCCGGTCAACGGTCCAGACCAGTGAGTCGGAGTGAATCTCGCTCATTCGAATGAGGCAGGCGTCGGCGAGGGAAATCGGAAGGTCGGCATACTTCGTCAAAAGTCGCTGCAGGGCGACCCTTTCCTGCTCGGCTGAAAACGTGAGCTGGAGAAGGTCACGGTGCCAGAGGGCGAGAATCCTGGCGCAGGCGCCGGGCACTTTCGTGGCTAGAAACAGCGTCTCGGCGAGCACGGCTTCGCAGGTCACCATTGGTTCGGTGAATTCGTCAAACCGCGCTCGCGTCCAAGCGTGAAACCGGTCGCGGGGGTTGAAGAGGGCCACCAGGGGACCGGCATCAGCGAGCACCACCTTCACCGTCCGAAGTCCTTCAGGTGCCTCGGATTGCTGGAAAGATCCTGGGGGCCACCGGCGCCAAGATCTTCAAAAAGGTCATGGCACAGCTCATGAAGCGAGGGGCCGCCGGATCGAGTCCGGGGATTACTCAGGACCTGCTCAATCGCCTCGCGCAGCAGGGCAGAGGGGTTCGTCTTGCGGGCGCGGGCAAGTGCTTTCAGGCGAGTTTTTGTTGTCCGGGGAACTTTGATGGAAAGCGTCTCAACCATGAGCAAAAGGTAGTCGCATTCTGCCAAAACACAACTACCGAGTGATCGCGCGGCCGGTAGAGGGGCTGACGTAGCACAGGCATCTTGCCTGTGGGCCCAGCGGGCGTTTGAAGGCCCGGCCGTTGCTCCGCATCCGTTACGGCGCCGAGTGTTGCTATTCCGACAGATTCGCCGGACAAGATGCCCGGGCGCCCTACAGGCAACATGCCTGTGCTACGCAAGATGCTCCTGCTACGTTGACCATCCCGCAGATCGCGCTGATTTTGCCCGTCCCATGAGTGCAACGAAACAGCGCGTCCTCCTCGGTATGAGCGGCGGCGTCGATTCCAGCGTCGCCGGCTACCTGCTGCGCGAGCAGGGCTACGACGTCGTCGGCGTGACGATGAAGGTCTGGCCGCAGGATTGCATCTCACGCGCCGAGGACAAATGCTGCGGCCCGCAAGCGGTCGCCGACGCGCGCAATGTCGCGCACTCGTTAGGCATTCCGCATTACGTGGTCGACGAAGCGGATCAATTCGAGCAGCTCGTGATCAACTATTTCTCGAGTGAATATCGCGCCGGCCGGACGCCAAATCCCTGTGTGATGTGCAACGAAAAGCTGAAGTTCGGCAAGCTCTGGGAAAAAGGCGAAGCGCTTGGCTGCGACTACATCGCCACCGGCCACTACGCGATCATTGAGCACGGGGCTGATCACGCCGTTCTGCGCAAAGGTGCCGATCCACGGAAAGACCAGTCCTACTTTCTCTTCAGCCTGCGTCAGGAACAATTGCGTCGCGCCTTGACGCCCCTAGGCAAAATGTCGAAGCCGGCAATCCGCGCAATCGCGCGTTCGTTAGGCTTGAAGGTCGCGGATAAGGCCGACAGTCAGGAAATCTGTTTCGTCCCGGGAAATGATTACAAAGCCTTCCTCCGCTCCCATCTCGGCGAGGAGGAATTTCATCCGGGCGGTATCTACGATCTGAATGGCAGCTTTCTGGGGCCTCACGACGGAATAGAAATGTTCACCATCGGTCAGCGCAAAGGGCTTCCTGGCGGTTCTGCGCAGCCGCGCTACGTCGTCGACATCGATCCGGCAGCGAGCCGCGTCATCGTCGGCAGCGCCGAGGATTTGCTTACGGAGGAATTCGAAATCGAGCGGGTGAACTGGGCGGGTGATCGCGCGCCTAACGAATCCAGCGAAGGGACGATCAAGATTCGTTATGCCCATCCCGGAACGCCGGCCAGGGTCACACCCTTGCCTAACGACCGGGCATGCGTGCAACTGAACGAGCCGCAGAAAGCCGTGACGCCGGGCCAGGCCGCCGTCTTCTACGACGGCGAAATCGTCGCCGGGGGCGGTTGGATTTGCCGGCAGACTGCGGCGGTCCCGGCCTAACGAATGCCTAACGATTTCCTGCTCGTCCTGTGCACGTTCCCCGACCGCGGCAAAGCGCAACGCATCGCCGAGGAATTAGTCGTGGGCCGTTACGCCGCCTGTGCGAACGTCGCGACCGCGGTGGATTCCTTCTACTGGTGGAAAGGTGAGGTCGAAACGGCGACGGAAGTGCTTGTCTATTTTAAGACGACTGCGGCGCGCTTCGACGCGTTTGAGAAAAAACTGCGCGAGCTTCACCCCTACGACGTCCCGGAAATCCTTGCCTTTCGAGTCGAGGCGGGCGCGAAAGATTATCTCGGCTGGGTGGCGGAAAACTGTCGCCCCTAACGAGATCACCTGAAGCTGCTACTGCGGCGGCATCGTGATCTTGATCGACGGATCGTATTCGCAGGTGGTCAGAGAATGGAGATGGCGTTGCGTGGTCGCGGCTTTGAGCTGCGCTTTTAGCGACTTCAGGTCGCCATTGAATTTTGGTGTCGCAATCGGCCCGGTGCCGTCATAGTCGCGTTCTACTTTTAAGAGGCGGGAGTCGTCCGCCGCGAGCCAGAACTTGGAAGGCCCCTGGTCCTCGCTCAGTTGGTAAACCTTGGCCGCGACTCCGCTCACTTGGTCGTCGCCGATTAACTTGAGATGGGCATGTTGTTCGCGCATGTGCTCCTCGCCAATGCCGCCGTTGTTCATCTGCTTCATGATTTCGCTCAGGTTAATTGACAGCGGTTTCCAGGGCTGGTTAGGACCGGAGCGACGCAGGCTGCGTTTGCCATCGGAGATCATTTCACTCCCCGGCTCATCACCCTTCGTTGTGAGAAAATGGATTTGATCCGGCTTCACCTGCTCGACGACGACCTTCTCGAGGACAGCGCCTGAGTCGCGGTCCGTCACCGTGGAGGTCACGCGCGAAGCCGGCGCGGCCATTCCGGCATCAGTCATTTTTTTCCAGATGGTCAAATCGTCCGAGGTCTGCGCGACGACCGAAGAGATCAAGCCGAAGGTAAGAGAGCCGCAAACGAAGGTGGAGCGGAGCAAGTTCATGAGCGCATTTTGCATTTGTGCCAAGCGATGACGAGCGCTTTTTGCGCACCCTTGTTGCGGCCGGGAGGCGCGTGATAAGCTGCGGGCATGTCGCTCATTTTCGAAACAATTCCAACCGAAGGCCTGGCCGAAATTTCCTATCTGATTGGCGATGATGAAGAGGGAACCGCAGCGGTCTTCGATCCGCGGCCGGATGTTGAAATTTACCTCGAGCTGGCGCGCGCGAAGAACGTCGCGATCACGCATGTTTTCGAGACGCACATCCATGCTGATCTCGTGAGCGGTGCGCGTGAGCTGTGCGACCGCGTCGGGACCGCGAAAATTTACGCGAGTCATGAAGGCGGCGCGAAGTACGGCTTTGCGACCGAGCCGGTGAAAGACGGGAGCGAGTTCAAGTTTGGTTCGCTCCTCATCACCGCGAAATTCACTCCCGGTCACACTCCCGAACATGTTTCTTATCTTTTAGCCGAGGAAGATCATCCGGAGCTGCCGTGGGGCGTGCTCAGCGGCGATTCGCTCTTTGTCGGTTCGGCCGGCCGCCCGGATTTGTTAGGCGAAGGTGAGACCGCAAAACTGGCCGCGCTGCAGTTCCAAACTTTGCGCGGGTTTTATCTCAAGCTGCCGGACAGCGTGATCGTTTATCCGGCGCACGGTAGCGGCTCACCCTGCGGGGCCGAGATCGGCGACCGCCTCACGAGCACGATCGGCTTCGAGCGCGCCTTCAATCCTTTCCTGCAGATCGACGACGTCGAGGCCTTCACGCAGCACTGCATCAAAACCGCGCCTCCAATTCCGAAATACTACCCGCGAATGAAAAAGGTGAACGCAGAAGGACCGCAAATCCTCCGTGGCCTGCCGCAGGTGCGGGCGCTTCCGCCTAACGAATTCAAAAAGGCGGTCGACGAGAAGCGCGGCACCCTCATCGATACCCGCTCCATGTTTGCCTTCGGCGGCGCGCACATCCCGCGCGCGCTCAACATCGGCGCGTCGCCCACGCTTTCCATTTGGGCGGGCAATATTCTCGACCCCGAAGAACCGCTTCTTCTCGTGCTCGAAAATGAGGACGAGCTGGAGAACGTGGTCACGCTTTTTCTGCGCACCGGCTTTACCAAATTTGCCGGCTACCTCGTTGGCGGAATGCGCGCCTGGGGCAACGCCGGCTTGCCGCTCGGGGAAACGAAGCAAATTTCTGTGCACGAATTGCAGAGCGCGAACGGGCAGATGCAGGTGCTCGATGTGCGGACCGATCGCGAATGGAAAAACGGCCGCATCCCGCACGCGCAGCACATCGTCGTTCCGAAATTGCGCGAGCGCGTGGCCGAACTCGACAAAACCAAACCGACCGCGGTTTATTGCGCGAGCGGTTATCGCGCCAGCATCGCCGCGAGCATTCTGGAATGCGAAGGTTTCAAGGAAGTGATGAATGTGCCCGGCAGTTGGCACGCCTGGAAGGAAGCCGGCTTTCCAATCGAAAAATGATCATTCGCGAAAAAGAACCGGCCAATCTCGAAATGCCCTTCGGCCTCCTCGACGGTTGGACCACGCCTAACGAACTCTTCTACATCCGCTCGCATTTTCCGGTCCCAGAAGTCGATCTTCAGGATTGGCGTTTGAAGGTCGAAGGCGCAGTTGAATGTCCGCTGGCGTTCACTTACGACGATTTGCGCTCGCTGCCGATGCAGGCAGTTCCCGCGACCCTGGAGTGCGCCGGCAATAGTCGCGTCTTCCTCGTCCCCAAAGTGAAAGGCACGCAATGGGAACTGGGCGCGGTCGGAAACGCGCACTGGACGGGAGTGTCGTTAGGCGATCTTCTTCGCAAAGCAATTGTCGATCCCGGCGCGGTCGACGTGATCTTGGAAGGCGCCGATCGCGGCCCGATCGGCGAGACCCCGAAACCGGCCGGCCCGATTCATTACGCGCGCAGCATTCCGTTAGGCAAGGCGCTCGACGGCGTTCTCCTCGCGCTCGAGATGAATGGCGAGCCGCTCACGCCTTCGCATGGATTTCCGCTGCGCGCGGTTGTGCCCGGTTGGTATGGAATGGCGGCGGTGAAATGGCTGCAACGCATCATCGTCACTGACAAACCGTATGGCGGTTATTATCAAACGGTCGATTACGCTTTCTGGCAGCGGAACCACGCCGGCATCAGCCTCGTCCCGATCACGGAGATGCAAGTAAAGTCGGTCATCGCCCGGCCCGGCATCAACGAAGTCGTCGCGGCGGGATCGAACTACCAGGTCGCCGGTGCAGCCTGGACCGCCGACTCCGAGATCGTGAAAGTCGAATTGAGCACGGACGGCGGAGCGTCATGGAAAGAAGCATCGTTAGGCGCAGAGAAAACGCCGAACAGCTGGCAGCTTTGGCAGAGCGAGTGGCAAACGCCGACAGCCCCGGGCCGTTGCGTTCTCATGTCGCGCGCGACCGATGCGCGCGGGCGCACCCAACCGCTG
>DASXPA010000119.1:0-1906 GCA_036493915.1 Chthoniobacterales bacterium | reverse complement strand
TGCGGATTGGGGATTGCGAATGATACGTGCGCCTTGATTATCGGCGGTCGTGATGACGGTGCGGGCATCGCGCAAGCCGGAGGCGGCCAGCATCGCCTCCGCTACTTTCTCGGGGTTGCGCAGGGTGAGGCAGGCAATGGTCGAACCGGAACCGCTGAGAAAGCCCCCAAGCGCGCCGGCTCTTTCCCCGGCGGCGATAACGGCATTGAGAAAAGGAACAAACTTTGCTCGAAAAGGCTGGTGCAGATAATCGCCGAATGCGCCGTGCAACCGCTCATAACGACCACTCGCCATCGCAGCTGTGAGCGCACAAGCATTGCCGCAGGAAGCGACCGCAGCATCGCGATCGATCTCGTTAGGCAAGACTCGACGTGCTGCGCTCGTCTTCACTTCAAACGACGGAATGAGAAGGACAAAGCGCAGTCGCGGATCGACGGCAAACTTCTGCGCTTGCCAGTCGCGGGTGACAGCGAAGCCGCCAAACTCCGCCGGCGCGGAGTTATCCGGATGACCTTCGAGCTCGGCGCAAAGTCGAAAAATTTCTACACGGCGCAGCGGCCGATCGAGAAGCGCGTTCAAACCATGGATTACGCCGAGCCGCACCGTCACGCTGCTGCCGAGCCCACGGGAACGCGGTACGTCGCCGTCTATCGCGCAGCAAAATGGAAACGGCGCGCAGCCTGTGGTTTTGAAAAACTTCCGCGCCGCCTCCTTCGCCATCGCGCTGGCTTCCTGCGCGCATGCGCGAGTGACGGTGATCTGATTGTAAAGCCGCAACGCCACGCCGAGGCAATCGAAACCGGGGCCGAGATTCGAAGTGGTGGCAGGGATGCGCACCGTGATCTGTTGCTTTTTCAAATGAATTCATCCGAAGCTCTCTCCGGAAAAGCGATGGCGGCTCTGACTCTAACGTGCGTGCACCCGGCGGCAAGATTCCCGCGAAGACACTGATGAAGGATTGGATCGACTTCGGCCTGGTGCGCGATTTCGCCTCGGAAAAAACTGACGCCTACCGGCTCTGCACGCGAGCCGAAGGTTCGGTGGAACGCTACGGGGTTGATGCACTTATTTCCTACAAAACGGAGGCGATGCGGGAAACGCTGGCTCGCGAGCTGAGCGAGTGGTCGCTGCTCGCACAGCTACGATTTGAGCGCGTCTTCGCGCGCTTTTTGCCAAAGCAGAACCCTCACCGACACGCGCCGCGGCTCCTCGCCGGCGACCCGGACGCACCGTCTGCTCGCACGGTCCTCGAACGTGGAGTCTGTTACGGACTTGATTTCAACGCCGGCTATTCCGTCGGGCTTTTCCTCGATCAGCGCGAGAATCGGCAGTTCGTTAGGCGAGCGGCTCCGCGTTCCTTGCTCAATTGCTTCGCCTACACCTGCTCGTTTTCAGTTGTCGGGGCGCTCGGTGGAGGCGCCACCCTCAGCATCGATCTTTCCCGCAAGTCGCTCGAGCGCGGGCGCGAGAACATCATGCTCAACCGCCTCGCCACCGATCACCACCGCTTCCTCGTCGACGACGTCCTCCGCGTCCTCCCCCGACTCGCGCGCAAGGAAGAGAAATTTGATTGCATCATTCTCGACCCGCCGACTTTCTCCCGATCGCGCACCGGCAAGTCGTGGCAGGTCGAGCGCGATTTCGAAAAGCTCCTCCTCATGGCCCTGGAGGTCGCGGAAAGGAACGCGAAGATTCTTCTCGCGACCAACTGCACCCGCATCAACGAACGCGCCCTCGAGGTCATGGCCCGCTTTTGTCTCAAAGCCACTCGTCGCGCCGGTAGTTTCCAGCAGCCTTTACGGCTGCCGGATTTTCCCCGCGGCGAAGGCGCTCGCTCGCTCTGGCTCCTCCTGCGCTGATGTCATCCTGCAAAAAACGGACGCGCAAAATGGCCTCAGCGTGCGAA
>DASXPA010000118.1:0-6525 GCA_036493915.1 Chthoniobacterales bacterium | reverse complement strand
TTCCATCGACAGCGCGTGTCCGGTAATCTGCGTCCGGTTTGAAAACGCTGCCGGCCACCAACAATCGCCACAACGGCGTTCGCGATCGCTGGGAGATTCCAACCGTCGATCAAATCATGGTCGCGGAGCGGGCGGCCGCCTTTACCAGGCGCAGCATCAAGGCCAGGGCGAAGCTCGCGGCCTCAAGCTCGCCGTCTCCAGGACGGATCTGATGACGCTCGAAGGAAAAGACACGCCGAGCAAAGTCGCCTTTTTCTGCCGCAAGGCGATGCAACCGGCCGATCCGCGTTACGACGTACCGGCCTGCGCCGCGGTCTGCGTCTACCCCAAATCTGGTCCGCGTCGCGAAACGGTTTCTCGGCGCTTCAAGAGTCAGGCCGCATCTGTCGCGACCGCTTTTCGGACGGGGCTCATGCCGCCGAAATTAAAGCTGGCCGAAGTCCGTAGCGCCGCCGGTGATGGCGCCGATGAAATCGATATGGTGATCGATCGCGGCGTTTTTTAGCGGGTGATTACAACCGCGTCTTCGACGAGATCGCCGCGGTCAAGGAAGCGTGTGGCGCATTTGAAATTGATTTTCGAAACCGGCGAGCTGCAGACCTACGACAACGTTCGCCTCGCAAGCGAAATCGGGGTGCGCGCGGGTGGCGATTTCATTAAGACATCCACCGGGAAAATTTCGCCCGCTGCGACTATTCCGGTCACACTCGTGATGCTCGAGGCGATCCGCGATTATTCTACGAGACCGGCGTGCGCATCGGGATGAAAGCGGCCGGCGGCAATCCGCACCGCCAAGCAAGCGCTCGCCTATCTCGTGATGGTGAAGGAAACGCTGGGCGACGATTGATTGACTCCCGATCTCTTTCGGTTCGGCGCCAGCTTGCTCGTGAACGACGTCCTCATGCAGATCATGAAAACGATCGATGGCAACTACCAGAGCGCCGATTATTTTTCGCTACCCCGATGAAACTGGACGAGCGGAAGCTCGTCCCTCAGGAGGGACCTGCTTCTGCAGGTCCAGGTTCTCTGAGTCACAGCTCGAGCGAAAAGTGATGCGAAGAAATCTGCATCCTTTTCGTTAGATAGAAACGGTGGGCAGCAAAACGTTGAACCCCCGAATCCAACTCCAACCGCCCGCAACCCTCCGCCCGCGCGGTCGCGACCAACCAATCGAAAAGCGCCCCGCCGTAGCCTAACGAACGGCCGGCGTTATCCGTCACCAGATCGTCGACGTAGCAAAAGCGGTCGGCATAGAGCGATTCCAGCATCCGGAAACCGGCGACCGCGCGCACGCCGGTTTCGTCTTCTAGAAAGGCAATCCGAAAACCGTCCCGGCGCTGCCGTTCCACCTGCGCGACGAACCTCTGCTCGTCCTCGAGATGCGTCCGCAACTGCTGCATTACTGGAAAACAACGGGCGATTTCCGCGGCCGTCTGCGCTTCGGCAATTTTCCTGGGCATCGATTCGGTCATTTTGCTGCGATTCCGTTTCTATGGCAGCGGCGCAGCGCACCGTCGAGAATCTTCTCCGGACCGCCGACATCCGGATCGATGGCGACCGGCCGTGGGACATCCACGTGCATGATGCGCGCTTCTTTCCGCGCGTGCTCACTGGCGGCACGCTCGGCTTCGGCGAGTCCTACATCGAGGGCTGGTGGGATTGCGAGGCGCTCGATCAACTTTGCTGCCGCGCCATCGCCGCCCGCCTCGACGCGCGCTTCATTTACAGCTGGCGCAATCTCGTCGGTCTCGGCAGCGCCCTCCTCCAGAATCGCCAAACGCGCCGGCGCGCGCGCAAGGTCGGCCGGGTCCATTACGATCTCGGGAACGACTTTTTCGAGGCGATGCTCGATCCTTTCATGCAGTACTCCTGCGCCATTTTCGCCGAGGGCGACGATCTCGCTGCGGCCCAACGCCGCAAACTGGAGACGATCTGCCAACGGCTCGATCTCCGCCCGGGAATGCGCCTGCTCGACATCGGCTGTGGATGGGGCGGGCTCGCCAAATACGTCGCCGAGCAGTATGGCTGCGCGGTCGTTGGCCTAACGATTTCGCGCGAGCAACAAGAATACGCCGAGCGCTTCTGCCGCGGACTCGACGTTCGGATCGAGCTGCGCGATTACCGTGAGATCCGTGGCCGCTTCGATCGGGTCGTCAGCGTCGGTATGGTCGAGCATGTCGGGTTCAAAAACTATCGCGCCTATTTGCGGGCGGCTGCCGATTCGTTAGGCAAAGAGGGGCGCTTTCTCTGCCAGGGGATTGGGAATCCGGTCTCCAATCTGCAGCTCGACCCCTGGATTCGGCGTTACATTTTTCCCAATTCGCTCCTCCCTTCCCTTTCCCGCCTAGCGAGGGCGGCGGAAGGACTCTTCTACGTCGACGAGGTGAACAATATCGGGCCGCATTACGATCCGACGTTGATGGCGTGGGAGGAAAACTGCCACGCGGCCTGGCCGCGGTTCACGCAGTGTTATGGCGAACGCTTTCGCCGCATGTGGCGCTTTTATCTTTTAAGCTGCGCCGGCGCCTTCCGCGCGCGCAGCTTGCAGGTCTACAGCATTCTCTTTCAAAAACCGACGACGATCGTTCCGGCCAACTCTGCAACTCTTTCCGGGAGGACAGGCTGTCAGCCCGTCGCAGCGGAGGAGTCTCCTCCGCTGCAGTTTGCGCGTAGCGCAATGCCTGAAGAGACGAACTCGTTAGGCTAATCGAGAAGTCCCCGTTTCAGGTTGCGCGATGCATAAGGGGCCCTGGGTGAGACTCGCCCAAGTGCGACGGGATAACATCCCCTCCTCCCCGGAGTTCACCGACCGGCGCCTAAGGCTTGGCAATAACGCTCGACCGAGCGCCCCACAACATCCTGCCCATCGGACGCAATCACGCGCTCCCACCACGCTCCGTAGATGCGATCGTAGCGCAGCGGCTTCAGCTTTTGTGCAATCGTCTCGACCACGCCCGACGGCAGCGGCGTCAGGTTGGGATAGCTGTACATGAAGCTCACCATCCCATCCGGCGTCACCTGCAGAATGTCGCCGGTGAGCAACGCGCCACGGCTTTCCGCACCGGCGCGCCAGTGCAGAATCGTCCCTCCAGAGAAATGTCCGCCACAGCGCACGAGCGTGATCCCCGGTGTGAGCTCCTTCTCCTCGCCCTCCCAAAAATCGATCGCACGATCCGGCCGCATGACCCATTCGCGATCGGCCGCGTGGAGGAAGATCGGCGCGTCGCCAAAAGCGCGGCTCCACTCCACCATCGTGGTGTAATAATGCGGATGCGAGATGGCGATGCCGCGCAACCCGCCTAACGAACGCACGAGCTCGATCGTCGCGTCGTCGAGCAGGCTGACGCAATCCCAGAGAAAGTTGCCATTCGCCGTGTGCAAAAGCAGCGCGCGTTGCCCGATCGCAAACTCCGGCGTCGTCCCGATCCCGAGCAGCGCCGGCTCATAACTGCGCCACGTATTGTTGTGGCCATCGCGCAACTGCCCAAGCGTCGTCCATTGCTGGCCTCTCGGCGGCACGAATTGCCGCGGGTCTTCGCAGATTGGACAAGTCGGTGGCGGCTGCTCCGTTTCGGCAAACTGCGTCCCGCAAGCCCGACAAATGGAATTCGTCACTCGTTAGGCGCGATCCCCTGCCGGTCGCACACTCTGTCGTTTCTCATTCAGTCCTTCCAGGAGCTCGATCTGGATCTGCTGAATCTCGAAGAGCCGGTTGTACTGCTTGCGCAAAAGGTGGTCGAGTTTCTCGTGCAGGTGCCGGATTTCCAGCTCGGCTTTCAGGTTCACCTTGTAATCGTTTTCCGCACTCGCGCGGTCGCGCGCCGCGCTTCGGTTCTGGCTCATCATGATGATCGGCGCCTGCAGGGCTGCGAGGCACGAGAGGATCAGATTCATCAAAATGAACGGATAAGGATCGAAGGCGCGCGTCGCGAGGATGGCGGTATTGATGATGATCCAGATCACGAGCACGCCGCCAAAAAGCATGATGAAAGTCCAGCTCCCGCCGAAGGACGCGATCTGGTCGGAGAGCCGCTCGCCAAAGGTCAGCTTGGTCTCGAATTGCTTGCCGATATTTTCGGAAAGAATTTCGTGCGCACGAAGGCTTTCGACCACCTCTTGATCGAGGGCGGAAAGCTCGCCCAGTTCATCCTCGAGAACTTCTTTGACGTAATCGCTGCGGAATTGGCCGAGGTCCTGGTGACAGATAAAACCGTGTGGATCGAAAGCGGGCTGCTTCTTCTGGATGTAACTGACGAGCGAAGGTCGGATGAAATCCGCCGTCGTCCCGGCTGAAGGCGCTTTTGGCTGTTGGCAGATTTGGCACTGTGGCCGCCCTCCTTCGTTCATGGCCGAGATTGAAATCGGAATCGCAGGCCGTTGTCGAGTTCGATCTTGAAGCGGGGCGGGCGGAATCTAAGCTGAACCATGCGCCCCTCCGCGGCTCTTTCTCTTGCCTGACGATGCGCGTTTTGGCCATTGACGCCTCGTTGCGCAATTCCGGCGTCGCCATCATCGAGGCGAACGGCGGCGGGAAATTTCACGCGCTCCATTTCGGCGTCATTCGCAATGCAAGCGCGCTTCCGATGTCCTCGTGTCTCGTGGCCATTCGCGATCGCCTCGCGGAGTTGATCCACGCGCACGAGCCGGATTGCTGCGCGCTCGAAGCGGTCATCTACGTGCAGAGCTACAAGACCGCGATCACGTTAGGCGCGGCCCGCGGGTCGGCCATCCTCGCGGCGGCGGAGCGCGGTCTGCCGGTTTTCGAATACGCGCCGAAGCGGATCAAACAAGCGACTGTCGGCAACGGCTCCGCCGACAAATCGCAGGTCGCTTTCATGGTTCGCGCGCTCCTCGGCCTGACGGAAACGCCGGACGATGACGCGGCCGATGCGCTGGCCATTGGCCTGACGCATCTCCGCGCCCAGGAAGGAGTGCGCGTCGGTCTGCCGGGACAACTGCGAATATGAACGCGCCTTCGCTCGAAACGCGTTGGTTAGGGCGAATCGGATTTGCGGAAGCGCTCGGGCGGCAGGAAAAACTGGTGCAAAGCAAACGCGCCAATCCCACCCTGCCGGACGAGCTCTGGCTGCTCGAGCACGATCCGGTTTACACGATGGGTCGCACACCCGATCAATCGAGCCTCCGCGGCGCGACTCATCTGCCGCATCCGCTTTTTCCCATCAATCGCGGGGGCCACGCGACCTATCACGGGCCGGGACAATTGGTTGGCTATTTGCTTATCGACCTGCAGAAGTACGGCCAGGATTTGCATCGTTACCTCCGCTGGATCGAAACGCTCCTGATCGAGTTGCTCGCGCGCTACGAGATCCGGGCCACGACCCGCGCCGGCCTCACCGGCGTCTGGGTCGAAGAACGCAAGATCGCCTCGATCGGTGTCGGCGTGCGTCACTGGATCGCGATGCACGGCTTCGCTCTCAACGTCAGCGGCGACCTTGCACCCTTCGATCAGATTACGCCTTGCGGAATCGCCGGCGTCGCCATGACTTCAATCGAAAAAGAAAGCGACCTTATTTACCTACTCGAGAGGGTCGCAGGAGAAGCGGCGCAGTTAGCGAAACAACAAATCGCTTCGCTCTCGACACCGCGCAGGGTTGCTTTTTAGTGCAGCATGTCCATCCCGCTCGAAGACAATTTTACCGACATCATCAGCAAAGCGCAGCGCGGCCTCGGACTTTCCGAGAGCCAACTCGCCGAAAAATCGGGCGCCTCGCTTGGAGCCATCCACTCGTTGCGCGACGGCCAGTTTGATCGCACTACGATCCATCAAGTTGCTCCCGCCCTGCAGCTCGACGCCGACGCTCTGGCCGAACTCGCCGAGGGCAAATGGCAGCCGGACGAAATCCGCCTCGAAGGTCTGGCGCAATTCAACACTCCGTATCACGACATGAAAGTGAACGCCTATCTCGTCTGGGATCCAGCAAGCAAAGAGGGGGTCATCTTCGATAGCGGCGCGGATTGCAGTGGCATCCTGGAGCGCAGCCAGCGCGACGGCCTAACGATTAAACTCATCCTTCTCACCCACGCCCATCCCGATCACGTCGCCGATCTCGCGCGCCTCGTGGAAGCGACGAACGCGCCTGTTTATCTCTCCGAGCGGGAGGAGGCGCCGGGCGCTGAGCCGATTGAAGAAGGTCGGAACTTCAGTGTGGGTGGCCTAACGATCGAATCGCTCCTCACTTCGGGGCATTCTCCGGGTGGGATGACCTTTTTTATCCACGGCCTCGGCCAGCCGGTGGCGATCGTGGGCGATTCGCTCTTCGCCGGCTCGATGGGCGGCGGCAATGTCTCCTACGAAGATGCGGTGCGGAACAACCGCGAAAAAATCCTCACTCTGCCTAACGACACCATTCTCTGTCCCGGCCACGGACCGATGACAACGGTGGGCGAGGAAAAAGAGCACAACGCGTTTTTTGCCGCCTCGGCCGAGCGGTCAACCGGTTTGAGCTGAACCACCATGAACATCGGATTTGTCGGAGTCGGGCGGATGGGCGCAAACATGGCGCG
>DASXPA010000117.1:0-4185 GCA_036493915.1 Chthoniobacterales bacterium | reverse complement strand
GGAAATGGTGTCGACGAATGCCTTCGGTTCAAGGTTAAGCAGCAGCGGCAGCGCGATCGCCTGGAGGTCGTGCATTCCGGCCGGCGTTTCCATCGGCGAGCCGGCGAGGACGCGCGTGCTCCACGGTTGCTGGCGGAGGCGGCCGGCAAACGTCGGGGCGAAATCGTCGAGCTTGTCGACATCGTTAGGCTGACAGAGGAGCGCAAACGTCAGCTCGCGGGTTTGCGCGAAATCGCTGTTGTAAACTTTCAGCCCCTGAACCGACTCGAACTTTCCCGGCAACAAATCGAGCACCTCGCTGTCGAGCCTCATTCGGGTGATGAGAACACAGATGCTGACTCCGGCGACGAGCACGACCGCGAGCCAGACCAGCCCGCGATGTCGCGTGACCAGCCGGGCGATGAATTTCGAGTACGACATCAGCAGCCGTCCCGAATCAGAAGGCGAAAGTGAAATGGTCGGCCCCGACTGCCTGCCGAACGAGCGGTTCGGTCTTGTTCTGCAAGAGCACCTGGCGAAGCGAAACCCAGCCGCGCAGCCGCCGCGGAGCGTCGTTCGGCGGGCCGGACCAGGAACCGCGGGCGAGCGGGCCGCTCACGCGCACAAACTTGTCGTCCTGGCGAACGGTAAGGAGGATGACACCTGGGCCTTTGCTGAAGGTGAGCTCAAAATCGCCCGCGCTCGAATAACGCACCAGCACGTCGCCGATGAGCGAAGTCTTCGGACCGCGATACTGCAACTGGCCGACCCGATCCTGCCAGTTCGGTGTCGGCTGGATGAAGTGGTGCCGGATGGTTTCGCAACTCGTTAGGCAAGAAAGCGCCGCGAGCAGAACGAAGGCGAGGGCGAATCGGCGGGACATCCGGCGATCAAGGTAGCCAGCTTGCGCCGGAAGCAAACCCGCCCGCGTGTCGTCCCGCGGCGCTTGGGCTGGACACGGTCCGAGCTACGCGCGCAAAATCTAGTTGTGGATAGTGGCAATGGTGCCGTCGATTTTGCGGAAGTTGATATTGAACGGTTCCGCATAAGTCAGCGCCCGATCCTGCAGCATGCTGATGGCGACAGCTTCGCCGAGTTGAATCGAGGATTCAGTATCGCTCCGCCAATGGATGCCGGCGTGAATCCCGTGACCAAAGGAGACGTTGTGCGCCAATTTGTTCAGCTCTCCGCCAATGGTGATTTCTCCGGCGTCTCCGCCCGTGTAAGGCGCGAGTGAGAGGCCGTCGTTCACCGGCACCATCGGATTCGGAATGACAAACTCGCCGTCGAAGAAAAACTTCAGGATAGTGATGCAGGCGCCCGCGACCGCGCCATGTCCGGTCGGGTAAGAAGGATGGGTGGGCGAGCCTTCCGGAAAAGCCTGCGACAAAAAATAGTCGCCGTATTGATTAAAGCTCGCCTGCACGGCCTGCGAATTAAGGACGTTGCTGTTGATCTGAGCGTCGAGCGTACCGCCCTGGCCGGTCAAAATCTGCCGCGCGATGGCGCCGCCCGATTCCGGCCGATGGCGAAGGTGAATCCACCATTTCTGATACCAGACATTGTTCAGAGCCGCGCGGGCCGCTGTCGCCAGTGTCGCCGCGAAGTCCGGCCCGCCGAATGTGCCGAAACCGTTTTGCGTGCGCGAGCCGATGTAGGGATTGCCCGGGTTCGGCGGCGCACCCATCGTTCCCAGCACCAGATAGGCGGTAAAGAAGGTCTGAAAGAGCACGTCTACATGGGTGAAGGAGGTGAGGCCGCGGCCGTTGTGGAGGTAGCGCGGTTGCGGATCGTACTGGAGCGGCACACCAGTGTCGATGCCGTTTTGCACTTGGAGGAAAGTGTCCGGATCGGTCATGAAATCGTTTCCCGGCAGAAAGGCGATCATCTGCTGACTGATCGGTTGCACGCCCATGAAAGTGGGCGTGATGTAGAACTGCGAGAGGTACGGCCCGACCGTGTCGCCGGGATAAACACCGCGGAAGAGCAGGTCCGGCGTGACATTGCCGGAACTATCTCGCGGCCCGGCATAAGTAGGCATGCTCGAAAGCTCTGCGGCGGCCTGCTGCGCGATGGGGTCGGAAGCGTAATCTGTGAAGGCGACGTCGCGGAGAAGCGACCCCCAATACAGCTCCACCAGTTCCGTCCCATAATTTTCGCTCGCGGCCGCAGGCGCCGGCGGGACCACAATCTGACTCACCTGAAGCCTCGGTGAAGGCGCGTTGCCCAACTGCACGCCGTCACACCCTTCGAGGTGGAATGCCTGGCCGCCGAGCGGGCCGTTCTGCGTCCGCGGTCCACCGGTGATGATATTTTCCCAATCGGAAAAATTGCCGCTATCGATCGCCGTCCGAAATGACTGGAAGGCTTGCAGATTTACGAGACCGATTCCGTCCTGCAAAAGTCCTTTGCTATAGGTGCCGGACTTATCGGGATAACGGGCTTCGTCGCCGTTCGTTGTGTGCGGCGGAACGGGAATCGAAGCTTCTTTAGCCGCCGTCTTGACCCGCAGCGCGAACGCCTTCTGCACTCGCGGATCGCGTCCGAATGAGCCATCTTCGCTGGCCAGGTTCACGTTTTGCGCGGACGCGGGTGCAGCTTTGCCGAGGACGGCGCCCCCCGCCAGCACAGCTCCCACTTGAGTCAAAAAACTTGCGGCGACTGGAACCGACCCTTGTGCTTTGATTATCCCCGAGCCTGGAATGCGCCGGGGGAGTAACTTCGAGATTCTGCCCGCCCTCCGTTTTCATAATAGAGCGATGGGTAACCGAAAGCGCCACCGAAAGTCAATTCTGCTCTTTGGCTAATCGGGATAAAAATTGACAACGCCCGGGAGCGACGGGATGAAACCAGACTTCGCCCAAGCTGCCATGAAATTGATCGATCGCTTTGTCGGCCGCGAGCTGATCGTCAACGTCCTCTTTGCCATCGCCGTCCTCAGCCTCGTCCTCGTGGTCGGGAACATCTTTCGCAAGCTCCTCCCACTCCTCGTCAACCATGACGTGCCGTTGCAGTACCTGCTCACTTTTATCGCTTACGTTCTGCCGTTCTCCCTCATTTTCACCATCCCGTGGGGCCTGCTCACGGCAATCCTGCTCGTCTACGGGCGGCTCTCGGCGGACAACGAATTGATCGCGCTCAAAGCCAACGGGGTGAGCGTGACGCGGGTCTGCATCCCGCTCGCGGTGCTCGCCGTTATCTGCACGGGCATCTGCCTCTGGTTGAACGTCGACGTCGCCCCCGCCGCCCAGCAAAAATTGCGCAGCAGCATCTTCGATCTCGCGACCCGCAACCCGATCGCGCTCTTCGGCGGCGATCAGGTGATTGATCAATTCCCAGGGCGCAAGATTTACGTCGGAAAGAAAGACGGCAACAAGCTGGAGAACATCATCGTCTTTCAGATGGACGAACACGATCTTCCCGTCCGGGTGACGCACGCGCGCACTGGTTTGCTCGAAGCGGATTTGCCTAACAAACGCCTGCTTCTCCATCTGTACGACGCGCGCTATGAGGAGCGGGACGCGAAAGATCCTTATGACCTGACGAAGATCCGCGACGGCATCAGCATGTCGGAGGGGACGTTGCCGATCAGCCTTGAGGAGCTTTACGAGAAGGAGAAGAAACGTCCGAGTCGCTCAGCACTTTCCCTCTCACAACTGCTCGAGCAATTGCAATCGGGCGATCGCGAAGACCGCAGCGCGACCCGCACCGAGATCAACAAACGATTTTCGTTTCCGTTTTCCTGTCTCGCTTTTGCTCTCATCGGAGTTCCGCTCGGTGTGACGGCGCATCGGCGCGAGACTTCGATCGGTTTTCTCATGAGCCTCGTCGTCGCTGTCACCTATTTCCTTTTCATCATCATTGCCGACACGCTCCGCTCGAACCCGGCGCTCCATCCGGAATTGCTCGTCTGGTTTCCGAACGTGCTCTTTCTTGTGCTAGGCGGCTGGATGTTTCGTCGCCTTGCTAAACAATAGATCTATCGCACTACGGGCGCTTCAGATTTGGCCACCTTATTCCCGGCGACACGTTACGTTCGACAACCGAGTCACGTGTGTGGCAGAATTCTCATTTTGTGACCCACAGAATTCGGAGCTCATTTACCGCTGGCATTTTTCTGATCGGCATATTGACTTTGGTGTCGGCTGTCAATTTGCCTAACGGATCGACTTCGTTAGCTTTTCTTAGGACGGCCGCGCAACCGGC
>DASXPA010000116.1:0-3480 GCA_036493915.1 Chthoniobacterales bacterium | reverse complement strand
AAATAGCTGAACTCGTCGTGGACGGAAGGATACGGCATCGGAAGGAACCGCAAAGCTGCCACGCGAATGGCAATAGGAAGGGCGGCCGCCAACAAACAAATCGCCACCTTGTGCCTCGCAAACGCGCTGGTTTTGCGGAACCACGAATCGAACCGATTCACCATCGCGGTAATATCCGCTTCCAGTCCGGATCCACGTGCTTGCGCATCTCCGCTTCATCGTCTCTTTTCCGGAACGGAATCTTCTCATAACGTTCCCGCCCACGCGCGAGTTGATCGTAGTCGAGCGTTACACCCAAGCCGGGCTTGTCTGGAATGACAACGGCTCCGTCCAGGAAACGAATGCGGCCGCCGGCAACGATCTCGTCTTTCTCCGTCTGCCAGGGATAGTGCGTGTCGCAGGCAAAGGTGAGATTCGGACAGGCCGCCGCCACGTGCGTCATCGCCATCAAGCTCACGCCCAGGTGGCTGTTCGAGTGCATCGATACGCCCATCCCAAGCACTTCGCACAGATGCGACAGATACTGCACTTGGCGCAATCCACCCCAATAGTGCGGGTCCGATAACACGATCTGCACCGCGTCGAGATCGCGCGCCCGCACTACATCTGGAAATTGCGTAACCGCCACATTGCTTGCGAGCGGCGTTTCATTGCCGCTTTTTAAAAGCCTCTTGCGTACTTCGCCCATGCCCTCGAGGCTCGCGCAAGGATCTTCGAGATAACCACCGCCCGACAATTCATCGCGCAACGATTCGCCGACTTCGACCGACGTCTCAACCGACCATGCGCAATTCGGGTCGATGCGCAGCGGGATCCGCGCTCCGAATTCCGAGCGTAGCTCGCGTATCGTCTCGATCTCGATCTCCGGCGCCAGCACGCCCCCCTTCAGCTTGATTTCGCGGAAGCCGTACTGCCGTATCATCTGGCCGCACTCGCGGACCGCCCCGCGAGCCTCCAGTACTTCGCCATATTCGTCCGGGTATCCGCCGTCTCCACCTCCCCCGCCGTGTTTATAGAAAAGGTAACGGAGAAAGGAACCCGATCCCGTACCCGGCCGCCCAGAACATCGCAAACCGGCCGCCCTATCGCTTTTCCTACGATGTCGAGGCACCCAATCTCTACCGCCGCAAACGTCCGATTCTGCTGGTCAAGCGGATTCTCGCCCGGCACAAACCAAGTCTGATCGTGGCCGCTTTGACTCACACTGCGGATTTCCTGGTGCAGGCCCGCGAATTGAAACGGATCGCGGCCAACTAGCTGGTCTCGTGCCGCTTCCAGTGCCGCCCGAGGCGCATCGCCACCATACGTCTCGGCCACGCCCGAAATCCCTTCGTCGGTCTCCAGTTCCACAATGGTCCTTAGCGCCCAGGGAGCGTGCCGGCCGTACGAACTCCGCAAGGGCGGATCGGCGATCGCTATCGAATGCAGTTTCAGTGCTGAAATTCTCATCGATGTGATAAGTTCGGCAATCAGGATCTATGAATCGCAGAACCTTTACCAAGCTAGCAGCAGCATCGGCAAGCCTCGCAAAGGCGGCCTTGCCGCCAGTTACTGACACGGCCCCTTCCGGCCGCATGAAACTCGGCACCCAGCATCAATCGGACGACGACATTCTGCGAATCCTGGCGCCGCTGGGGGTCGGTCACATCTGCAGCGCCCTACCTTCCAAAGATTTTGACGAGGCTTGGTCCGTCGAGGGGCTCACGAAATTACGTGAGCGCGTTGAGTCTTTCGGCATCCGCCTCGAAGCTGTTCCGCTGCCTCTCAGCTCTGCCTATATCACCAAATCCGAAAATCCCAACATCATGCTCGGCAAGAGCCCGGAGCGCGATCGCGAAATCGATAACATCTGCCAGATGATCCGCAACTCGGCGAAAGCCGGAATCCCAATGCTCAAGTACAACATGAGCATTTTGGGTGTCGTGCGGACCGGGCGCTCGCCGGGCCGCGGCGGAGCGAGATACAGCACCTTCGATTACGCGAAAACCCCGCAGGAGCCGCCGTTGACCGAAGCTGGCCCGGTCTCGGCCGATGCCGCATGGGAACGAATCACGTATTTCCTGAAACGGGTCATCCCAGTCGCGGAAGAGAACAAAATAAAGATGGCTTGCCATCCACATGATCCCGGTATGCCGGCCGATAAAGGCTTTCGCGGCGTCCATCGCGTCCTCGGCAGTCCCGATGGCCTCAAGCGTTTTATCTCGATCAACCCGAGCCCATATCACGGCTTGAACTTCTGCCAAGGCACCGTTTCTGAAATGCTCAAGGATCCCAATCGCGAACTACCCGATGTGATCCGCTACTTTGGTTCCCGGAAGAAAATTTTTAACGTACACTTCCGTAATATTCGCGGCGGCTTCCTCGATTTTCAAGAGACTTTTCCAGACGCCGGCGATGTCGATATGCTCGCCATACTTCGTGTTTATAAGGAAGTCGGTTACGACGGCATGCTGATGCCGGATCACGTGCCTGTCATTGAAGGCGACAAAGGCGGCCTCCAGGCGTTTGCCTTCGCGTACGGTTACATCCGCGGGCTGATGCAATCCGTCGGCGCCTAAACGATCATGTCGCACGTACTATCAAAACTTAAAGGCGTATTCGGCTTTCCCGTCACTCCGTTCCGTAAGGATCTGTCGCTCGATCTGGATGCGCTCACTCGCAATGTAGACGAAATGGCCGCGTTTCCCTTTTGCGCTCTGGTAGCGACAGGCGGCACGGGTGAAGTCTACTCGCTGTCGCCCGATGAAACGGAACAAGTTGTGGCCGCAACCGTCCGCGCCGTCAAAGGGCGCATGCCTGTCATGGCAGGCACCGGCTACAACACATCGATGGGCGTCGACATCGCGCGCCGCGCGGCGAAAGCGGGAGCGGATTACATCCTCGCTTTGCCGCCCTACTATGTCGCTGCGCCCGAAGAAGGTTTATTCGCCTACTATGAAGCCATCGGCCGGGCCACCGATCTCCCGCTGACTGTATATAGCCGCGATTGGGCCATTTTTACCCCCGAGATGGTCGAGCGCATCGCCGTGCAGGTGCCTACACTGGGAGGCTGGAAAGACGGTCAGGGCGACGTCCGCAAATATCAGCGCATCATGGAACGCAACGGCGATCGCCTCGCCTGGTTCGGCGGTTTGGGCGACGACTGCGTGCCCGGTTACTTCGCCATTGGCGTTCAGGCATACACATCGAGCCTCTCGAATATCGCGCCCAAGCTCTCGCTCGCATTAGCCGACGCGGGCATGAATCGCGACTTCACTCGCCTGAACACTCTGATGCAGCGTTATGTAAACCCGCTCTACGCCCTCCGCGAGCGGGCCCGCGGTTATGAAGTCGCTGTCATGAAGGAAGCGATGGAAATTCTCGGCATGCCCGCAGGGCCCGTGCGACCTCCCCTTATGAACTGCCGCGCCAAGGATATCGACGACCTGAAGCAGCTCATGCAGATTTACCGCGACATGCGGTAATCAAAATGCCAGCTTC
>DASXPA010000115.1:0-7850 GCA_036493915.1 Chthoniobacterales bacterium | reverse complement strand
CAATGTGAAGCTCGATCACGGCGAAATTTCCGTGCTCGCGACGGACGGCATGATCGCGACGGGTCTCCGAAAATTTGGCGCGATCCTCGGTGATCGCACCGAGATCGGGTGCAATGCCGTGCTCAATCCGGGCTCCGTCGTGGGAAGCGACTGCATCATCTATCCGAGCACAAATTTTCGTGGCGTCCTGTCGGCGCGCAGTATCGTGAAACTGCGGCAGACGACGCAGGTGCTGAGCCGACGGGAACCGTCAGCCGAAGCCGCGCCTAACGACTAGAGCGTCGGGGGGCGGCGGTTTCTCCTTGAGCCGGCCGAGATCGTAGAGCGGCCGCGCGAACCACGAGATGAGATTTGGCTCGAATATTTCCTGGGCAGTGGCGATCCATTTTCGAGCGGAACGTTCTTTGCCGTGCGCGAATTCCCAAGCCGCCTGGGCGAAATAGTAAGCCGGGGTCTCGGTCGGAAACTTGATGTTGTCGAGCGCGCGTTTGGCTGCGGCTTCGTCGTGCGTGGCAAGGTCGGTGAGGAGCAGGCCGTAGCGCACCCGTTCGCTCGCGACCAGGACATTCGTTTCGGTCGCGAGCTTCTGATAGACCGCATGCGCCTCCGCGTATTTTTTTTCTCGCATGAAAAGATCGCCGAGGTGCAGGCGAGGCGAGAAAAGTTCGGGCTGGAGTTCGTGCGCCTCGTTGAAGGCGCGGGCCGCCTCCGCCAACTTCCCTTGCTCTAGGGCGATTTCGCCGCGGAGATCGAGCGATTCAGCATCGGGGCCTTTCGCCTTGTCGTGTTGATCCAGCTTCGTTAGGGCAGAGTCAAGATGGTTTGTCACGTAGTCGGTCCTGGCGCTTTCGAGCAGATCTGCGAAGTAGGCAGGGGGCGACCCGGCCGCGCCGAGGCTGACCGAGAGGAAGAAGATGAATCCCAACGCCATGCGCATCGCCGGGATGTTTTTTGAAAAACGCGGAGGGCTCAAGTGAATGCTGGCGCTGGCCAGCGGATGGGCGGGGATTCGAACCCCGGATGCCTTACGGCATACACGCTTTCCAGGCGTGCGCAATCGACCACTCTGCCACCCATCCTTTCAACCTCATGCTCCTGCTCGTAGCCGCGCCCCGTACTTGTTCGTTCCTCGCCGCGGTCATCGTTAGGCCGCTTCGATCACGAGTAAGGGCAAGAGATCACAACTGCAGGCGGCGGAACAGTTCGTCGAGCGGCAACTGAATGCCAACGTAAAATTCGCCGAAGTCGGCATAGGCCGCGCTCACTTCGTCGAAGCGCATCTGATAGACGATTGCTTTGATCTGAAAAGTATCGTGAGCGAAAAGCGTCACGCCCCATTCCGCGTCGTCGAGCCCGGTCGAGCCGGTGATAAGTTGTTTGATTTTGCCGGCGTACTGACGACCGACACGCGCGTGACCGGCCATGAGCCGGCGCCGTTCTTCGTAGGGCAGGACATACCAGTTGCGGTCTTCGCCGCGCCGCTTCGTCATGTTGTAAAAGCAGACGATCGGCCAGTCCGGCAGCGTCGGATAAACGCGCTCGTGCCGGTAATGTTTCATCCGCTCGCGGAAGGAATCCATCGCCGCATCGAACTCCGGTGTACCCGGTTTGAGCTGTTGCTCGCTCTCGATGGTTTGCGCCCATTGCTCGTCAGTCGTGGTGTATTCGCTCTCTTCGGTGAGGGAGAGATAACTGTAAACCGGCACGAGGACATCCGCGCCTAACGACAAGGTAAGTTGCTTCTCGATCCGATTGGCAGTCTGCAGATCGGGCGTGACGAGCATGAAACCAAGATCGGCTTTCGGCGTCACCTCGCTGAGGGTGAGGAGCTGGGTGCTTTCGAGCGCGCGCGTTTCCTGCACGAGGGTGGAAAGGGCGACTTTGGCCGCGCGCTGTTCCGTCGAGCTGAGCAGCTGCCATTGTCCGTACTCGATCCGGTAAAATAAGTGAAGACAATGCCAGCCATCCTGCGGAATGAGCGGCGCCGGAGTGGGATCCATGGGCGCAGTTTCCGGTCGCGCACCGGTGGGGTCAAGCGGGCGGCGGATGTCGGAAAGTTTTCGGCTCCCGTGCGTGAGCGCATCACTTCTTTCCGAGCGGATGACGATCACCCTGAGCGAGCGATCTCATGAGCGACCCCTTGCATTCCGACCGACTTCGCCGGCTCCCGGATATCGTCAGATCCATCGCTGCACTCAGGCTGACAAGGAAGAGAGCGCAGGATTAGTCGTTATACCTCGACCTTCGCGACGGCGCTGGGGAGATGCGCGAGACAATATTCTTCGCCGTCCCGCGAGACGCGAAACTCCAGATTCGGATTCGTCAATTCCGTTGCACCGCAAGTTGCACAATGGTGGAGCGCCTCGTCCTCCGGCCGGGACTTTTCCTCAAAACGCCGCCGCCGGCCTGCGACTTCATGACGATTTCGCGCCGCGCGCACCATCTCCGGTCCGAAGAAAATGAAGTAGTTCGCAAAGGACGCGACCAGCGCCATGCGATAGGACATGGGACTCGTGACAAAACCAAACAGAAGTAGTGCCGCTGAAACCCAGGCGAGCCATTTCACTTTCGCCGGCAAAATGAAAAAGATGTAGATGACTTCGTCCGGATAGAAATTCGCGAAGGCGAAAAAGAGCGAAGCGTTCAGCATTGTGTTGGAGAAATTACTTCCAAAGAAAAAGGCCGCGACCGTCGTGCCGATCATGCCGACGAGGTAGAAGAGATTGAGCCGAAATGCACCCCACGCGCGCTCCAGCCCCTCGCCGATATACCAGAGAAAAAGAAGGATGAAGAGAATCCAGATCGGGCTGTCGGTCGGCGGGATGAAGATGTAAGTGACCAGCCGCCAGACCTCGCCGCGGAGGATCGCGTGCCGATTCAGGTCGAGCATGCGCACGAAGTCCGGGCTGAGCCGGGCGAGGACAAAAACGAGCCCGTTGAAGCCGGCGACGATGCGGATCAGCCCCGGGATGGCAAATCGGCCGAAGCGCCGTTCGAGGGAATCGAGGACATTCATCGTTGCGCCACCGTATAGGCGGCCCGTGGCGAGTTCAAACTGTCGTCTCTTGTCCTACTCGTGCTCGATCTTTTGAGGGGGTCGATAACGAGCAGGAGCCCGAACACGAGCAAAAGGCCGAGTGATTGACACCCGCAAGGCAACATCTAGGCTGGCCGCGATGAGCGACGTTGGGGAAAAACGCACTCCGCTTTACGACGAACACGTTAAGCTCGGCGCGAAAATCATCCCCTTCGGCGGCTGGCTTATGCCGGTGCAATACAGCAGCATCATGGAGGAACACGAGGCGGTGCGGAACAGTCTCGGGGTCTTCGACATTTCCCACATGGGCGAGCTGCTCGCGAGCGGTCCGCGCGCCAGCGAGTGGCTCAACACGATGCTGACCAACGACATTGCGAAGCTCGAGGTCGGCAGCGGTCAATACACCCTTTTGCTCGACGAGAACGCCGGCATCATAGACGACTTGATCGCCTACCAGATCGAGAACGAGAAGTTTCTCCTCGTCGTCAACGCTTCGCGAATCGAGGTCGATTTCGCATGGCTGCAATCGCATCTCGACGACGGCGTGCAGCTCGAAAATCAGAGCGAGCGATATGCGGGGCTCGCGATCCAAGGCCCGCGCGTCGGCGAACTTTTCCGGGCACTCTTTGGCCCTAGCCCAAAGATGCCGGAACGAAATCAAATCGCCCGTTTCGAGCTGGACGGAATGAAACTCTGGGTCGCCCGAACCGGTTATACTGGGGAGGAAGGGATCGAGGTTTTCTTCGCTGCAGAAGATGCCCCGAAGGTCTGGAACGAAGTGCTCGAGAAAGGGGAGTCGTTAGGCATTCGACCCTGCGGTCTCGGTTCGCGCGACACTTTGCGCTTGGAAATGTGTTATCCCCTGAACGGCTCCGACCTTTCTCCCGAACACAACCCGCTCGAAGCTGGGCTCGGATTCTTTGTCGACCTGACGAAGCCGAAGTTCAGCGGCCGGCAAAAATTGCGAGAGGAGAAAGAAGCCGGCCTCTCGCGCCGCCTGATCGCTTTTCGGATGAAAGGCAAAGGCCCGCCGCCGCGCCCGCATTATCGCGCGTTCCGTAATGGCAGCGACGCCGGTGAAGTCACCAGCGGCACCCTTTCCCCGAGCCTGCACTACGGCATCGGAATGGCTTACCTAACGACGCCCACGCCGAAGCCCGGCGAAGAAATCGAGATTGAAATCCGCGGCCAAAAATTTCCGGCCGTGATCGAAAAGAAACCGCTCTACAAAAAACCATGAACGTTCCAGACGACCTCCTCTACACCGCATCCCACGAATGGGTTCGCCGCGAAGACAACAAAATTCGCGTCGGCATTACCGATCACGCTCAGGCGGAGTTGACCGATGTGATTTACGTCGAGCTGCCGAAAACTGGTACGAGTTATGACGCCGGGAGCACGATCGCGGTCGTCGAATCCGTGAAGGCAGCGAGCGACATCTACGCACCGGCGAAAGGGACTGTGCTCGAAGTGAATGAGTCGCTCGAGACCAATCCCGCTCTCATCAACACCGATCCCTACGGCGAAGGTTGGATTTACGTCTTAGAAGTCGAGAATTCCGACCAGCTCCACGAGCTTAAGGACGCGGCAGCCTACAGAGCGTCGCTGAGCTGAGCTGCAACGCGCCGCTAAAAATAGCAACCGGCCGCGGAGCGTACGCTAGCCGCCTAGGCTGCTGGAATGAAATTCATCCCACTGGCGCTTTGCAGTTACGCGCTCCCGGCCATTTTTGTGACCAGCGCGGCGCGAGTTGATGAACAATTCTTCGGTTTCGCGCGTGGCGCGGAGACCCTCCCTTCCGAGCATGGCGAAATTTATCAATTCGTAACTCTGCGCACCGGCGAGGATGAAGGCACCTATTACGGTTCCAATTATGAGACGGAATACGAATATGGCTTCACCAACCAGTTTCAGGCCAGTCTCTCGCTGGTGAATCATTATTTCTAGAACAAGAATGTGCCCGGCCTGTCGAACCGAAATAGCTATCGCTTCGGTGGCTTCGAAGGTTCCGGCAAATACCCGATCCTAAGTCCTTTCGAGGATCCGCTCGAGCTGGCCCTTCGTCTCGAAGGCGGCTATCTTCCTCAATGACGAAGTCGATGGACTGAAACAATACGAGCGTTATGTGAAACCGGAGCTCGATCTGCGGAAAGACTCTCGATGATATCCTCATCACGGTCTTCAATCTCGGCGCAGAGTGGGGCTGGGGGAAGCAGGCGGCCGAGTAATACCCGAAGAAATGGCTTTTGAAACGGCTGGCGGCGCAACTTATCGCTTCGCGCCGAATTGGTACGCCGGGCTCGAGGTTCACTACCGCACCGAGTGTCCGCAGTTCGATTGCGATAAATTCGAGCACCGCGTCCTCTACGCCGGGCCATCGATCCACTACGCTCGCGAGCGCTGGTGGGCGACCTTGACTTGGAACTATCAAGTCTATGGTAAAGGCGCCGATGACCTAACAATGGCGCGTTCGATATCACGCTCGGCGTCAGTGGCAGTGGCGCGACGTGCCGATCGGACATGACAACCTTATCAAGTTCCGGCGCCAGTTGACTCTCGACCTCGGCGGAATCGCAAAGGGTTTCGCGGTCGATCGCGCGGTCGCGGCCATGCGTCGGGCAGGAGCGGGAACGGATGGTAAATGCCGGCGGCGATCTTCGGGCTTTCGGTCGTGAGCCGCAACCGGTGCAGATCCGCCATCCACTCGATCCACTTCGGGCTGCGGGCACGGTGTTCTTGCGGGATCGGGCACTCGCTACTTCGGCATCCTATTTCGCGCCGGAGCTTTTCGATGGGCGAAACGGTGACCCGATGCGCGAAGAAGTTAGCGTCACTGTCGGCGCGGCGGATTGTTTAACGGCGGACGCCCTAACGAAGATAGCTCTCGTCCTGCGCGGGGAGGCACAGGACTTAGTGGAGCGACACGAGGCAGAGGCGCTTGTGTTGGACGGGAAGGGCGCGCCGCACTGGCTTTCTCAAAACGATGCGGCGGACCAACTCGGTCAGGCATAGCCGATGTCACGAGTGGTTCGCCTGTGCGACGAGGGCCCTCGTTTTTTGTCTGGCGCGGCCTGGGCCTGGCTGCACTAACTTCGCAGCATCGCCTAACGAATTCGGTGGAGCCACTCCGGACGAAGCCTGGATGCTCAAAGTTCATGGTGCGGCGGCCATGTTAACTCTGATCTTGATCGGCACCCTCCTTCCGATGCACGTGAAGTTTGCCTGACGCGCGGACCGGAATCTGCGATCGGGGCTTACCGTTCTGAGTCTCTTCGGCTTCCTTGTTCTGACCGGCTACGGACTCCTATTAGTCGGTGGGGAAGGCTGCACGCCTCGACGAGCGCGGCGCATTTATGGGTTGGTTTGGCTTTGCCGCTGATCATGGTGCTGCACATTTGGAGGGAACGATGACCCGTCCCCGCACTAAGACTCGCGCTGAGAAATAAGATTGTTTTTTGTCCGGCGCTGAGTCACAACCGGAGGATGAAAAGGCTCGTCTGCGCGTTTCTTATCCTCGGTTCATCTTTCGCTTCGGCTGCGGTGATCAACGTCGAGTTCAAGTTCACGCCCTTCATTGGTAACCCAGCGGCGGATAAAGAGGTCACAACCGTGCCGGGGAAGGCGCAGGTCTTCATCAATGATGTCCCGTTCGCGGAGCAGGATGTGCATGAGCAGAATTTACCCGTGCTCTTCGACGAACACGAAGTGGGGCCGGCGGTCTGGGTCCCGATGAGCTCCGCCGGTCCGGTGGTGCGCAAAGGCAAGAACAAGATCCGGATCGAATTTAGACCTAACGACCCTAAGAAGCCGTATCGAGCGGAATTGCGCTGGGCTTCGGTGACCGATCAGCAGACGGAAGGGTCAGGGCCGGGAACGATGAGCGCGACGAATCAGGCGAACGAAGGCGTCGACGAGCGCAAAGAGGTGAAAGGCAAAGTGACGTTCGAGCGCGAGTTCACGGCCGATTTTGCGCTCGATCTGCCGTGGCACCATTACCCGGCGGTGACAGCGTTAACCGAGGAGGATAAGCAAAAGATCGCCGCACTCCTCAAGATGCGAGCGGAATGGTTCCAGCCCAATTTCGCCGCGCTCTACAAAGCGATCGAGGACAACGACTCGCTCAAGGTGGATGACGTCCGCAAAGCGCAATGCATCGAGGCGGCTTACAAGTCTGGCGCTCGTGCGGTGGCGCCGCAGGCGGGCGAGATGAATTTCACGACCACGGGCGGCCCCGAGGTGGTGGTGACGCGAACGAATGGGACGCTCTTCGGCTTTAATGAAAATACACTCGCCGGTTTGAAAGACGAACAGACGCAGATGTGCGCGGGCGTGGTGCTCTCAACGGTTTACCCGGGGCGGCTCGGGGTGGTGCGGGAACCGGACGGGGCTTGGCAGATCGTACCCTGATCTCTTTGGCTCGTGCTCGCAATCGTAATCACAATCGCAATCGGAGCAATTATGCGGACGAGCACGAACACGAGTAGGAGATTGACGCCCCTTGCGGTGGCTGTTTATTCCCCCCGGTGCCGACCGCTCTTAAACTCTTCAGCCGCGAATGGTGCTCCTGGTGCATCGACGCGAAGGATTACCTCACCGCCCATGGCTACCAGTTCACCGAAATCGATGTCGGTCGGGATCGCGCCGCCTACGAGGAAATGAAAGAGCTCTCCGCGCAAACTTACGTGCCCACCCTCCTCGCCGGGGATGAAGTGCTCGCGAATTTCGACACCCACCAGCTCGATAAATTCCTCCGCGCGCACGATATCGTCCCCTAAATGCTGTTCGGCCTTTTCATCACTCTAGGGGTCGCTGT
>DASXPA010000114.1:0-6299 GCA_036493915.1 Chthoniobacterales bacterium | reverse complement strand
GAATGGTGCCGTGGGCCGTGAAGAAATTCGCATTCGACCCCGACAAGTTCGTGCACGAGCTGGTGGATTCCATCATCGGTGACCACTACCCCGTGCCGGACCGCATGCTGGTGCACAACGAACAGATCGTCCACGAATACCTGCAGTGGGCGATGTGCGGAGACCCGCGGCCCAAAGGCACGTTCAAGATCTACGCGGTTGAAGGTGGCACCGCAGCGATGTGTTACACCTTCAAGTCGCTTAAGAGCAACCGGATACTTAATCCTGGCGACACGATCGCGCTCGGCGTGCCGATCTTTACTCCGTACCTCGAGATGGCGCACCTCGAGGACTACGATCTTCACTTCGTCGAAATACACGCCAAGCAGGAGAACCAATTCCAGTATCCGGCGGAAGAGATCAAGAAGCTCCTCGATCCGAAAATCAAGGCTTTCTTCATCGTCAACCCTGGCAATCCATTCGCGGTCGCACTTTCAGCCGAGACGATCAAGCTCATCGGCGACGTCCTCAAGAAGCGGCCCGATCTCATCCTGCTGACAGACGACGTCTATGGCACTTTCGTGCCGGGCTTCCGCTCGCTCATGGGTGAGTTCCCGAGGAACACCCTCGGCGTTTATTCCTACAGCAAATACTTCGGATGCACCGGCTGGCGCCTGGGGACCATCGCGATCCACGAGGACAATATCTTCGACGAAATAATCGACAAGCATCCCGACAAGATAAAGAAGCTATTGGATAAGCGCTACGGCACGCTCACCCTCGAGCCGCGCAAGCTCGCGTTTATTGATCGCATCGTGGCGGACAGCCGCGACGTCGCGCTGAATCATACGGCGGGTTTGTCGCTTCCGCAGCAGGTCATGATGACAATGTTCTCGCTCTACGAGCTGATGGACACCAAAAAGGCTTATCAGAAGGCCTGTCTCGGCATCTGCAAGAAACGGTTCGCCGCGGCGGTCGAGGGACTGGACATAAAACTTGGACCTAACGAGTACTTCGACTATTACTATGGTCTGCTCGACTTCGAGTTCTTCGCTCGCAAGTACGTGGGCGAGGATATCGTCAAGTGGATGAAGAAGAACGTGCATCCGCTCGATATCGTCTTCCGGCTGGCCCAGGAGTATGGCATCGTCCTGCTCAATGGGGGCGGCTTTGCCGCACCGGACTGGTCGGTGCGCATCTCGTTCGCCAACCTGGAGAATCACGTCTACGACGATATCGGCCGCGCAGCCCGCGCGATCGCGCGCGGCTACCGCGAGCGTTATGAGGCTGACTTAGCGAAGAATGGCAACGGAGCTAAAAAGAAAGTGCCCCGCTCAAAAAGGTAGTCGATCACCCTGGCGATAATGTTATTGGGATAACACACTAGCTTTAAGACTAGGAAAGCAGTGATGAGGAGAAGAATTTCTCTTGGCGAATGCGGGCGTGCCGTGGCGGCTTTGGTCGTCATACTGAGCGGCACCGATTCGGCCCTCGGTCAGCAACCAGTTGCGGTGGAGACGAGCGTAAACGCAGACGGGGATAGCATAGGCGCCGTCGAACGAGTCCCTACGCCGAACAGCGCGCTGACATCCGTTGAGCAAGGCAAGCCGAACCTCGATCAGTCGTTTGACTGGCACCAATTCCAGTTGACAACGCGTCGGCATGCCCTTGAAGACACGCAGTTCTTTGTCAACCTCCGAACCTTTTACTTCGATCGCAGCGATTTCACTGGCGCAGAGAAACAGGCGGTGGCCTTCGGCGGATGGGCGGGATTGAGGACAGGATACTTTCTCGACCATATCGCGTTCGGCGCCACGGTTTACACCACAACCCCGGTTTATGCGGCTGACGACAGGGATGGAACCAGCCTGCTGGAGGAAGGACAGAACGGGTTCACGGTTCTCGGCGAGTTCTACGTTAATATCCGGATAGTGAAAGATATCGGCGTTACTGTCGGAGCAAGGGGCTTCGACACGCCGTTTATCAGTCGGAACGACAATCGCATGTTGCCAAATACCTTTGAGGCGGTTGTTTTGCAGGGTCGCTACGAGTTTGGCGACAGTAGCAGCGACGCTGATGCCGCCCCTTCGGATGGGCTAGGCCCGAGCAAAGACGACAAGTCCGTTGCAGTCCCGTCCCCGACTCCGGCGCCGGAGGTCGCGGCTGTAAAGTACGGACTGGGTTACTTCTACCAAATCAAAGAACGAAATGAGAATCAGTTTGTTTCGCTGGGAGAAGACGCGGGCGCCAACGCCGAACGGGGCGTCTGGGCCGGCGGCGCTCAATATGAGAAAGGAAAATTCTCAATTGGCGCGATCGAATACTACTGCGCCGATGTCATCAACATCGCTTATGCCCAAACCGGCTACCAAATCCCGGTTAGCGATGAGCTGGCTCTGAAACTTTCTGCCCAGTACACGGACGAGGGTAGTGTGGGAGAGAACCTCCTTGATGGTAACAGTTTCTCTGGCCATCAAGTCGGCTTGAAACTAGATCTACCGGTGGAGAAAGCGCTCTTCACTGCGGGCTTTACTCACGCTTGGGGAAATGCGAACCTACGGAACCCCTGGAGCGGTTATCCCGGTTACACCAGTGTTCAGGTTCAAGACTTCAATCGAGCCGGCGAGACTGCATTTCTTCTTCGGGCTGGCTACGATTTTCCGTGGGTGGACGGGCTGAGCGCTTATGGCTTGGCGGTATTCGGGACCAACCCGGATTCACCGACCCAGTTTAGACAGAACGAATTCGACGCCAATGTACAGTGGGGGCCGACAAAGGGCCTTTTGAAGGGTCTGTCGCTGCGTTTGCGATATGCAGTCGTCCAGCAGTTTGGGGGAAATGTCGATAATCTTACCGACTTCCGCGCGATTTGTAACTACGAGATCAAGTTCTAGGACCGTCACCGTGACGAGGGCGACTGTGCGACCATGAATTATCTCACTCACGCTCTTCGGGAACATCAGGAACTCGCAGTCTTCTTAACCCTGGCGATCGGCTTCTTGATCGGCCGCCTTAAGATCGGGACGTTCAGCCTGGGCATCACCGTCGGCACGCTTCTCGCGGGAGTCGCGATTGGTCAACTCAACATCCAGGTGCCGCCCGTGGTGAAGTATGTTTTTTTTGATCTCTTTCTCTTCACCACCGGCTATAAGGTTGGACCCCAGTTCTTCCGCGCGCTTAAGAAAGACGCGTTGCCGCAGCTTGCTATCACGCTCGTCCTTTGCGTCACCTGCCTGCTCGGCGCGTTTACCGCTGCGAAACTCCTCCGCTACGATATCGGCACGGCAGCCGGTCTCCTTGCCGGCGCATTCACGGAATCGACCGTGATCGGAACGGCCAGCGACGCCATTGGACGTCTCGGCATAACAGCCGCGGAGAAAACGAGCCTGATCAATAACATACCCGTAGCCTACGCCGTCACTTATCTCATTGGCACGGCGTTCATCGTCTGGTTTCTCCCCAATGTGGGTCCGAAGCTGATGCGCGTCGACCTGAAGGAGGAGGCCCGAAAACTCCAGGCCAAAATCTCTCGCTCGGGCACTGGAGAGGTGGAGGCTCCCTCAGCCTACCAAACCCTGGCGGTTCGGGCTTACCGCGTCACGCAGCCGAATCTGCTCAATCGAAGTGTAGCCGAATTGGAGGCGCGCCCCAAACAGACTCGCGTTTTCATCTCACGGATACGCAGGGGAGGCAAGATCATCGAGCCCGACCCGGCGACAGTCATTCGCGAGGGTGACGTCGTCGCGATTCTGACGCGGTCCGAATTACACACCGCCCGCGGGACAGAGATCGGGGCCGAAGTGCATGACAAGGAACTCCTGGATTTTCCGATCGAGATGCTCGACGTGGTGATCACAAACAAGTCTCTACTCGACAAAAGCATCGTAGATATGGCCGCGATGGAGTTCGCCCGGGGCGTGTTCTTGAAGAAGCTGACCAGAGTTGGCGAGCCGATGCCGTTCTCTCCCGCGACGCTGGTGGAGCGGGGCGATGTCATGACTCTGATCGGAGCTACGGGTGACGTCGAGCGGGCCGCGAAGAACCTCGGCTACGCCGATCGCAAGACTGTGATGACGGATATGATCTTCGTCGGTTTGGGAATCGTCCTCGGCGGCCTCGTGGGATTGCTCACGGTGACAGTCGCAGGTCTGCCACTCACCCTCACCGCCAGTGGCGGCGCGCTGATCATGGGTCTCGTCTTCGGCTGGCTGCGCGCGGTTCACCCGACATTTGGCCGGATCCCAGAGTCGGCCATGTGGATCTTCGATACCGTCGGTCTGACAGTCTTCATGGCCTGCGTGGGGCTCGCCGCAGGGCCCAGCTTCTTTTCGGGGCTCCAGAAGTCGGGGATCAGTCTGGTCTTCGTCGGCCTAATCATCGCGGTTCTCCCGCACACAGTCGCGATCTTGTTCGGCCGTTATGTCTTGAAGATGAATCCCGTGATCGTCCTCGGAGCTTGTTCCGGCGCGGGAACGATCACCGCTGCGCTTCGCGCCATCCAGGAAGAGGCGCAAAGCGACCTCCCGGCTCTCGGTTATACGGTGCCCTATGCGATTGGTAACATCGTGCTGACGGCGTGGGGGCCAGTTTTAATTGCCATGATGTCGTAGATCCTCCGAGGCGACCGGGATCGTTGCGATGTCGTAAGTCATCACGTAGTTTTTTTGCCTGGCGTTTTCCCGCTCCCCTTGATGCTTCCACTCGCCAAGACGCACGCGCCGGCGATGCCCGAGACGAGCGAGGCGGCGAGGATGCCCACTTTTGCAATCTCCAGGGTCGGCGTCGCACCGAAAGCAAGATTGGCAACGAAAAGCGACATCGTGAAACCAATCCCGCCAAGCATCCCGACGCCCAGGATTTGACGCCATTTCACGCCGGTCGGCAATGAGGCCACGCCGCTACGCGTGCTGAGCCAGGAGAACGCCACGATCCCGATGGGCTTGCCGAGTATGAGGCCGCAGATAATACCGAGACTGATCGGGCGGACCAGCGCGCTGGTTACACCGCTGCCGAGCGCCACACCGGCATTTGAGAGTGCAAAGACCGGCATGATGACGTGTTTGCTCCACGGCACGAGCGCGTGCTCGAAGCGCAGCATCGGCGACTCGACCCGCTCGCAATCTGAAACCAGCCGCTCGATAGCGTGACCTTTCGCGGCGATCGCCTCGACCACCTCGCCCGCATCTTCCGCACGGCGGATCTCGTCGAGTGCATTTTCGCTGCGCGCGAGGAATGCGCGAACATCGATGCGCTGGCGTGCGGGAATCGTCAGCGCGAGTAACACCCCCGCGACCGTCGCGTGAATGCCCGACTGGAGAAACGCCAGCCAAAGCCCGATCCCGAGGACGGCGTAGATCAACGGATGCCGCACGCCGATGCGGTTCACCGCGATTAAGGCAACGAAAAATGCGCCCGCGACTGCGAGACTGATCCACGAGATGTGCGCGGTGTAAAAAAACGCGATCACGAGGACCGCGCCAATGTCGTCGGCGATGGCGAGCGCGGCGAGGAAGACCTTGAGCGACGCGGGCACGCGGTCGCCGAGCAACGCGAGCACGCCGAGCGCGAACGCGATGTCGGTGGCCATCGGGATGCCCCAGCCCGCGGCGCCGGGACCGGTGCGATTGAGAAGCGTGTAAAAAACGGCGGGAAAAAGAAGACCGCCGAGCGCCGCCGCGATCGGGAGCGCGGCTTTTCGAAACGAGGCCAGCTCGCCGACGAGTGCCTCGCGTTTAATCTCCAGGCCGACAAGGAGGAAGAACACGGCCATCAACCCGTCGTTGATCCAGAAGTGCAGTTCCTCGGAAATCCGCGCACGGCCAAAACCAAACGTCACGTTGATATGCCAGAGGTGAAAGTAGCTCGCGGCCCACGGCGAGTTGGCCCACGCCAGCGCGCCGATCGTGCAGGCAATCAGCAGGATGCCGCCCGCGGCTTCCAGTCGCGTGAATGCCTGGATTGGCCGCAACAGCCGCTCTATCGGCGGCGCGTTTTTGTCCGGAGAAGGTGCGCTCATTGAGTGTCAGCGACAGTTTGGTCGGCGCGAATCACAATATCCATCGAGGCGAGCGCCTTGTAGAGCCGTAATCCGCGCCCGAATCGCCAGCGGCGCGAACGCCAGCACGTCGATGGGATACCAAAGCAAAACCCAGCCGATGATTTCGAAGCCATACTCGAAAGTTTGGCGAGTGAGCGGGCGCAGTCCTTCCGTCAGGTCACTTGTAAAAATGGAAGCCAGCCCCAGACAGATCGCCAGCAGAATCACTGCAATGGCGGTCATTTGCCAACCGCTGCGATAGGTGCCGCGCAATTCGCGACGC
>DASXPA010000113.1:0-1937 GCA_036493915.1 Chthoniobacterales bacterium | reverse complement strand
AGCGGGTCACGCCGAATCTGCATCGCTCCATCTTCGCCTTGCCGGACGATCGTACTTACCTTCGCGAATTCCGCACTCTTTTCCGGATAATCTTCCCGAAATTGCGCGCCGCGGCTTTCCTTGCGCTCCAGCGCCGACCGCGTGATTGCCTCGGAAACGGTGAGCAGGTTCTTCAGGTCCAGCGCGGTGTGCCAGCCGGGATTGAAATCGCGCGTCCCGGTCACGCCGACTTTTCCGGACCGTTCCCAGAACACTTTCAAATGTTCGAGCGCCGCTTCCATTTCGCTCTCCTCGCGGACGATTCCGACGTTGTGCTGCATGATCTCCTGCAATTCGCGCTGCACGAGGTAGGGATTCTCGCCGTCATCGTGCGCAAATGGCCTGAGCGCTTCTTCCGCCAGGTTTTTCAGGGCCGCTTCGTCGACCCGGCCTAACGAATTTCCCTGCGCGAACTTAGCCGCAAATTCGCCCGCACGTTTTCCGAAAACGAGGAGATCGGATAGCGAATTGCCACCCAGGCGGTTGGCGCCGTTGATTCCAGCGGCGCATTCGCCGGCGGCGAACAGCCCGGGCACAGTCGACATCTGGCTCTCGGCATCGACCCGCACGCCGCCCATGATGTAATGCGTCGTCGGGCCGACCTCCATCGCTTCTCTCGTGATATCGATGTCGCCCAGTTGTTTGAACTGGTGATACATGCTCGGCAACTTGCGCCGAATGTGTTCCTCGGCGTCGGGCAGCTTTTTTTTGATCCAGGAAATGTCGAGAAAGACCCCGCCGTGCTCGGTGCCGCGTCCCTCCTTAATCTCGCGCACGATGCAGCGCGCGACGTGGTCGCGAGTGAGCAGTTCCGGCGGGCGCCGCGCGTTCTTGTCGCCCTGGGTATATCGCCACCCTTCTTCTTCGTTGTCGGCGGTCTGCGCCTTGTAGTTCTCGGGAATGAAATCGAACATAAAACGTTCGCCTTCTTTGTTCGTCAGGATACCGCCCTCGCCGCGGACACCTTCAGTCACAAGCATCCCGCGGACGCTCGGCGGCCAGACCATCCCGGTGGGATGGAATTGGATGTATTCCATGTCGATCAACTCCGCGCCGGCGTGATAGGCCAGTGAGTGGCCGTCGCCGGTGCAGTCCCAACTGTTGCTAGTGATTTTGTAGGCCTTACCAATGCCGCCGGTGGCGAGGATAAGCGCCTTCGCGCGAAAGACCCGAAACCGGCCGCGCTCGCGATCGTAGCCAAACGCACCGCTGATGCGATCGCCCTCTTTGAGCAGCGCGAGAATGCAGACCTCCATGTGCACATCGATTCCGCGATGGATTCCGTGGTCCTGCAACGTCCGAATCATTTCCAGGCCGGTGCGATCGCCAACATGCGCGAGGCGCGGGTATTTGTGGCCCCCGAAATTTCTCTGCAAAATCCGGCCGTCATCCGTGCGATCGAAGACCGCGCCCCAAGCTTCGAGCTCGCGGACCCGTGCGGGCGCTTCTTTCGCGTGCAGCTCGGCCATCCGCCAGTTGTTGACGTATTGACCACCGCGCATCGTGTCGGCGAAATGGACCTTCCAGTTGTCGCGATCGTCGACATTCGCGAGCGCGGCGGCGATGCCACCTTCGGCCATCACGGTGTGAGCTTTCCCGAGCAAACACTTTGAAACCATCCCGACGGAAACTCCGGCAGCCGACGCCTCGATCGCCGCTCGCAGACCAGCCCCGCCGGTGCCGATGACAAGCACGTCGTGGGTGAAAGTTTCGTAATCGGGCATGGATGTCGTTGCAGCGTCGAAGCGCTAAAGGATTAAAACGTTTAATCGAGAGTCACGATTGAGCGAGTTATCCGCTGCAACACTTAATCTCTTCATCGCTTAAACGATCCTAAAATCATGCCACACGCCTAACGACAAGAGGCGCACGTAAACATCAGAAAACCCGACCCAGAA
>DASXPA010000112.1:0-4726 GCA_036493915.1 Chthoniobacterales bacterium | reverse complement strand
AATATTGATCGGTGCAGAGGAACGAACCTCCTCGCTGGACTCGCTTCGGTTCGTTAGGCTCGGCGGGATCAAGGGATGAACCGGGCCCCTTCGGATTCGCCGCCACGCCACCGGTCTTGGCGAGTTGCTCGTAGTAATTAGTCCGATACCAATCGCAGGACCATTCCCAGACGTTGCCAGCCGTGTCGTAAAGCCCATATCCGTTGGGTGGAAATTGGGCGACCGGGGCGATCCCGGCGAATCCATCTTCGCCGCCGTCATGGATGGGAAATTTCCCTGGAAAGTATTCGCCATCCATTTCCCTTTCGGCCGAAACTCGTCGCCCCGGGCGTAGGTTTTTCCCGACAGTCCACCGCGCTCGGCGAATTCAAATTCAGCTTCGGTCGGCAGCCGCTTCCCGGCCCGCTTTGCATAGGCTTCCACATCCGGGTAAGCGATCTGGACAACGGGATATTTCTCCTTGCCCTGAATGTCGCTCGGCGGCCCGGTAGGATGACGCCAGTTCGCGCCCTTCACATAAGTCGACCATTGGTAATAGTTGGTCAGCGGCACTTCGTGATCCGGGGGAGCGAAGATAACCGAACCGGCGACAAGATTTTTCGGCGGGGCATCGGGGAATTCTTCCTTGGTCGGCGCCCGCTCCACGACTGTGACATACGCGGTGGCGGCCACGAATTTCACAAACTGCTCGTTCGTTACCTCCGTCTTATCCATCCAGAAGCCGTCGACGCGGACCCGGTGGATCGGTTCGGCGTCATTCGACGGCATCGGCATCTCGCCGCTGCCTTGGCCGTTCACCACCGCACCCGTGGCGAACTCCCGGCCGGGGATCCAAACCATGGCCTCCGGCGGCTTGCCCGGGGCCTGATACTTGTTCGCGACCGTGGCCTGAGATTCTCCCGTGCCGCAGAACGCCTGCGGTCTCTGTAGCAATACCGCCGGAAAAATCACGATCGCTACGGCCAGGATTCTCACATTGAGTGGGAGTAAACTTTAAGCTGTCGAAATCTCACGAGCGTAAGGCCAAGGCCCTTCGTGTGCATTGTGAATTTTTGGAGGCAAGGGATTCTCGCCAGAAGCCGCGCCTCAATGGTATGCGACCAAGGTCCGATAGCCGGGTCGGCGTGATGCGGGCTGAATAACTGCACACACCTGCGCAAGTTAGCGCAATAACCGGAACGGAGACCAATATCATACAAGGCGAGAACCTCGACATCGACAGCATCGCCGAAGGCCGGCGCAAGGCCATCGCCGCGTCCCTCGAAGCGGTCAGCGACGAGCGGGTAAAAGCGATAGGCGAAGAACACTTTCCTTGTCCGGGCCACCCCTTGCGGGAAAAGTTCTTTCACTTCCTGACCGAGAATGCCGGCTGCACCTTTCACCGCGCAGACGCGTCAGCCGGCATCCAGATCCTCTATTGCCAGAGCAACAATCAGGGCATTTGGTACATCCCGCATACTGGCGTCGGACCCTTGCAAGCGAAGAGTCTCGCGATAATGAAACAGATCGTCGAAGCAGGCCCCTGAGTCAGCGATATGATCCCGTCCGCAAGCGCAGAAGCGAAACCTCGACGGCTGCTGCCCCGGACAAATGCGGCCAACGAGCAGGTGTTCGGGCGCGCGTCTATGGGCCTAAGGTCTGATAGCTCCCGGCGGACCGAGCAAGAGAGAATCCCCCACATTATGAGCTTTCCTTTTCTCGAACAACTTCTGCGATCAATGACAAGATTTGCCCTCTTTGCGCTAATTCTCAGCGGCTGTTCCTCTACCCCAACAGAAGTGAGCAAGGGGACGGTCCAAGGCCGCACGTTCAACTTCGTCTCGCGTCAATCGGAACCAAGCTACGCAGATAATCGCGAAGCCGTTCATCGGTCGGTGCAACGCGCGATAACGAAAGATCTTGCGGCGCGCGGGCTCACACGGGTGCCGAGCGGAGGCGATCTCATGGTCGCCTATCTCCTGATCAAAGGCGACAACGTCTCGACCACAGTGAACCCAGATTACTTTGGTGACAGCGATGACCTGGGCCATTTGGAGGACATAGCGCACAACAAGCACATGGCCCACGGCGCGCGAGACCATTTCGAGGCTGGCACACTGTTGATCGACATCGTCGATGGGAAAAGTTCGAAACTTTTGAAGCGTGGCTATGCGACGCGACCGCTCCCGCCGAATCTCCCTGCCAGCGCACGTGACGCGCGCATTCAGGAAGCGGTCGACGAAATTTTGCGCGACGTGCACTTCAAATCCTGAGACGACACTGACTGCATTCAGGCCAGATTTTTTTTCCAACCGTTCGTCGGAGCATGGGCCGAAGATCTATTCGCACGGACGACGAACTTCGCTTATATCGTGGTGCCTTTTCCATCGACTTATGAAACTCCGTTATTTCGTCCTCATTTTCACTGCGCTCCTCGCCACTTCCTTCGCGATGGAGCAGCCATCTTTTCACACCAAAGGTACGCCGACCGGGAAATCCACCGGCCAGCTGAAACCCGGTGAATATTGGTGGCGGCCCGACCTCTCGCCGCGGGGACCAGTCGTGGTCCTGGTGAGTCTGCCGCAGCAGACGATGCATGTTTATCGCAATGGAATTTTGATTGGGCGATCGAGCGTGAGCAGCGGCAGCGTGGGTCACAACACGCCGGGCGGCGTTTTCACCATTCTGGAGAAGAAGCAGACGCATCGGTCGAAGAAGTACCAAAACGCGCCGATGCCTTTCATGCAGCGGTTGACCTGGAGCGGAATCGCGATGCACTCGGGGCAACTCCCGGGTTATGCGGCCAGCCACGGATGCATTCGTCTGCCCTACGACTTTTCGGTTCTGCTTTATCAGGTGACATCGAATGGCGGCACAGTGGTCATCGGCAATGGGAAAACGCCGACACCGTACCTGGCTTCGAATCCCGGCCTGCTGCTCGCGCCGAAAGATTTCAATCCCGACATGCTCCGAGCGCTTGAACGCGGCGGATACGATTGGCATCCGGAACGCAGCGCGACCGGCCCAATGACGATCGTCGTGAGCTCGGCCGACAAGGCGCTCTATGTTTATCGGGGGGGCAATCCGATCGGCCGCGCCGCGCTAGAGATGACCGGCTATGGCCGTCTCGGCGAAAACGTCTTCACTCTCCTTGAGGGCCGTACCGGGCGGCCCAGTCAGCTCGCGCCCGGGCGCGAAGCCAGACGTTGGATGAATGTGACCGGTCGCAGCGATCCGGACAAGATTGCGTCGCGACTTCACTTCAGCCCGGAGTTCGGACAGAAAGTGGCGGACGAGATAGCGCCCGGCACGACGGTTGTCGTCACCGACCAGCCGGTGGTGCGCAAGCCCGTCGCCGATTCAACTTATTTCGCGGCGAATTAGGCGCATCGTCTGCACGCCTGTTACGTCAGTGCGTGATTACGATTTCTGGATGACACTGAACGCAGGCGAGAAGTTGCTTAGCTTTTCAACAACTTGGTCTTGGCCGCTGCCAACTCCTGGAGCTTCTCCTTGCTCACTTCGGGGAAAGCCAGATCGAGTGAGCTAAGGGCTTCGATCACCCCGGCCGCGACCGCGACACGTGCAAACCATTTCTCGTCAGCGGGAATAACGTACCACGGGGCTTCTTTAGTCGCCGTTTCCTGAATCACCTGCTCATAGGCCTCCATGTAGTCATCCCAGTAGTCCCGTTCGTTTGCGTCGTTCGAGGAGAATTTCCAATTCTTGAGCGGATTGTCGATCCGATCCAGAAAGCGGCGCTTTTGTTCGTCGCGCGAAACATGCAGGAAGAATTTTCGAATCACGACGCCGTTGCGCGATAGATACTGCTCGAAGTTGCGAATGTCTTCGAAGCGTTCCTTCCAGATTCGCTTGCTCATCAGTTTGGGCGGTAGCTTCTGCTTCTCGAGATACTCCGGATGCACTCGCACCACGAGCAGCTCTTCGTAGTAGCTGCGGTTGAAGATTCCAATTTGGCCGCGGTTCGGCAGGCACTTCATGCAGCGCCAAAGATAATCGTGATCGAGGTCTTCCGCGGAGGGCGATTTAAACGAATTGACCTGGCATCCTTGGGGATTCACGCCCGACATGACGTGCTTGATCGCACCGTCCTTCCCCGCGGCATCCATCGCCTGAAAGATCAGCAGAACGGCCCACTTGTCCTGCGCATAGAGTTTTTCCTGTAACTCAGCGAGAGCGGTGACTCCTGCGGCCAGCGCCGCTTTGGCTCTTGGCTGGTCCTCTTTTTTGGAGAACTCCAGTGTCTCGTCGGGATCAACGTTCTTGAGGCGAAAGTCGCTGCCTTTGGTGACGCGGAAATGGCCGGCAATCTTCGCCGCTCTTTTGATCAGCCTCTTTGTTTTCACGGAGTTAGTTCTTTTTGTCACCGGAGGGAGTCTTTGGGTTAAAAGGCAACGGCCATGGCAAAGATAAACGTGGAGTCATGCCTGGGCGGCTCGCCGGATCGAGATCTTGCGGAACAAATGCTCATTTTGCCGCTCGAGAGTTTAATGACTGCGTCATCTATTCCGCCAGCCACTTGCGCGCCTGCGGCTGATCGGCAGGCAGGAAAAATCTTACTGGGGCGCGGCGAAACCCTGCTCCAGCAAAGGCAAGAGTCTGCACTTCCCAGCGCTGCTCGCCGACGATCGCAATCTTCGCGATTTTGTCGCTATGCGAAAAAAGAAAATCGAGATCGTTCCAATCTGCTCCACGTTCAAAGCCCTCGAAACCATCGAGAATGATG
>DASXPA010000111.1:0-9310 GCA_036493915.1 Chthoniobacterales bacterium | reverse complement strand
TTCCCGCTGGCTCCATTGATTGACTCGCACCTCCAGTTCTCGGGCTGTGCCCAATGCTCTGCATTGTCTATGTCACGCCGTTCCCGCGCGTTCCATTCATTCGCTCCAGCTCATTCACCTTCCAGGCTTACCGTCTACTCGGCGGCATCCCAGCACGTGTTCTTGGCAGCATCGTCAGCGTCCAGGCTTATTGGCTCTGTCGTTTTCGTCCGGTGCGGTTTGGCGTAGGCTGCCGGCGAATGAAGGAGACGCTCTCAGTCATCAACCGGCTCCGCCAAGACGGCGTCATCGGGCCATATGCGATTGGCGGCGCGGTCGGGGCGACCCTTTACCTTGAGCCGATGGCGACGGTGGATGTTGATGTCTTTGTTCTTTTCGAGCCGGCCCCACTGCTCCTCACGCTGACGCCGATCTATGAGGCCTGCGCAAGGATGGGTTACAAGGCGGAGGGGGAAGCGATTCAGATCGAAGGTTGGCCGGTGCAATTCCTCGCCGCGAGCGATCCGCTCCTGGCGGAGGCGGTGCGTGAAGCATTGACCCGCGAATCCGACGGCATCACCACACGCGTCATGTCGGCGGAGCACTTGATGGCGATCGCGCTGAGGACGGGGCGCGCCAAGGATCACGCGCGGCTGGTTATGTTTGTCGAAGCCGCTGTTTTCGACATGGGACGGCTGCGCGCGATTCTCGGCCGGTATTCGCTGCTTGAGGCGTGGGGGAAATTCGAGCAGCGTTTCCTGCAACCATGAGCGCCGATTTTCAGCCAATCGTCGAAGCGAAGGAAGCAGAGCGCCGTCGTCTGCGCGAGCTGCCCTGGCTTGAGAAGCTCGAACTGGTCGAGAAACTCCGCGATCGGCAGTTGATTTTGCGACAGACGAGAGTGCGTGAGCCGGAAGCTCAGCGGGCAGAAGAGAATCTCGACCCTTCTCGCCGAAATAAGGATAACGACTTTCTCGGCTCAACATGAAAAACGGAAACGGCTCCAGATCGATTCGTGAGAGTGCGGCTCCTGATTGGGCACGGGTAGCCTGGGGCGCGCGTCGCGCCGCGAGGCAAAGAAACGAGCGGAGCTGCGCCGCCTCAATCTCGCCATGATCATCTGGAAGGACGGCAAAATTCGCGCCGTTTCGGCATAAGCTTGTCAGATCTTTTCCGGAACCCGTGCGGCGAAGGGATCGCGGCCTTCGTCAAATTGATGGCGTCGATGACGTGCCAGGCGGAAATCCTGGCAGAGTCTTTATCTGCCCATAGCTCCAGCGCTTTCGCGGGCTCTTCTGAAGCGAGATCTGGTCCCCCGTCTCCTCAGGCGACATCGCGTTCAACAAACGCCGGTCACCCGCATTTTGGTGCTTGCCGAGCGACAAAATTCTCTCTAAGGCATCGGCCTCATTATGGCGCGCATAATCTGCCGCTTCCGTATCGCAGCCTAATTCGGCCGGATTTTCGCCATGCTCTTTAATTCGCTGACCTTTGTCGTCTTCTTCGTAGTCGTGGTCACGCTTTACTGGAGCATGCGCTCCTGGCCGGCTCGGAAAAATCTGCTCGTCGTTGCCAGCTACATCTTCTACGGGGCATGGAACCCGCCCTTCGCCGCGCTTCTTTTTGCGACGACCGCGATGGACTTCTGGTTAGGCCGTTCGATGGCGCGGGCGAAAGATCGACCGGGAAAACGCCGCTGGCTCGTCGCGAGCGTTTGCATGAATCTGAGCATGCTCGGCTTTTTCAAGTACGGAAATTTTCTCCTCGAGAATTTCCAATGGCTGCTTGCCCGCGCCGGCTTGATCTACCACCCGCCGCATCTCGACATTCTATTGCCGATCGGGATTTCCTTTTACACCTTCCATTCGCTCTCTTACACGCTCGATATTTATCGCGGCGTGTTACGACCGACCAAGTCACTGCGCGATTTCATTCTCGCGGTTTCATTTTTCCCGCAGCTGGTGGCCGGGCCGATTGTGCGCGCGGGCGATTTCCTGCCCCAGCTGCTTCACGCCCCGCGACTCAAACCCAACCAATTCTTTTGGGGCCTCGCCCTAATGACTCTTGGGTTGTTCGAAAAAGTAGTGCTCGCCGACACGCTCCTATCCGGTCCGGCCGATCGCGTCTTCAGTTACGGCGGTCCGCTCGTGGCGCTCGACTCCTGGGCTGGCGTGCTCGCCTTTGCCGGGCAGATCTTCTTCGATTTCGCAGGCTATTCGCTATGTGCGATTGGCGCGGCACTGATTCTCGGGTTTCATCTCAAGGATAACTTTCGTTTTCCTTACGCCGCCATCGGCTTCTCCGATTTCTGGCGACGCTGGCATATTTCGCTCTCCACCTTTCTGCGTGATTATCTCTACATTCCGCTCGGCGGGAATCAGGTGAAGCCCTATCGCGCCGCGCTCAATCTGGTCATCGTCATGTTCCTCGGTGGCCTCTGGCACGGTGCGGCCTGGACCTTCGTCGTCTGGGGCCTGCTGCACGGCTCCTATCTCGTGATCGAGCGTATCTGTCGGGCCCTTTTCGAGGAGAAACCATGGGCGAGCGCGCCGTCCGTCCGCGTCCTTGCCGGCTTCGCCACCTACGGCGCAGTTTGCATCGCCTGGGTCTTCTTTCGTGCGCCTGATTTCACCGTTGCCAGCCGGATGTTAGGCGGAATGTTTGGCGGGCACGCTCGCGGCGACGCCATTCTTTCCACGCGCGAGCTTTTGCAGATTGGAACCGTTACAGCTGGCGTGATCGCGCTGCATTGGGCAATGCGCGAGAACAACTTCGAGACTGCGGTCATGCGGATGCCGCCGTGGGCGATCACGGGGATCGGAGCGCTCATGGCCTTCGCCATCATTTTCACTCAGGGAAGCAGCAATGCCTTCATCTATTTCCAGTTTTAAAGAACGGCTGCGCCTGCCGCGCCTCTTCTTCCGCAGACCTTCGCGGGAGGAAGAAATCCACGGCGGACCGCCGCTGGAATTCGAGCGCCCAATTCCACCGGCGCCCTGGCGCGGAATCGCAGTCGTCATTACGATCGCTGTGATCGCCGCGACTGCCGCCTGGGAATTGTATGCGCGGTCGCTCGGCTATGAGCCGACCCTGAACGACAATGAAGATCTTTCGACTGCAGCCCGCAGAAGAGTTCAGCCGGAATCGATCGTCATTGTTGGCGATTCGCGCGCCTGGTTCGATCTCGACCTCGATGAAATGCAGAGGGGTTTGGGGAAGCGGCCCATCCAGCTCGCGATGGCCGGCTCCACTGCCTTGCCAGTGCTGACCGATCTGGCGGAGGACAAAAATTTTCACGGGGCGATTATTTGCAGCTTCGTCCCGGCCTTATTTTTCGCGCCGCCCGGTAGTCCGCCGATGCAGCATGCCGAGAGAGATGTGAGACGGTTTCACAACCAAACGCCCGCCCAGCGTGTCAGCGAGTATCTGGCCATGCCGCTGGAAGAGCGTGTCGCGTTTTTGAAACCAGACGACCTGAGTCTGGAAGCACTTTTGAACAAGTTGCCAATCCCGAACCGACCCGGTGCGCTCGTGCCCCCGCGTTTTCCGCCCTACTTTCAAGCCGAAGATCGCGAACGTCGCGCGCGCATGTGGGAGAAATGTGCCGAACCAGGAAGCGAGTTGGCCAAGAAGATCCAGCAAATCTGGCTCCCGCTTTTCAAGCCGCCACCGCCGCCGACCTATATTCCCAAAGAAGTCTTTGCCGTTAATATCGGGAAAGGAATCCAGAAGCGGTACGCTGACACCAGGGCTGCGGTCGAAAAAATTCGATCCCGAGGCGGCAAGATCGTTTTCGTCCGGTTACCGCACAGCGGCGGATTGAAGGAACTCGAAGACCATGACACGCCACGCGCGAAGACATGGGACCCGCTCCTAAAAACAACGGGCGCGCCGGGTATTTACTATTCCGACTTTCCGGAGCTCGCGGCGTTCGACTGTCCGGAGTGGTCGCATCTTTCGGCCGGCGATTCGGTAGAATTCACCAAGCGCCTCGTCCCTCATCTGCGTACCGCGCTTGGGATGTGAGTGCTGCACCGCGCCTTGATGCTTTCCTCTTGAGACCGCCGCTGGATTTTCACGATTAATCGAGCCGCTAGGATGATTTCAATCCCACGCGCCATTGGCCGATGAAACTGATTTCGGTGAACGTCGGCTTACCGCGAGAGGTCGATGTCGGCGGTAAGACGGTGCGGACATCGATTTGGAAGGACCCGGTTCGCGGAGCCGTTCATGTCTCGAAACTCAATCTCGATGGCGACCGGCAATCCGATCTTTCCGTGCACGGAGGAGTCGATAAAGCGGTCTATCTTTACCCGATCGAACACTACTCTTATTGGGCCGCTGAGTTACCCGATGTCGAGCTGCCCCTGGGAGCGTTCGGTGAGAATTTTTCGGCGGAAGGCATTCTGGAGGATCAGATCAGAATCGGCGACCGCCTTCGGGTTGGCTCAGCGGAGTTCATCGTCACGCAACCGCGAATGCCGTGCTACAAACTCGGGATCCGATTCGATCGTCGCGACATGGTGAAACGTTTCCTCCAAAGTAAACGGACGGGGTTCTACCTCGCGGTCCTTCGCGAAGGAGAAGTACAGGAAGGCGACGAGATCGACTTCATCGCAAAACAGGAAACCGGTCTCACCATCACGGAGATCGTGAATCTCTACTCGGCGGATTCCCACAATCAGGACCTACTCCGTCGCGCCATCGAACTACCGGCACTGCCGCAGAGCTGGAAAGACTATTTCCGAAAACGTCTTTGGGATGCAGACACTTGATTCCGAAACCGTGCGCGAGTCGCAGGCAAGGACCGCGCGCCGAAAGTCGCCGCTCGGGTTGTCCTGCCGGCGGGATTCCGGAAGCAAAACCGCAAAGAAGAGTGCAAGAAAAAGAGATTGCTCTCCGATCCTGGTACCTGTTGTCATCTTCAGTCGGCTGGAGCCGCTTAAGGAGCCGAGGCAAATCAGAATGCGCCCCTCGCGACGAACGCAGCATCGGCCTGAGCGGCGAGCGACTCTGGTGAACCACTGCCTGCGCTGCCATAATATCAGCCCTCCCCAAATGGATACTTCGGTTCAATGGCAGATAATCGTCTATCACACGCGGGTTCGAGCTCATCTCGCCGGTCAGGACCCGCCGGCGATTCTGGATTTTCTTAACCCAGCTTCACACTGACAATGAGTTTGCCATCTCCTCAGCCAGGTGCTGCGTCTCGTCTCCTGCCCGACTGGCTCCAGTATGGCGCCGCGCCCCTCCTCGCCCGGCTGCTCATCTCTTCGGAATTTGTAATCGCCGTGAACGGCAAGATCTTCGGCTGGTCGGGACAGAAGGCCTACATGGCGTCCGCCGGCATGTCGATGATCGGCCCACTCCTCGGTGCGGCGCTTGCGATCGAGGCGCTCGGCACGCTCTGCGTCGTCACGGGCTTCAAGGCGCGCCAGGCAGCAGCCGTGATGTTCGTCTATCTGGGAATCGTCAGTATCCGCCTGCACGGTTTCTGGCACATGGCCGGCATGTCCGCCGGGACCAATGAGACCCATTTCTTCAAGAATCTTGGAATGATGGGATGTCTCTTAATGATCGCGGTCTACGGGCCGGGCCGCTGGGCGCTGGGTAAGCCCCGGAAGACTTGAGCACCGGCAGCGAATGCCCGATTAGTCCTTGGCGACGCCCGTTGCGTCAAACGTCTTTGTGAAAGTTGAACGACGGGGACGGAAGAGGATGGCGAGGTTTATTAGATACATCGCCAGGCGGAGCTAACCCATCTTGAGTAAGACCGCAGTCGTATAAGATATGACCGCAATCGGAAAGGCGATGCACCAGAAGCGGTGATAACGCTCGTTCGCGGTCAAACCGGCGATAAGTGTGCCTAGAGTCCAAAGAGTCAGGCTGGGCAGATAGAAGGGACCTTGAGCGATGAAGTGTTGTTTGCCTTTGAGCAGCGTGTCGACGACATCGAGCGGCCACAGCGGCACGAGAATAAAGAAGAAGCCGCGTCGGTTCTCGTAATAGTATTCACGCCAGCTCGTGGCGCGCGTCGACTCTAACTCGCCCGGGCAGAGAACCCCCGCGGCAAGGTAGAGTAGCGTCGGGGTGATGGTGACCCAAATGAAGAGAAAGAAATTCCATGAGGGCTCGTTGCGCCAGCGATAGAAGACCCACCACTCCAGCATCAGATAAATGAAAAGATTTACCATCCAGACGGTGTGGACCCAGTAATTGCGCTCCCGATCCTGCGCCTGGATCGCTTCGCTGAGCTGGCTTAAGACAAGGGTAACGCCCAGGCCGAGAACGATCGAAACCAGGACGGCAATGTAGTTAAACGCGTCGTTCACGCTGATAATCTAGCGCCGCATCGCTGTAGTCCAAGGGTCAGAGTGGGCTTGATGATTTGCCGCTCGCTCGCCGCTCAACGTTGCCGGTGAGACCGGTTTCCCGGATGCGCCCGGGGAGGACGTGGCTGCGTTCTGAGGCCCGCCATCTTTGATTCGACAAACTATCTGAAGCGGGCCAAGGCCGAAAACAGTGTTTGATCGAAACTCCGTCCCCAGCCAAATTCAGCAAAGTCATCGTGATAAAACAACTTTCTTCAAACATTCGCTCAGCACCTAAAACGAGAACTCCTTTCCGCAAACGTCTGCCCGGTTTCGCCTGCAGCCTCCTTCTGGCAACCGCAACCTTCGCCGTCCCGGCCAAAGCGGCTTCCCATAAGGGCTCCGAGGTTAAGGCGAACGCTACGGTGACCCCCACCCCTACGCCCAACTCCACGCCCGCCGCCCACTTCAAACCCGAATCCAGCAGCAGTAGCGGCAGCGTAACCGTCGAAGGTGGCCACATCGATTATCAGGCCGTGGCCGGGACGCTCGTCGTCCATCCCAAAGGCTGGGATGACGCGGCAACGGCTGAGGACCAGAAAACCAAGGAGAGCGAAGACGAGCCCAAGGACGACAAGGAGTCCAAGAATCCGACGGCTGAAGCGTCGATGTTCTACGTGGCCTATACCAAGCAGAATGCGAAACCGGACAAACGGCCCATCACGTTTCTCTACAACGGCGGCCCCGGCTCCTCGACCGTCTGGCTGCACATGGGCGCGTTTGGACCTCGGCGGGTCATCACCGCGGATGACTCGCATACGCCGGCCGCGCCGTATCAGGTCGTTAACAACGATTTCAGTTTGTTGGACGCCAGCGATCTGGTCTTTGTCGACGCTCCCGGCACCGGCTTCAGTCGCATCGCCGGGAAAGACAAAAAGAAAAACTTTTACGGTGTGGATCAGGACGCGCACGCGTTCGCGGAATTCATCGTCGCGTATCTCAGCAAATACGGGCGCTGGAACTCGCCGAAGTATCTCTTCGGTGAAAGCTATGGCACGCCGCGCTCGGCCGTGCTGGCGAACCTGCTCGAACAGGAATACAACGTCGATTTGAACGGCGTCATGCTGCTCTCGCAGATTCTTAACTTCGACCTCAGTGTCGATGAACCGGAAAACAATCCCGGAATCGAGGCGCCCTATGTCGTGGCCCTGCCGACCTACGCGGCTACCGCCTGGTATCATCACAAGTTGCCCGGCCCGAATTCTCCCGCCGCGCTGGAACCTTTCCTCAAGGAAGTGGAGGATTTCGCGACGAAGGATTACGCGCACACGCTCGCGGAAGGAGCGACCCTGCCGAAAGCCGAACGCCAGGCCATCGCGGAAAAGTTGCATGGCTACACTGGCCTGCCCGTCAGTTATATCCTAAAGGCGAACCTGCGCATCGACGGCGGCGAATTCGAGAAGAACCTTCAGGACGATACGGATACCACCACCGGCCGGCTCGACACGCGCTTTTCCGGCCCTACCATGGATCCGCTGAGCAAGGAGGCCGATTACGATCCGCAGTCCGCCGCGATCAGCTCCGCCTATGTCTCCGCTTTCAACGACTACGTCAGGACCGCTTTGAAGTTTGGCCAGGACAAAACGTACCGGCCCGAAATCGAGTTGTGGAAGAGCTGGGATTTCAAGCACCAGCCACCGGGGGCGCACCAGCCGCTGCAGCAGGCGACCAACACCATCCCGGATCTGGCCAGCGCCATGAAATACGATCCAAACCTTAGAGTCCTTCTCGCCGGTGGTTATTTCGATCTCGCCACGCCGTTTTACGAGGGTTGGTACGAAATGCACCACCTGCCCATTCCAGATCGGCTCCAGGATCACATTGAATATCACTACTATCAGTCGGGTCACATGGTCTACGCGCATCAGGAGTCGCTCAAAAGCCTGCACGATGACGCGGCCGCATTCATCCGCTCGACCGATCACTTCGGCAAATAATCTCCCGGCAATGAGCCGCGGTTCGCGCGGTAAGGACGCCGAGATCCCCGTAGCACATGCTTCCAGCTTGTGGGGTCAACGCGGCGCCTCGCCCGTTGCTCAGGGAACCAAAAGATTCAAGCGACCATCCAGGATGCAGCCTTTTCGCACCGCTCGAGCAGCCGCGGCGCTTCCATCCGATCCGCCCAGGCGCCGAATCCCGCGTCGGACCGCGCCAGCGTAGCGTCTCGACCTTTAAAGAGGCGCATCGGTGCGCAGACTCGCGAGTTTCTTGAAGAGGAGCGCGAGATCGCGCTGCGCGCCGAGAACGTTTGCGGGGAAGTTCTCGATCAAACCGTAGCCGTCCAGATGCTGGCCGGCGGGTCTAGGGCCGATCCCAGCGATGCGGGGTAGCCGTCGGCCGCATCGCGCGTCAGCCAAACTCACTTCCGCCACGCGCCGGCCAGCTTCCCCGTCTCGCGTTGGGAGAACGCCGTCTCTCCTCTACTTTCAGCAACTGACTGCTGGCGACTATCGCCACTGGAATGCCCTGAGGGTTCAGAATCGACTAATCCTGGCCTGAGAGCCTGCGCTTCTCTGATGGCATTCTTCTCGTCCACGAACACCACGCGCGGCCGATGAGTCCTGGCTTCTTCGGCCGTGGCATGGCAATAGGCGATCACGATGACTCGGTCCCCGGGCGAGACCAGGCGCGCCGCGGCCCCATTCACACACATCATACCCGAGCCAGCCGCGCCTTCGATCACATAAGTGACAAAGCGTTGACCATTATCGACGTCGACCACGTGGACCTGTTCGTGGACGTGGATACTCGAAGCCTCGAGCAACTCGCGATCGATAGTAATACTTCCTTCATAGGCCACGTTCGCGTCCGTCACGATTGCGCGATGGATTTTGGCTTTGAGCAGGTTCAACAACATGGTGATTCTTGGAACCTCCAGCTTCAGTCGAAAGCCGTCGAAATCAAGGAACCCTATTTGGCAACGGTCGCTCGCCGACGGCTCACTGCGCCGTAAAATGGAT
>DASXPA010000110.1:0-35841 GCA_036493915.1 Chthoniobacterales bacterium | reverse complement strand
GATCTCCGCAAAGACATCCGATTCGTTTTCGAAACGCTCAAGTCGCAGCGTTATCGGATAGAACCACTTATCCCGTATCACATCGGCTCCGGTTGGGTCGCTCCTCACGACAGTGCCATCACATTGACAGGCAGGTCCGCCGACTCGGTTGCATCAAAAGTTATCCGCTTCGCCATCGCGGCGCTGTGCTCGTGCCGAAGGTGGCCGTAAGTCATAGCCACGAGAACGCCGCCATCCTTGTGGCCAACCCAACCTGCGATCACTTTGAAATCGCACCCCGCCTCGATCGCATTAGAACAGAAAAAATGTCGCATCGTGTGATGGCCGAAGCGAGGCAGTCCCAGTCGTTCACATGCCCGAACAATCTGCAACGCCGCGTTGCTGATTCGGAACACGGGCGAATCGTCAGAATCGAATTGTTTCCGATCTCGCATTGATTGCACCAAACGCGCTAATGGAGCGAACAGAGGAATCACTCTCGCTTCATGATTCTTCGTCCCGATTTCACCGCCTGTGATCAGTACCGTCCCGAGTCTTTCGTTGATATCCTGCCACCGCACACCCCGAGCTTCCGCAACGCGACAGCCGGAATACGCAAGAAATTCCACGAGATCAGCCGCTTCGCCGGTCGCCCGATGTCCGCACCGCAGCTCTTGAATTAAGGCGCGGAATTGTTCTTTCGACGGAATGACAATTCCCGTTTTCGGCTCCTTCTTCCGCTTGAGCCCTTCGACTGGGTTGTCCAAGACGATACGCAGGGTGTCACGGGCGTAGACGAAGATTTGTTTTAGCGTCTCGACTTCGATGTTCCATGTCCGCGGCGAAATCTCTGGGCCGCGTTTGATCTTCCACATTTCAATTTCCCGCGGCCCGATCGCTCGAACCAAACGGCCATTGAAATATGGAGCGAGAGCTTTGAGGGCCGTCACACGCCGTCCCGCCGAACTTGCCTTCAAGTCAGGCCGTTTGGCCGCGAGCCATCGCTCCGCGACCTCGTTAAAACGGATCGAACTGTTCGTTCCATCCGTCGATAAGCGCCCCGCCTGTTCTTGAAATTCACGCAACCGCCTCTTCGCTAGCGCCGGGTCCGTCGTTTTCAGACTGCGGCGAAACTGTTTGCCGCTCTTCTTTACGAGGAGATAATAGCGCCCAGCCGGATCCCGATAGAGATTCGGCCCAACTCTTTTGAACCGCTGATTACCACTATGAACACCGCTCGTTTTCTTCATTCCAATCCGAGGGTGACACAAACGGGTGACACAACCAACAAAAATCGCCTTTCGTCCCCGTAGTTCAACGGATAGAACAAGGGTTTCCTAAACCTTAAATGTGGGTTCGATTCCCGCCGGGGACACGATACTTCGCGCTCTTTCGCAATGACCCGACTTGATGCACTGCCGGACTCTCTGCGCGCCTTTCCGCCTTTGCGCCGTTACCTCGTCGGCGTCTCAGGCGGTCGCGATTCGGTCGCTTTGCTGCATTGGTTGCTGGAGCGCGGTTACAAAAGGCTGGTTGTTTGTCATCTCGATCATCAACTGCGCGGCGCGGCCGCGCGGGGCGATGCGCAATTCGTTAGGCGGCTAGCGGAAAAGTGGGAACTGCCTTGCGAGATGGGGCGCGCGGATGTGAGTGCGAGCAAGGCTTCGTCGGAAGCGGCGGGGCGTGCGGCGCGGCTAGAATTTTTTATGGAGGTCGCACGGCGACGGCGTTGTCGGACGATCTTTATTGGCCATCACGCGGACGATCAGGTGGAGACGTTCCTGATGCAGTTGTTTCGCGGGGCGGGCGGACGCGGGCTCGGCGCGATGCGGGAAGTTTCGCGGATCGGATCGCTGCAAATTGTGCGGCCGTTTCTCGGCGCCTGGCGGTCGGAGATCGATGCCTATGTGGCTGAGCATCGGCTGAAGTTTCGCGAAGATGCGAGCAACGCCGAGCTCGGCGCGCGCCGAAATCGCGTGCGGCACCAGATTGTGCCCGAGCTGGAAAAGAAGTTCGGTCGCAAGCTACGGACGAATCTTTGGCGCGCTGCCAACGTCCTCGCGGAGGAAGATGCTTTTCTCGAAACGCTTTTGCCTAACGAATGGGCCGATGCGGACACGCTTTCCACGCAGGCGCTGAAGGCTCTTCCCTTGTCCTTGCAGCGGCGGATGATCCTGCGCTGGTTGCGCGCGCACGCGTTGCGAGACGTGGGTTACGAGGCGGTCGAAGAGATCCGGGGTTTGCTCGCACCGGAGGCACGAGTCGCAAAGATCAACCTCCCGGACGATCGGCACGTCCGCCGGCGCGCGGGAAAATTGTTCCTCGAATAGCAACGGCGTTTGCGGGATCCTTCGCTCTCGCTCAGGATGAAGAAATTATGACCGCTCCGATTCGCGTTCGCTTTGCTCCATCGCCGACCGGCTTTCTCCATATCGGTGGGGCGCGGACGGCGCTTTTTAACTGGCTCTTTGCCCGGCACACGGGCGGCACTTTGGTCCTGCGGATTGAGGATACGGATGAGGCGCGGAACACGGCGGAAGCGGCGCGGGCGATTTACGACGGGTTGCGCTGGCTTGGGATCGAATGGGATGAAGGTCCGCAGGTGGGCGGAAATTTTGGTCCGTATTTTCAAAGCGGGCGCCAGGAAATTTACGAGCGGCACCTGCGTCGTCTGGAAGAAGCGGGGCGAACTTTCGAGGACAAGGGGGCGATCCGTTTTCGATCGCCGCGCGAGCACGTGATTGTGGACGACGTCGTCTGCGGGCACATCGATTTCGACCTCACGAATCCCGAAACGCATCCCGACATGACGATCCGACGCCCGGATGGATCGTGGATTTTCCATTTCGTGAATGTCGTTGACGACATTGAGATGAAGATCAGCCACGTGATTCGCGGCGAGGATCATCTCTCGAACTCACCGAAGCACATCGAACTCTACCGCGCGCTGGGAGCGGAGCCGCCGCGCTTTGCGCACATTCCGCTCATTCTCAATCAGGACGGCTCGAAGATGAGCAAGCGCGACGCGGGCGCCAGTCTCAGCACCTATATTGAGCAGGGTTTCCTGCCGGAGGCGGTGCGGAATTATCTCTGCCTGCTCGGCTGGTCGCCGAAGGACGATCGGGAAAAGATCGCGATCGAGGAAGTCGTTAGGCTATTCGAGTTGGAGAAGATTCATCGCAAGAATGCGGCCTTCGATCTCGCGAAATGCACCTGGCTCAATGGCGAGTATGTGCGCGAGCTGCCCGACGAGCGTTTTCAAGCACTCGCCCTGATCGCGCTGCAGAATGCCGGGATCGATACCGCGAAGTTTCCCGAAGATTACGTCCACGCCGCGCTCGAGACCTGCAAAGGCAAGTTCAAGATTTTCAGCGAGCTTCCTTCGTACTGCGGATTTTATTTTGCCGACGAAGTTACTTATCCGGCAGAAGGAGTAGCGAAACATTTCACCTCTGAAAACAAACCGCGCCTGCAAGCGGTGCGCGATGCTTTCTCAGAGCTGGAGATGTTCGACGCAACGTCGCTTGAGACGGTGTTAAAGGCGACGGCCGCGGATCTGGGAGTGAAGGTGGGCGTGCTCGTTCACCCCACCCGCCTCGCCGTCACGGGCAGCAACGCTGGCCCAAGCCTTTATCATTTGCTTGAGATTTTGGGCAAAAGAAAGGTCCTCGCCCGGCTGGACGCGGCGCTGGCGTGTGACTTCCAATTGGCCGGCGGTGGCAGCTAATAGCGCGTGGGACGCACGCGCCTTCGTGCTGTCGATCGGGCCGTCGCCATCGAGAACTTGCCCGGCATGTAGCCGGGTCAGAGGCGTTGCCGCTGACGTTCGTTTCCGCGAGGCGCCGAACCAGCACGCGGCGCGTGGGCTCCCAGAGCTAAAAGCGCCTTTAGAGCGCGCGGATCTCCTTGAGCGTCTCGCGGAACGGACGATAAAGGTCGAGGTACTCGGCGACAGCGCGGTGGAGGACAGGTTTGAAATTGGCGATATCGCCGATGTTGATGATCTGGTCGACACTTTGCACAAAAGCGCTCATGGCGTCATTCGTTGCGAAGTGCTGGCTGAGGAGAACGACAAAATGGTCCCGCCGCGACGCCCCCGAACGTCTCACCATCTCACCAACGATCGGATTATCGGAAAGGGTCGCGCCTTTGAAATTCTCCGCGATGACGACAACGTTGTAACTGTAGGTCGCGAGCTTGAGGAGCACGTCTTCTTCGAAAAGCCCGAGGTGGACTTTGTAATTCAGATCAGCCAGCTGCTGGGCGATGAGTTTTTGGTAGGGCTGTTGGTCGATGCAGACGAGGGCGGTGTTATCCCCGATGTCGAAAAAAGGTCGCTCCGGATCGAGATGCATGTTCGTGCCTAACGATAAGTGGCGATGGAACCTTCGAGACGCAGGCCCGTGTCCTCGGAATCGTGGCCGCGCATTTTGTGGAGGAGATCGATTCCGCGCGTGACCCGGCCTCTCTTCGAGGCGAAAAGCCGCGCGGTCTCTTCGCTGATGGCTTCCGTCTCGTAAGCGCGCAGGATGGATTGATCGAAGGTCTGCCAGCCGAAGGGCGCGCTGGCCTCGATGATTTCGTAAAAGTTACGCGCTTCCGATTCACCGAGCGCGATCGTCTCGCGGATGCGCAGATTGTTGCCCATGATTTCGAGGAGGAGATGACGTCCGCCGCCCATCTTGGGAGCGAGCCGCTGGCTGACGATGTAGCGGACGGTGTCGGCGAGGCGAACGCGCAGTTGCTGTTCCTCGCCTAGCGAGAAAAGCCCGAGAATGCGATTGATGGACTGGCCGGCATCGACGGTGTGGAGGGTGCTAAAAACGAGATGCCCAGTTTCGGCCGCCATGAGGGCGATCTCGACCGTAGCGCGATCGCGCATTTCTCCGACGAAGATGACTTTCGGCGCCTGGCGAAGAGCGGCGCGCAAGCCGTTCGGATAATTGTCGAAGTCATGGCCGAGCTCGCGCTGATTGAAGGTGGCGAGGCCGGGAGGTTGAATGAATTCGATCGGGTCTTCGAGAGTGACGACGTGGACCGACTGGGTCGCGTTGATCTCGTTGAGAATGGCGGCGAGGGTCGTCGTCTTCCCGCTTCCGGTCGCACCGGTGACAAGGACGAGGCCGGTTTTTTCCTTGGCGATCTCGCGAAAAATGTCGGGTAGCTCGATCGATTCGATCGACGGGACAACGGCTTGGAGTTTACGCATGACGATCGCGAAATTTCCTTGTTGTCGGAAAATGTTGACGCGAAAACGCGCTTCGTCGTCGAGTGCATAGCTGCAATCGCAGGAACCGGTGAGAAGGTATTCGCGCATGAGACGGCGATTCCCGTGCATGAGCGCGAGGGCGATTTGCTCGGTCTGGAACGGGGTCAGCCGTTCGATGGGCGGATCGACGAAGACGGTTTTCAGTTCACCGAAATCTTCCACCTGGAGGGGGTGTCCGACCGAGAAGTTGAGATCGGAGATGCCTTGGTAAGTGTTCAGCATCGTCGACAAAATCCGGTCGAGATCGGGCAGTCTCATGGTGTTATTCTTCGAACTCCTCGCTCGGCGGAGTCTTGAGGAAGGGGCGGAATTTCTTTTTGTCGATGCACTTCTCGTAGGCTTCCTCGGGCGAAATGCGCATCTGACGCAGATGTTCCAAAATCGCGTCGTCGAGCGGCTGGTTGCCTTTCTTTTTCCCGACCTGAATCATGCCCGGAATCTGGTGGGTCTTTGCTTCCCGAACGAGGTTGGCGATGGCGATGTCGACCACGAGGACTTCGAGCGCGGCGACCCGGCCAGCTTGATCGATTCGCTTGAAAAGATTCTGCGCGATCACGCCTTTGAGGGATTCCGAGAGGGTGGCGCGAATCTGGTTTTGTTGATGGGTCGGGAAAACATCGATCACGCGATCCACCGCTTTGGCGGCACTGGAAGTGTGCAGCGTTCCGAAAACAAGATGGCCGGTGGCCGCCGCGGTAAGGGCGAGCTCGATCGTTTCGTGGTCGCGCATTTCGCCGACGAGCAGGATGTCGGGATCCTCGCGCAACGCGCCACGCAAAGCCGCGGCGAAGGAGCGGGTGTGAATTCCAACTTCCCGATGCTGCACGAGGCAGTTCTGACTGCGATGCACGAACTCGATCGGATCTTCGACCGTAATGATGTGGTCGTGCCGCTGCATGTTCGCGTAATCCATCATCGCCGCGAGCGTCGTCGATTTGCCGGAACCGGTTGGGCCGGTGACGAGGATGAGGCCTTTCTTGAGGAGGGGAAATTTCTTCAGGACTGGCGGCAGAGCGAGGTCTTCGACGGTCATAATCTTTGAAGGGATGAGACGGAAGACCGCGGAAATGCCGTATTTTTGTTGGAAGAAATTCGCGCGATAACGAGCCACGCCCGGGACCTCGTAGCCGAAGTCGACGTCGAAAGTTTCTTCGAAGGTTTTGATTTTTCCCTCCGGCGCGATCTCGTAAACCATCGCTTTGAGTTCGTCGTTCTGCAGCGCCGGATGATCGACCCGGACGAGGTCGCCGTTGATGCGCAGCATCGGAGGATTGTTCGTGGCGAGATGAAGATCGGAGGCTTTCTCCTCCGCCATCAGTTTGAAAAATGCGTCGATGCGAGCCATGCCGGGTGGCTTGGGAGAGTAGCTAAATCAATGCCAGCAGGAGGGAATTGTGGTGCAGACGAATTCGTTAGGCAGCGATGACCGAACGCACCTGCTCGAGGAGCTTCTGACTCGTGTAAGGCTTGGGGATGAATCCGCGCAATCCGCGTGCGAGCATGCTGCCAAGTTTCGTTTGTTCGGCGAAGCCACTGCTGAGGACCACTTGCACGTTCGGGTCGATCGCTTTCAGCTCATCGAAGATCGCGTCGCCGTTCAAGACCGGCAGGAAAAAATCGAGAATGATGAGCGAGATTTCCCTCCCCATGCGGCTGTAAATTTGCAACCCTTCGAGGCCATCCTTGGCGAGGATGATTCGGTAATCTTCCTCTTCGAGCATCGAGCGCGCGAGCTTGAGAATGTCCACGTCGTCGTCGATGACCATGATCAGCTCGCCGCGGCCGTTTGGATTTTTGATGAGCGTCTGGGGCGCCTTCGCCCCTTCGTCGTTCCGAATTTTCGGGACGACTGCTTTTATTGCGGACGGCGAGACAGGCGGCGGCAGGACGGTGAATTTCGGCCCCTTGTCCTTCCGTTTATTTGTCGCGGCGACCCCGATGCGGGACGTGACCCGGTCAAGAACTGCCTGAGATATTTTCGCCGCCCGCTCGACCTCTTCGCCTAGCAATTGCAGCTGTTTCGCGCTGCTTTTTTGTTTTCGCGCCCGAGCGGACCGGGCGGAGGCCTGATGCAGTTGCCGATTGAGTTCGGTCAGAGTGGCAGCGAGCCATTGCGAATCGTTGTGATCAAACATAGCTGGAGATGACTTTTCCCGCGGATGATCTCCGCACGTTCCGTGCCTGAGCAGGCGACTAACTGAAATGGCGTGCGGCGTTCGTGAATCGCCGCTGTTATGGCGGCTTGCGAGGAATTACCGTGATCAGTGGGGGGATGATCGGGCGGAGCGACTCATGCACCTACATCTGGTTTTGCGCCTGACTTCGCCCCTAACGATCACCCTGTCCGGGACGCAGATCAAAGTGAGGGGAAAGCGACGCTGCCTGGCGGGCTCTGATGCAGGTTGAAGGCAAGGGCAAGGCGCGGTGGAAATCAGCGCCCGCCTCAACGGCCTAACGACACCTTTTTTCGAGATCCATGGACGACGCGACAGCCGGAAGCCGCGGGGTTGGAAATTGGTCGGCCTGCACAACCCGCAGCTCTAACTTCCGAGCGGCGGATGATAGGCGTCGACGCATCCCTTACTTATTTTCCGAGCGCCTCGCGCAGTTCCTTCTTCGCCGCCTCGACATCGTTTGCGCTGTGGTGACAAAGCACGATCCCGCGAAGCTTTTCCCCCTGGTAATAATGGAGGATGAAACGCCCTTTCGCGTAGGAGCCGCTCAGCTCAACGCTCGTCGCCGGAACCGTGAAGTCGCCGACGAAATCCAGTTTCAGATCAAACATCTCTGTCCAGAAATAGGGAATCTGCTCATAACGCTGCCGCTTTTTTCCGGTGATGTTCGCCCCGGCAGTGAGCCCCTGCGCGCGCGCATTTTCCCAATGCGTCTGCCGCCGCATCCCGCCCATCAATCGATCGGGATAAAAAGCGAGATCGCCGACCGCGTAGATCCCCTTCTCTTCCGTCTCCAGATAATCGGTCACCGGCGAACCATGCGGGCCGGAGAGCGGCGTGTTCCGCACGATATCGAGGTTCGGCTCTGACCCGCAGGCGACGACCGCGACCCCCGCCGCCACCCGCTCCCCGCTTTTGGTCTGGATATTGCGCAAAACCGTTTTGCCTTCGAACCCATTCAGACTCGAGCCGAGCAGCAGCGTCACCCCGTGTTTCGCAAATCGTTCCGTGATCCACTTCGCCGTCCCCGGATCGAGGTAGCGATTCAAGAGCGTCTGATGCCGATGCATGATCGCCACCTTTAGTTTCCCCTGGCGCAAGCTTGCCGCCGCCTCGCACGCCAGCAATCCGCCACCCACGACCACGATCATTTTTTCCGAGTGCGACATCTCCCGGAGCGCGAGCGCATCGCGAATCGTGCGCAGGTAAATCACATTACCGAGCCCGATGCCGGCGACGTGCGGACGGACCGGCCGGCTGCCCATCGCGAGGCAGGCTTTCTTGAACTCGATCGTCTCGCCGTTACCGAGCACCGCGAGCCGCCGGTCGATGTTGAACTGCGTCACCACCGTCCCCAGCCGGCTCTCGATTTTGTGGGTGGCGTACCAGCGCTCATCGTAGCAGGGCAGCTTTTTCAACGACGGCGTCTTGTCGCGCAGGAATTGCTTCGAAAGCATCCAGCGTTTGTAAGGATGAAAAGTCTCACCTCCGACGAGCGTGACCGAGCCCTTTTTGTCATGTTGGCGGATAGCTTCGCAGACGCTGCCGCCGCCGATGCCGCTGCCGATGATGAGATAATCGCGTTGAATCATTGAGGAAAAGCGGACGATAGAAAATGTGACAACAACATGGCGAGGGAAATCTTTCCTGCTCGTAATCGAGTTGCGACGATTGAGACAACAATCACGATCACGATTACGGTAAGAGAGCGATTACAAGACCGCGCGGCAGATAATAACCGACGCAACCACCCCCGCAAAATCCGCCAGTAAGCCCGCAGGGATAGCGTGCCGTGTTTGCTTGATCCCGACCGATCCGAAGTAAACCGCGACCACGTAAAAGGTCGTCTCCGTGCTGCCGTAGATCGTCGCCGCCATCAGGCTGACGATGTTATCCGGGCCGAGGCGATGGACCACATCGGTGAAGAGCGCGAGTGTCGCGCCGCCGCTCAAGGGCCGCATCAAAGCGATCGGGAGGAGATCGGTCGGGAAATGAAGGGGCGTGAGAATCGGCGAAAGCAGGCGCGCCAACAGCTCAATTCCCCCCGCGCCTTTAAACATTCCGATCGCCACCAGCATTGTGACAAGAAACGGAATGATCTTCAAGATCACCCCGAACCCTTCCTTCGCGCCTTCGACGAATTCGTCGTAAACCTTCAATCCGCAAAGCGCGGCGTAGAGGGTGAAGGAACTAAGGAGCATCGGAATCGCGAGAATTGAAAGCGCGCGCACACAACGGACGAATGCGCTCGCTCCCGGATCGAGTTCGCCGAGTGGTAGTCCGAACACTTCCGGAAAAGCCAGCCTAACGAAAAGCAACGCAAACAAAAGCGCGACCAGACCGAGCACCGCTGCCCCCCAGACCGGCAGCCGGTTGTAGCCGGGGGCGCCGACCCCGGCCGCTCCAAGCTCCACCGCGTGCTCTTTCCCCACAGCTGGAAGTAAGATCGTGGGCGCCTCTGTTTCTGCAGGTTGGGGCCAGCCGGCGTCACCGCCGCCGGCTACAACCGGCGCGCGAAACCACTGCAGCTTTTCCAGCAACTTCACCGCGGTAATTGCGACCGTCGCGGCGCACAAAGTTGCAAGCAACGACGTCCCGACGATCGCGGTCGGATTGGTCGAGCCGGACGCAACCAAAATCGCGATCGCCGTCGTCGGGATGAGCTGGACCGAGCTGGTGTTGATCGCGAGGAACGTGCACATCGCGTTCGTGGCCGTGCCCGGATGCGGATTCAACTCTTCCAAGTCCTGCATCGCGCGCAGGCCGAGCGGCGTCGCGGCGTTGCCGAGGCCGAGCATGTTCGCTGCCATGTTCATGAGCATCGAACCCATCGCGGGATGGTCGTTAGGCACACCAGGAAAGAGGCGCGTCATCACCGGCCGCAACCCGCGCGCCAGCCGTTGCACGAGGCCGGCCTTCTCCGCCAGACGCATCACTCCGAGCCAGAGCGCCATCACGCCGATCAAGCCAAGGGCGATCGTGACCGCGGTCTTCGCGCCATCGAAAGCGCCATCGGTCACGCCCTTGAGTCGATCCATCCAGCCACCAATCGCGACCGAAAGAAGAATGAGCGCGAGCCAGATGTAGTTGAGCACGCTTTTTCCTTAGCAGCGGTTTGCCGCCCGCGGAAAGCGATTTGTCGGCAGGCTGTCAACCGCAGAGGACGCAGAGAGGGCAGAGACTGATTAGAAATCCTCTGCGCTTTTTGCGTTCTCTGCGGTTAAAAAAAAGCCTATGCCTTAAGCAGGCTCGCGGCATGTTTGAGCGCTGACTCCGTCTTCCCCCCGAGCATGCGCGCGATTTCTTCCTGGCGCGCTTTGCCTTTCACTTCGCGCAGTTGCGAAAAGGTGCGGCCCTGCGCCACTTCCTTTGTCACGACAAAATGGGTCGAGGCGGCGGCGGCGACTTGCGGCAAGTGGGTAATGCAGAGCACTTGGTGTTGCTCTCCGAGCGCGCGCATTTTCGCTCCCACCGCATTGGCGATTTCCCCGCCGACGTTCGCGTCGATCTCATCGAAGACGAGTAGCGGGATCGCGTCTTCCATCGCCAGTGAAGACTTGATCGCGAGCATAACGCGAGAGATTTCGCCACTTGAAGCGACAGTGCGCAGAGGCTTCAGCGGCTCGCCGGGGTTCGGCGAGAAAAGTAGTTCAAGTGATTCCGTGCCGCTCAGCCGCGGCTTTTCGTTAGGCGAGAGTTTCGCTTCAAACTCCGATTGCCGGAAGCCGAGATCGGCGAGGTTTTGCCTAACGAGTCGGGCGAGTTTTGATGCAGTTGCCGTACGCGTCTTGCGTAGCGCCGCGCCGGCGCGCTCGAGGGCAGCTCGCGTGTCCCTGATCTCCGCGGCCAATCGCTGCAGCTCGGCTTCGCGTCCTTCAATCTTGCGCATTTTTTCTGCGGCGCGCTCGCCGAAGGCGACCACTTCGGCGAGCGCGCCGCCATATTTTCGCTTCAGGGTTTCAAGCAGGGTGACGCGCTCTTCCAGTTGCGCAAGCTGGGCAGGGTCGAGGTCGAGTCGCTCCGCATAACGAGCGAAGGTGCGCGCGATTTCCGACAGCTCGATCACGGCCGCCGCGTGAGCTTCGGCGCTTTCCGTGAGGCTGGGATCGATCTTTTGCAATTCGTGCAGCAGCCGCTGTGTTTCGGCGAGGCGATTGAGAATAGCGTCGTCGGTTTCAGAAAGGTGGCGGGAAATGGAAGAGGAAAGTTCGATCAAGCGTCGGCTGTTCGTGGCCAGTCGGTAGCGCTCGTTGATTTCCTCTTCCTCGTTAGGCTGGAGCTGCGCAGCGGTGATTTCGTTGACCTGATGCCGCAACAAATCCAGCTCCTGCTCGCGCGCCGCCTCCGCGGTGCTGAGCGCCTCCTCCTCCGCAACCAGCGCCTGCAATTTGCGAAAGGTTTGCTCGTAATCTTGCAAGAGCGCTTCCGCGCCGGCGAAGCGATCGAGCAAGGCCAGTTGCCGATCCGCCGAGAGGAGCGATTGATGATCGTGCGGTCCGTGCAAATCGACCAGCTCGTCGCCGATGGTCTTGAGCACGGCGAGCGTCGCGGGCGAGCCGTTGACGAATTGCCGAGTGCTTCCGCCTAACGAGAAACTGCGCTTCAGAAGGAGCTCACCCTCGCTGGGCTCAACGCCCGACTCCTCCAATGACGTCTGCAACTTTTCCGAATCCACGCCGTCAAAGATCGCTTCCACTGCGCACGCGTCCGTCCCGGTGCGAATGAGCGATTTATCAGCGCGCTCGCCTAACAATAATTTGAGCGCGCCAATGATGATCGACTTGCCCGCGCCCGTCTCGCCGGTGACGGCGACAAATCCGGGACCGATCTCCCACTTCAGGTCCTCGACCAGCGCGAGATTCTTGATGCGCAGGAGGCTGAGAAGCACGGAGTTGAGAGTTGCAGGTTGAGAGTTGAGAGATAGGGCTCTGAACGCTCCCGACTCTCCACTCGCAACTCTGAACTCTCAACTTCGCCTCACATTTCTCGGGACAGGGACCTCACAGGGCGTGCCGATGATTCGCTGCAATTGCGCGGTCTGCCGTTCAAGCGATCCGCGCGATCAACGGACGCGGGCTTCGATTTATCTGGAAACGCCGGAGCTCGCTTTCGTCGTCGACACCGGGACGGATTTTCGGATCCAATGTTTACGCGAGAACATCTGGCACGTGGACGCGGTTCTCTTTACCCACTCGCACACCGATCACGTGATGGGGTTCGACGATCTGCGGCGGTTCGCCTCGCCGCGCGGCGGGCGCATGCCGGTTTACGCTTCGGCCGAGACGATGGCTGACCTGGAACGCGTTTACGAGTTTGCCTTCAAGACCGTCAGCCCCTGGCCCGGCTATTTGAAACCGGAGCCGCACATTGTTTGCGGACCGTTCTCGTTAGGCAATACCCTGATCACGCCGTTGCCGGTGCCGCATGGCAGTTCCGAGACTAATGGTTATCTTTTCACGCGCGCGGGCGTAAAGCTGGTGGCGTATCTGAGCGATTGCAGCGCCGTCCCAGATGAGATCGTGCGCCGGATCGAGGGGGTGAAACTTTTGATCATCGACGCGCTGCGACAAAAACCCCATCCGACGCATTTGAGTGTCGATCAGGCGCTGGAAATCGCTGCGCGGGTCCGACCGAAGCGAACGCTTTTCACCCACATCTGTCACGAGTTGGCGCAGAGCGACGAAGCCGCCTTGCCGCCCGGCGCCGGCCTTGCTTATGACGGCTTAAAATTGGAACTCGAATCATGAAACAGTTCATCATGGTGGCGATCTCGCTCTCGTTAGTTACGACGACACGAGCCACCCCGACCGCGGCGGATCTCGCCGAAGCCACCGTGATCGTTTACAACAGCGCAGCACCGGACTCGGCGCACCTCGCTCGCTTTTACGCCAGCGAGCGTCACATCCCGAAGGATCACATCGTCGGATTGTGGTGCTCGAAGGAAGAAGAGATCAGCCGCGAGGAATACGACAATACGATCGCGGGTCCGCTCCGAAAAATTTTTACGCGGCGTGAATTGTGGACGTTACAGAAAGAGGGCGACGGCCCGCCGCGGGTGACGTCGAATCAAATTCATTTCGTCGCCTTGATCCGCGGCATGCCGCTCAAGATCCGCTCTACCCCGAAATATCCGGGCGACGACCCAGTCGCGAATGCCATCTCCTCGCAAAACCAGGCGTCGGTCGATTCGGAGTTGAGCTTGCTCGGCCTTTTCTCAAAACAAATTTCCGGCGCGGCGGTGAATCCTTATTTTGAAAGCTTCCGGCCGATCGCGGAACTCAACGTCGCACCGCTCATGCTGGTTTGCCGGCTCGATGCGCCGACCGCGGAGATCGTTAGGCGGATGATCACCGATTCCATCAAGGCGGAAAAAAACGGACTTTGGGGACGCGCTTATGTGGACGGCGCGCACAACACCGCGCCTGGCCTGGGTGAGGGCGACGTCTGGCTGCAGACTGTGGTGGACGATTTGCGCCATGTCGGCGTGCCGGTGGTTTACGACGAAAAGTCGGAGACGATCCCGGCGGGTTTCCCGATGGATGATTGCGCCCTTTACTATGGTTGGTACGCGAGCAGCGTGACCGGCCCGTTCACCGATCCGGATTTCTCTTTCACACCGGGGGCGATCGCGGTGCACATCCATTCCTTCAGCGCGACAACTCTGCGAAACCCGGGCGCGAACTGGGTCGCGCCGCTCCTGAGTAAAGGGGCCGCGGCGTCGTTAGGCAACGTCTATGAGCCGTTCCTGCAACTGACCGCTCACCTGAACATTTTCAACGACCGGCTGCTCAAGGGTTTTACCCTCGCGGAGAGCGCCTACATGGCGACGCGGGCGCTTTCCTGGATGACGGTGGTGGTCGGCGACCCGCTTTATCGGCCGTACCTTTCGTGGTCACAGGAGGGTGGGAAAGGCGGCGGAAAGAAGCGAACTGCCTGGGAGATGTATCACGAGTTCGCGCTGAAAAACGCGCAGGAGGATCCGAAGAAATACTTCGCCGAAGCCCGCCGTGCCGCCTCGCGCGCGGAGAACGGACCGATGATTGAAGATCTGGGATTGACGCAAGCAGAGACCGGCGATTCCAAAACAGCGCTCAGTTGTCTGCAACAGGCGCGAGCGATTTACAAGCAACGTGACGATCTCCTGCGGGTGGTGCTGGAACAAGTCGATGTGCTCCTGCAGTCGGACGAGAAAAAGAAAGCGCTCGCGCTCGTCCACCAAACTCTGCGGATGGTTCCCGAGTCGCCGTCCCTGACTTTGCTGAGGCAGATCGAGGAGAAGTTAAGCCCGCCGAAACCCAAACTATTGCCGACTGCGTCGCCGTCGCCGACGCGGTTCTAAAAGCGCGCTACTTCTTGCGTGGACTCTCGAGGCGAAAAATGGTTTCGCCTTCCTTCATCATCTCGAGGCGATCGCGCGCCAGTGTCTCGAGATAGGTGGGATCACTTTTCAACAACGTTACCTGCTTCGTTAGGCGGGCGAGCGTGGTCTTCTGCTCGACGAGCTTCGTGTGCATCTGATCATACTCGGCCCGGTCACGTTGGAGCTGTTTGTAGGGCGGCAGGAAAAAACTAATCATGAGCAACCAAACCGCGATGAAAAGAAGGACGCGCAAGACCGCGTTCATCTGCTGCCAGATGCTGGCCTCACGCCGCTCGCGAAAATGGCCGTAGCCCGTGGCGTCCACTATCGCATCTTACCGCCGAAGACGGCCTTGTCACCCAGTTCCTCGTTGATGCGGAGAAGCTGGTTGTATTTCGCCACCCGATCCGTCCGGCAAAGCGAGCCGGTCTTGATCTGGCCGGCGTTAGTCGCGACTGCGATGTCGGCAATCGTGGTGTCTTCGGTTTCACCCGAGCGGTGACTGATGACCGCGGTGTAATTGTTCTGCGTCGCGAGGTCGATGGTCGCGAAAGTCTCGGTGAGGGTCCCGATCTGGTTCACTTTTACGAGAATGGAGTTGGCCACGCCGCGCTCAATTCCTTTGCGCAAAAATTCGACATTCGTGACGAAAAGGTCGTCGCCTACGAGTTGGATTTTTTCGCCCAACCGGTCGGTTAGTTTTTTCCAGCCGTCCCAATCGTCTTCCGCGCAACCGTCCTCGATCGAGATGATCGGAAATTTCTCGCAGAGCGAGGCATAGTAATCGACCAGTTCGGCCGCGCTCCGTTTGGAGCCATCGGATTTTTTGAAAACGTAAGCATTCTCTTCGGCGTCGTAGAATTCCGAGGAAGCCGGATCGAGCGCGATGAAAATTTGTTCGCCTAACGAGTAGCCGGCTTTCTCGACCGCGGCCGCGATCACTTCGAGCGCGTCTTCGACAGAGTTGAGATTTGGAGCGAAGCCGCCTTCATCACCGATCGCTGTGGAAAGGCCGCGCGCTTTGAGGACGCTCTTGAGCGCGTGGAAAACCTCCGCGCCGTAACGGAGCGCCTCCGGAAAATTCGGCGCGCCTTTCGGCATGATCATGAATTCCTGGAAATCGATTGGAGCATCGGAATGCGCGCCGCCGTTGAGAATGTTCATCATCGGCACTGGCAACACCCTCGCCTCGCTCCCGCCGAAATAGCGGAAGAGCGGCTGCCCCTCGGCCGCAGCGGCCGCGTGTGCGGTCGCGAGAGAAACGCCTAACAATGCATTGGCGCCCAGTCGCTTTTTGTTCGGCGTACCGTCGAGGGCGATGATCTCCTGATCGATCCTCGCCTGCTCGAGAGCGTTGAAACCTACCAAGATGGGCGCGATTGTCTCGTTGACCGCAGCGACCGCCTTCATGACTCCCTTGCCGCCGTAACGTTTCTTGTCGCCGTCGCGTAGCTCCCAGGCTTCGTGTTCGCCGGTGCTCGCGCCACTCGGCACGGCCGCGCGACCGAAGCCGCCGCCTTCCAAATGAACCTCCACTTCAACGGTCGGATTGCCGCGGGAATCAAGGATTTCGCGCGCCTGAATTTTCCTGATGCTCGTTGCGGACATTTCGTCAGGGATTTCAGCCGCTTTTCGCCGCGGCGCAACCGCTCTTTCGATGAAAGCTTCAATGCCTGTTGGGCTGGAAAATTTCGATCGGTAACAACTGGTGCGCCGAAACGGATACGGAGCAACGGCCGGCCCTTCAAACGCCTATTTGGTTAGGTCCGTTGGTTGAGTAACTCTCGCGCTTCGCAGAGCGAAGCGCACAACGAATGAGGCTCCACCGGCAACTTAGCTTGCCTTCCTCCGCCGATATAAAGAAGGATCGACCGTCGCCGCCATTTTCTCCGGCGTCGGCAGCCGCTCGGGGCCGAGAAATTCGACGAGCTGATCGATGACCGCTGCTGGGTCCGTGATGAGCGTGGGATAATCGACTTCGAGCGTCTCGATATTCGTGCTCGTTGCGAGTCGCTTGCGCGTTTCGTCGCGATGCGCAGCCATCCCGCGTTCCATTTGTTCGCGATCGAGTTCGCCGCCTTTGGTCCCGAGGCGCGTTGTCATTTTCTGTTGCGATTCGATCACTTCTTCGATCGGACGTGTCATGAAGATGACTTTGTAGCGGTGAAATTCGGGCATTTTCGGGAGCAACATCGAGATGCACTTGATCGCTTTGCCTTCGACCGCAGGGTCGTCGAGCAACTCGGGCTCTTTGGCGATACGTTTGATTGATTCCCATTCGAAATAGCCGCGCGGGTTGTCGATATCGGCTTCGCGCTCGTTGTCGGTCATCGGCGGCAAGCCACCGGCTGCGAGCAACTGCATCATGAGCGAGGTGCCGGAGCGCGGCAGCCCGGAGACGAGGACAAAAGTCTTGCCGGAATCTTCACGCGGCGGCTTCTGATCGGGCCGCTCCTTCAGCAAGGTTGCGATCCGTTCTTCTTGCGGCGGGATCTTTGGCAAATCGAAAAGCTTGTCGCGTTTTTCATCTGTCCTCGCACTGCGAGGTCGACGAGTCCGGCCGAGCCGGACTGCTTCGCGACGGTGATGCTGGACTTTCTTCACATCACCACCATTCGCTTTGTGTAACAGCGCGAGATAGCGATGCGCATTGAGAAAATCCGGATTGAAACGAAGCGCAGTCTCGAAGGCGACGATGGCGCGCTCGGTCTCGCCCGATCGCGCCATGGCGACGCCAAGATTGAAGTGAGCGAGCGGCAAGCGGTGAAGAAGACCGACCGCTTGCAACGCCGTGTCGGCGGCCTCCTGATTTTGCCCAAGACGCCGATAGATGGTGGAAAGCCCCTGGTAGCCGAGTGCGTTGTCGCTATCGAGGGCGATCACCTTTTCAAATTCCTCTTTCGCTTCGGACCAGCGGTGCAAACGGAGGTAGGTATCGCCCAGTTGAATGTGCACGGAGGGGATTTCTGGATTCACCTTTCCCGCGGCGAGCAACTTCTCCAATCCCGCCTCGGGTTCGCCGAGGGCCAGTTTCACCCGCCCCATAAGCAGGAGTGCGCCGACATTGGTAGTCTTATCGAAATCGTATGCAGCTACGAGGAGGCGCTCCGCCTGCGCGAGATAGCCGGCTTGAAAATAGGCGCCAGTCAGCTGCATGATGAAGCGGTCTTCCCAAGGATGCCTCGCCGTGATTTCAGCCAGTAAGGGCAGTGCCTGATCGGGGCGATTCTTCCAAAGGTAGGTGCGGGCGATGTTATACTTGCTCTCGATCTCCGCCGACTCCTGCTGCTTCTTCTTATCGGCGCCCGGGTCTTCGATGTAACCCAGAGCCGCGAACTGTTGCATCAATTCCTGGGCTTGCTGGCGATCCATCTGTTTGCCTTCGGGATGCAAGCCGCTATCGCCATCAATCTTATCCCAGCTCCGCACGGTCTTCACTGCCGGTGGGACTTCGAATGCTTCGAGCAGCGGGCGGCCGTCCATATCTTCGCCGATCGGAACATCAAGGAGAGTTAGAATTGTTGGCGTGATATCGATGAGGCTCGCGCCGTAGATCCGCTCGTCCTTTTTGATGCCAGGGCCAGCGACGACGAAGATGCCATACTGGCGGTGCCAGACCGCTGGTCCTGCGGGTTCGCGTGGGATACCGCGCGGACGCTGCGAACCAGATTCAAAGCCGTGGTCGGAGCACAGGATCACCGTTGTCTCCGGACCCGCCAGCTGGATTAGGCGTTCCAGCATCATGTCATGGAAGCGATAGGCCCCTTTTACTACGTCCTTGTAGAGGTCGAATTCCTCCTGATCGATCCAAGGCAGCTTCGGCGGATGATACGCCATGAAAGCGTGGGAGAAGTGATCGATCCCATCGAAATAGACCGCGGTGAAATCCCACGGCTCAGTTTCCATGAGCGTCGTCGCCACGGCCTGGATGGTAGCGTTATCGCTTAGAACCTTGATAAAGGAATCAAGTTTTTTGTCCTTCTTTTGATTGATCTTCGCTGCCTCGGGAATGAAGGGCAGGACGTGCGCCTCCGTCAGCTCCGTGGGGAAAACCTTGAACCGCGCCAGCGAAGTGGCCTTCTCTTCAGGATGCACGGTGCCGGGTGGAATAGACCATCCCTTCTCCGGGCTGAATTTCACGCCACCGAAAGCATTCGTCACTACCGTACCCTTGATCGGCTCGGCGGGATGACTTGCCCACCAGCCGACGATGTTGCTGCGCAAACCCGATTGCGAAAGAATATTCCAAATCGCCTTACACTTCCGCGAGGTGCTCGCATAAGGACGCGCGCCGCCGTTGATCGGATCGGGCTCGATAAAGCCGTGGATGCCGTGCTTGTCGGGGAACTTCCCGGTAGCGATCGAATTCCAGAGCATCGGCGAGAGGATGGGCTGGAGGGTGGCCAGATTTCCCATTACGCCTCGGTTGATCAAGCCGTCGAGCGTGGGCATGAGCCCCTGCTCGAGCAGAGGATTGATATGTTCCCAATCGGCTGCGTCCCATCCGACGAGCAACACTTTGCGCTGCTCCTTTGTTCTTTCTCCCATGATCCGGGAAGAGTTAGCAGGTTTCACGCTGATCGGCAAAACGCCTGCAGAAAAAGAAAACGCGGAGGAAAATCCTCCGCGTTTTCACTCAAGAATTCGCTATTTGAGCGCGCTCGTTTAGGCCGCCATCATTTTGCGGCGTTTGCGCCAAGCGACAAGACCCGCACCACCGAGAGCTAGGAGCGCCAATGAGCCGGGTTCCGGCACCGCTGTTTGCCCTGCGTTGATCGATTGGCCGACGTCGCCGTAAGCGTAATCGACCAGCGTGAACGTGTTCCCCGGGGAACCGTCCATGGTGACGCGCGCCCAGCCATACTCCGTGCCCGAGCCGGTGTTGAAACGGAGACCGATGAAACCAGTGCCGGGAGCAAGCCACTGACTGTTGGCGTAGCCATAAGCAAATGCCAGCGTTCCCACAGGGTAAGCCGCGTTGAAATTAGCCCCGTTGATATTCACTCCGGAAGCAAGCTTGGAGACATACGGGAAACCGCTCGCCGAGAAGCCGGCAAACGCAGCAGTACCGCCGCTGGCAAAGACGCCGGCCCGGGCCGCCCCGATCCCGCTGAAGAAGCTGGTCTGCGCGAGACCAAAACTAGCGCCCGGCGCGAGATTGAAGTACGCGACAATCTGGCTGCTCGAGGCAGCGTCGAAATGTTGATTGATCGGCCCGGAATAATGGATGTCTGCTTCAGCCGTGGCCGCTGCACCGACGGCAGTAGCGGCTCCCGCGGTGGCATATCCAATCCAGCGGGATGACTTGATAAAGGCGGATTTTCGCTTGGCGCGAATGGACTTGGTGTTCATGGCGGCGAGGATTGCCGATTCCAGTGTCAAAGGTCAATAACAAAATGACAAAATGTTATATTTTTCTTAAACTTGCGGGGAAGAAGCCGTGCCCCCAACAATTCCTAGAGTTCCATATCCGCAGAGGCTGTAAATACCTCACCGGGGGTTTCGACGTGATTCCTCCCTCCTTGGCCCGACTGGAATGACACACGAAAGCAGGAGGGCCCCGCCGAGCGAGGCGCGCGAGCTGGTTTGCGCGACTTCTCCTTAACTATTTGTCTTCCTGAGAGAAGCGAAGAGCCGTGTCACGAGACTTTGAAAAACTTACGGGTTACTCCAAACCCCCTTTGCTCGCAGAGTCACCCGACGCTTGCGAGATCGAACTCCGGGACTCGCCCGTGGGCTGGAGGGAGCGGGACGTGGATCGGACGATTTGTCGCCTTCTACTGTTCAGGTCGTCGTGCTCGCCTGATCGCGCGATCGCAACTACCGCTGCGGTTGCGTGATGAAGGCCACCTTTTCAAGTATTGGCGCGATCGACGGATCGGCCCGCAGCATCGCGGCCTGCATCGTCGCCCGAAACTGATTGATCGCGTCGTTGCGCTTCTTTAAAGCGTCCTGCACCGCCGGATCATTGGCCGCTTTTTGTTGCGCCGCACGCAATTTCAGCTGTTCGTCGATCGAAAGCTTATTCACTCTCTCCTCCCGTTCGCGAGCTTCCTTCCTCAGGTCGCTCCCATCCAATTCCTGAGCCCGGAGAACAGGCATCGTGGGCAGAGCGGTGAGCAGGAGCAACAAACAGACGCTGATTTTTTTCATCCGCAAAATTAACCCAATCGCGACCAGTGCAACACAGCTAATTGCCGCGCCCGCAGAGGCCCCGCCCTCTGCCAGGCAGATGTGTTTGGCTCCGTGTCACGGCCGCCCGCTTTGTCTTTGAAATCGGAGGAAGCGGATTTCATCGCCCGCTGCCCGCTGCCAGCATTTGCATCACAAGTGTCGCGCCGGAAGGCGGCAGCACACTTCTGCGGAGGTGAAGGCGGTGTCATTCTCTTTGCTCTCGCTTTACATGACTGGTGAGACCGGGACCCTTTCAAGTCCCAAAGGCGGAGAAATCTACTGGCCGCCGCCGGGTGGGGCGGCCGCGAAACTTGCGCGCACTCTCCTGCAGGCGCTCCACCCGTTCGGCGACGTTGCAACGCAACAGACGGCTTGCGTAGTTCCCGCTCAGCGGAGGGAAGCAGCCGAGCGTGGCGCCGTAGGCGATCCGGCATCCAGCTTCAACCGCAGGCATCGCGCGGGTCCTCCTATCTAAGCGAGAATACTGCTCTACCCACTCGGGAGCGTCGCTAAGAAAAACTTCGCGGAGCTGACGATCGACAAAATCGCGCGCCGGTGATCCCAGCCAAAGATCGTGCACAAACACTGCAATCGGCTTCCCCGTTCGCAGCAACCAAAGAGCAAGTTTGACCGCGCGAAAATCCTTCGGCCCATCGATGAGCACGACATCACCGACGCGCAGAAGCTCCGGCAAGAGGTGCCTCGAATCGCCGAAGCGGCATTCCACGTTCGCTCGCTCCTTGAGTCGTTCGGCCGCGATGGGGACATCCGCGGAAGCGGCGTCGGATTCGATACTGATAGTGGGGACATCCGGGAAAAGCAGCGAGAGCACGAGGGTGCTTTGGGCCCGCGCTCGGCCTGATTCGAGGATGCGCTTCGGCTTGGCGACGGCGACGGCGGCGTAAAGAAAAAACATTTCGCTGCGACGAATTCCTTTCGTCACGTGAGTGAGATGGCTGGTGCGCTCCAGATAAGTCGGCAATAGCTTGGGCGCGTCGGCGAGGAGCTGGCTCAGCCCGATCGAGGTCATCGTGTTCAACTTACGTCACGCTTTCCCCACCTGTCATTCTGCGTGCAGCGAAAGAACCTCACGAGCGATGCCTGGCCTTGCCCCGGAGCGGAGCGGACAAGGTGGCTTGCGAGGTTTGTGACCGATGGCCCTTTTCGTTAGGCCAGCACTGGTGATTTTCAGTCGCCTGGCGGAAGGTGCGACCGTGGATTACGACATCGCCGTTGTTGGATTGGGCGGTATCGGCAGCGCCATCCTCGCCCAATGCGCCGCCCGAAAAGCGAAGGTGATCGGCTTGGAGCAGTTCGGGCCGGTGCACGAGTTCGGATCGTCGATCGGCAGGAGCCGCATGATCCGGAAAGCCTATTTTGAAGACCCGGCTTACGTGCCGTTGCTCCTGCGCGCTTACGAATTGTGGCGCGAGCTCGAGCGCGCCACGAATGAAGAGTTTCTGCAAATCACCGGCCTTCTCATGCTCGGAGAAGAGAGCGCCCCGATCGTCGCCGGCTCACGTCGCGCCGCGAGCGAGCACAACCTTCCGATTGAGTTGCTCGATTGCCGCGCGATTCAATCTCGTTATCCGACTCTCCGCGTCTCGCCCAACGAGATCGGAGTTTTCGAACCGGACGGCGGCGTTCTCCGCCCGGAACGCGCGCTCGAAGCGCATCTGCGGGTGGCGGCACGAGCCGGCGCGCAGCTTCGTTTTGGCACCACGGTTTCTCGCTGGGAAATAAAGGACACCGGCTTCGAACTTCACTTCGCCGATGGATCACGCGTCACCGCCGATTCGTTGGTCCTCGCGATGGGTTCCTGGTTTCAGCAAACACTCGCAGCCCTCGGCATTCCGCTACGCGTGCAACGCAATGTGCAGGCATGGTTCACTCCCGCGAGTGAGGCGTATTCCAGCAGTCGCTTCCCGCCGTTTTTGATCGAGCGTTCGCATTTTCCCGCGCCACTCTATGGATTTCCCGATTTTGGCGATGGCGTGAAAGCCGCTTTTCATGCCCACGGGGAATGCACCGGCGCCGAAAACCTCGACCGTGAGATCGATCGTGCACGCGACATCGATCCGATTGTCTCCGCAATGGAAGAATGGATGCCCGGCGCGACGGCAACTTTTCGCGACGCCAAAGTTTGTCCCTATTCGCTAACGCCCGACGGCCACTTCGTCATCGACCACCATCCGAAACATCCGCATCTCATCCTGTGTGGCGGCTTTTCCGGGCACGGGTTTAAATTCGCACCCGTCATCGGCGAAATCGCCGCCGACCTTGCCCTCGAAGGACATACTCGTCATGAAATCGATTTCCTTTCCCTGCGCCGATTCGCGGCTGCTCGCACTTCGCGCTAGAAGAAGGGAATGGCCGCCAAAGCACAGTTCGCCGCGGAAGAATCGGAGTCGGGGGAGTTCGTTAGGCAAGAGGACGCTTTTCGCGATTGGGTCTCCGCGGATGGTTCGACCGCCTATCCGCCGGCGGCCGGTCGCTATCATCTTTACGTCTCCCTTGCCTGTCCCTGGGCCAGTCGCACAGTCATCGCACGCAAACTTCTCGGGCTCGAAACTGCGATCGGGATGACGGTGGTCGATCCGGTGCGTGACGAACGCGGCTGGGCTTTTCGCGATGGATCCGGTTTCAGTCGCGATCCTGTGAACGGCTTCGATTTTTTAAAAGAAGCATACACCGCAACGACACCAAGCTTCGATGGTCGCGCGACGGTCCCGGTGCTTTGGGACAAGCAAACGCGCCGGATCGTGAACAATTCCGAGGACGACATCTGTCGCATGTTCAACGACGCCTTCCGCGCGTTCGGCGAAACCGAGATCGACCTTTTCCCTAACGACATCGCGGATGAGCAGAGCCGCCTCTCCCAGTTCATCTACGAGAAGATCCATAACGGCGTTTACCGCGCCGGCTTCGCCACGCACCAGCTCGCTTACGAACGCGGTTGCCGCAGGGTCTTCAGCGGACTCGACGAAATGGAATCGCGCCTAACGAAAAGCCGTTACCTTTTCGACAACCGCATCGTCGAATCGGACTGGCGACTCTTCTGCACACTCGTACGCTTCGACGCCGTCTATTATCTGCACTGCAAATGCAACCTGCGAAGGATCATCGATTATCCGAGCCTGCAGGGTTACCTGATGGATCTTTACCAACAACCGGGTATCGCCGCGACGGTCAACTTCGAGCACATCAAACGTCACTACTACATGACGCACGACGCGATTAATCCAGCGCGCATCGTCCCCCTCGGACCAGAGCTCGACCTCGCGCGGCCGCACGGCCGGGAGAAGCTATCTGCCTAATAACGAGCCTTTTCCGGGCGCAAGTTGCGCCAGCTCCGGGAGGGGATGTTCGTCAGGTTGGCGGATGGTTGTGCGCGGGCCTAAGTCTTCGGTCGAGATTCGACCGATACGACGAAGTGACAGCCCTCCTCTCCGGAGGAGAAAGTTTTGGCAGCGGCGAGAACGAGCAACCCGACGATGATCAGGCTCGCCTAACGAATGCTAGCACGAGGCAAACTATCGCGAGCAACAAAAGGATATGCACCGCCGCCCCGAGCAGATGCAAAGCGAGCCAGGCGAACAGCCAAAGCACGAGCAAGAGGGTGCCAACCGTATACAACATCGGAATGAAATCGTGCCCAGGAGGCCGCTTGGCCCCCTGCCCTGAATTGATCCTTTCTCGTTAGGCCCGGCGCAGCCGTGAAACCGCGTCGCCCGCTGAAAGACGGGTCGGCCCGGTAAAATTGTGAGTTACAGAAAACCTTGTCATCCTAAGCGAAGCGAATGACCTCACGCGTTACTCCGCGCGCCCTTTTGCTCTCAGTGTCGCCCGCCGCTTGCGCGGCTCTTCGCTCCGCTCAGAATGACTTGATGACTTTTAAGCGCCTTCTCCTTCTCTGCATCCTCTTATCGTTAGGCGCGACCGCTCGCGCTGCCCAACATTGGATCACCTACGAAAACTGTCGCCTGCTCCCGAATCCCGCGAACGACGGCGACAGTTTTCATGTCCGCGCGCACGGGAAGGAATACATCTTCCGGCTTTACTTCGTCGACGCGCCCGAGACCGATGCGAGCTTTCCCGAACGCGTCGCAGAACAGGCGAAATATTTTCATGTCACCTCGCCCCGAGCGTTGCAGATCGGCGAGGCCGCGGAGCGTTACGTGCAACAGAAACTCGACCGTCCTTTCGCCGTCGAGACCTGCAAGGAAGACGCGCGGGGGCGGAGCCATCTGCCGCGCTACTTCGCTCTTGTCGAGATCGGCCAAGAAGACCTCGCGGAAGATTTGGTTAGCAACGGACTCGCCCGCGTCTACGGCGAAAAGGCGCATCCGCCGGATCGGGCCACGCCCGCAGCGGAATGGCGGAAACTGCGGCGACTCGAGCGCAACGCCAAGGCGCAGAAAGTCGGCGCCTGGGGCTTGGATAGCGGTCGCCTTAATGTCCGTGCGACCGCTAGCCCCGGCGTTACCTCGGAATCTTTCGAGGCCTTCTTTCATCCGCAGGCGAGGACGGCAACTGCCTCACCGATCGCGCCCGCTGCCGCGCTCGCCGCCATCTCTTCCGATGCGAAAAGTTCGCCGGCCAGGGGCAAGCTCGACATCAACACCGCCACCAGCGCCACGCTCGATCATCTTCCCGGCGTCGGTCAGGTCCTGGCAGGAAGAATTATCGCTGCGCGGCCTTTTCAAAGCGCGGATGAATTGCAGCGCGTCTCTGGAATTGGACCAAAAAAATACGCGAAACTGCGGCCCTATTTTCAGTGACCGCAGATCAACGAAATCGCTATCGCCCTGAGGTCAAAGCGGTCGCACAGACAGCTCATCGAGGACACGCAGAATTTCTAGTTCGACGGCGGCGGCGGCGACCGCTCCGCGCGCGACCGACGAATGATGGGCATAATCACATTTGCCACAAAACGTCGTTACCCGATCGGCGCGGAACTGATCGCGCCCGACGAGACTCATTTTCGCGTCTGGGCTCCGAAAGCACATCGCCTCGACGTCGCCATCGAGGTTTCGGCCGAGAAGAATGCGCGCCGTCATTTCTACCCGCTCGAGCCGGAGCCCGGCGGATATTTTTCCGGTCACGCCCCAGCCGCAGCCGGAGCGCTCTACCGTTTCCGGGTCGATGGCGACGAACATTTGCATCCCGATCCCGCCTCGCGCTCGCAACCGGAAGGACCGCACCGCTCCTCCGCGGTGGTCGATCCCTTCGCCTTTCCCTGGATCGATTCCGCCTGGCGCGGCCTTTCCCTGAAGGACCAGGTTCTCTACGAAATGCACATCGGCACCTTCACCCCGGAAGGCACCTGGGCAGCGGCGGCCCGGCAACTGCCGGAGCTGGCGCGCACCGGGATCAGTCTCATCGAGATGATGCCGATCGCAGATTTTCCCGGCGAATTCGGCTGGGGCTACGATGGCGTCAATCTCTTCGCGCCCTGCCGGCTTTATGGGACCCCGGATGATCTGCGGCGTTTTCTCGCTCACGCGCATTCGTTAGGCATCGGCGTTATCCTCGACGTCGTTTACAATCACCTCGGGCCGGAAGGGAATTACCTGACGGTCTTTTCCGATTACTATTTCACGAAGCAGCACGAGACGGAATGGGGAGAGCCGATCAACTTCGACGGCGAAAGCTCTCTTCCGGTGCGCGAATTCTTCCTCACTAACGCGCGTTATTGGATCGACGAATTTCATTTCGACGGTTTCCGCTTCGACGCCACGCAGAGTATTTTCGACGAATCGGAGAAACACATCCTTCAGGCGCTCGGCGAGGCGGCTCGCGGCGCCGCCGGCGATCGCGAGATCGTCCTCATCGCCGAGAACGAGCCGCAGAATACACGACTGTTGCGGCCGACCACGGAAGCCGGCTACGGGTTCGACGGCGTTTGGAACGACGACTTTCACCATAGTGCGCAAGTGGCGTTGAATGGCCGGCGCGAGGCCTATTACACCGACTACGGCGGCACGCCGCAGGAATTCATTTCCGCCGCGAAATACGGCTACTTGTATCAAGGGCAATATTACCGCTGGCAGAAAAAACGCCGCGGCACGCCCGGCTTCGGTTTGCCGCCGGAAGCGTTTATTAGCTTTATCGATAACCACGATCAGGTCGCCAATTCCCTCCGCAGCGAACGGACGCGCCTAACGACTTCGCCCGGGCGCTATCGCGCGATGAGCGCGCTCCTTCTCCTCGGTCCCTGGACGCCGCTGCTTTTCCAGGGCCAGGAGTTTGGCGCGACCACACCCTTTCGTTATTTCGCCGATGTCACGCCGGATCTGCACGAAGCCATTCGTGGCGGACGTGCCGAATTTCTCGCGCAATTTCCGTCGATCGCGAACGACGCCGCTCAGTCTCAGCTCGCCGATCCGCTCGAGCGCGCAACTTTCCAGCAAAGCAAACTCGACTTCTCGGAACGGGAAAAATTTCCCATGATCTGGGCGATGTATTGTGACCTCATCCACTTGCGCCGTGACGACCCGTGTTTCTCGAAACAGCAAGCCAACCGCGTCGATGGCGCCGTGCTCAGCGCGCACGCTTTCCTCCTCCGCTATTTCGATTCGTTAGGCAACGACCGTCTCATAATCGTCAACTTCGGGAACGCCTTGCGGCTCGAGATCGCGCCTGAACCACTGCTCGCGCCGCCGGTCGGCCAGGGCTGGAGCACGCTCTGGTCGAGTGAAGCGCCGCGCTACGGCGGCCCGGGCGAAACCGAGATCGAGACGACGCACGGCTGGCAACTCCCCGCTGAAGCAACCGTCGCGTTCCGGGCGACGCCTTTGCCTGACGCTGTTCGATGAATCTCGACGAAGCCCACCAAATTCCACAGCCGCGCATCATCCCCTGGGAAGCCGGTCGCTCCCACCACGAACTGCTTCTCACACGGGAGTGGCTCGTCACGAACGGCCTCGGCGGATATGCCTCAGGCACCGTCTCAGGCGTCATCACCCGACGCTACCACGGCCTCCTTACCGCGGCCCTGCCCGCGCCTCTCGGCCGCATGGTCATGTGGAGTCACATTTTTGAAATCCTCCGCTTCGGCGAGGATGATACGGTGTCGTTAGGCGCGGAAGAGCGGGCGGGTGGACAGCTCGATCTATACGGCGCCGATTATTTTAAAGAGTTTCGCCTCGAGCAGGGTTTGCCCGTCTGGACCTACGAAGTGCGTGGCCTAACGATCGAGAAACGCGTCCTCATGCTGCATCGGCAAAACACCGTGCACGTGAGTTACACCGTGAGCGGCGAAGGCCCACGCCCACGGCTGGAGCTGCGCCCCGCGGTCAACTTCCGCCATTACGAAGACCCGGTCGATCAACTGTCGGCGGCGCCCTACGAAATCCGGGCGAGCGATGGCTGCTACGAGATTACGGAGAAAGGAGAAAAGCTGCCACCGTTACGGATGCGGCTGGGCGATTGCGAGTCCGCGTTTTTGATCGAGCCGCGCAAGATCCATCAGGTCGTCTATCGCACCGAGCTCGACCGCGGCTACGATTACGAAGGCGACCTCTGGAGTCCCGGCGTTTTCCGCATCGACCTCGAGGAGAACGAAACCGCTACGCTCATCGGTTCGACCGAGGGCTGGGATATCATCGATGTGCTCGCGCCTGTTCCGGCGCGCGCGGCGGAACGCATCCGGCGCAAGCGACTCCTCGAACAAGCCATCCCGGCGGCCCAAACGGGCGTGGCGGCGGAGCTGGTTTTCGCGGCCGATCAATTTGTCATCACACCCGCTGGTCGCTCGGAGGAAGCGGCCCGCGCGCACGGTTCCGGCGACGAAGTGCGCACGATCATCGCGGGCTATCATTGGTTTACCGACTGGGGTCGCGACACCATGATCAGCCTCGAAGGCCTAACGATCACGACCGGCCGCACGCTCGAGGCTGGCTACATCCTGCGCACTTTCGCGCATTACGTCTGGCACGGGCTGATCCCAAACATGTTTCCGGACGGGCAAAAGGAAGGCCTCTACCACACTGCCGACGCGACACTCTGGTTCTTCCACGCCCTCGGCCGCTATCTCGATGCGACTGGCGACCGAACCACCCTCACCACGCTCCTCCCCACCCTCTGCGACATCGTCGAGCACCATCTGCGCGGGACCGATTTCAACATTCACGTCGATCCGGAAGACGGACTCCTTTGCCAGGGGAAAAAGGGTTACCAACTCACCTGGATGGACGCGAAGATGGGCGACTGGGTCGTCACGCCGCGACGTGGAAAAGCGGTCGAGATCAACGCCCTTTGGTTCAACGCCCTTAAGCTTTTAAGCGGCTGGTTGCGCGTGACGGACAACGCAGTCGCAGCCGATCGTTATGCCGGACACGCAGAGGAAACGCGGCAATCGTTTAACGAGCGATTCTGGAACAATAATGGGGACTATCTCTACGACGTGATCGACGGACCGGAAGGCGACGACGACTCGATTCGGCCCAACCAAATCTTCGCCCTCTCACTCGAACATCCGGTTTTGGATCGGGCGCACTGGGAATCGGTTCTCGGCGTCGTTGAGCGCGAACTGCTCACGCCCGTCGGCCTCCGTTCGCTTTCGCCTCACAATGCCGATTACAAGAGGAACTATCACGGCGATCTCAAGACGCGTGATGCCGCCTACCATCAGGGAACGGTCTGGGCCTGGCTCATCGGACCATTTATCGATGCCTGGTTGAAAGTGCACCCTAACGAACAAAGGAAAGCGCGCGAGTTCCTCCGTGACTTCCCGCCGCATCTCGAGGCCGCCGGCCTCGGCACAATCAGCGAAGTCTTCGATGCGGAGGCACCGCACACTCCGCGCGGCTGCATCGCCCAGGCCTGGAGCGTCGCGGAAGTGCTGCGCTGCTGGGTAGCCACAGAGGCAGCCGACTAGCATGTTACTTCAGGAACAGGCTCATGCTTTCCAGGTCGATAATGCCCTGGCGCTGGTCGAGCAGTTCGTCACCTAGCAGCCCAAAGATCGGCTCGCCAGAATCCAGTCGCCGTTCGGGATCAAGTTGCAGTCCGCTAAGAGTAGCGTGAGTCCGTGCTGGTTTCCTTGAATCGAAGAGATCGATGACGGCAAACCTTTGCGGCGCAATCGCCACGTTGCCAATACGCAGATCTTTTACCTCAGCCAGCTCGATCTCGCGAACTCGCCCATCCAGACCGCGCGAGGTAAGTCGTGACGGCTCCTCTGTGATCCGAAACTCACGTACAACACCGTCAGATAAGACCGTGACAAAGGCAGCCGTGTCGAGAATCATCCGCCCTAGCCGGCCGTTCAAATGAGAAGGTACAGTGAGAAAGTCCCGCTGGTAAGGAATAATCGGCACGCGTGTAAAGCCCATCGCCTTCGTCGTCCGTGTTAGATTAAGGTGCGGCGTTGCGTCCGTCTTAAAGAATATCTGGAGTGTGTGACAGTTAATGACAGCGACATAGCGGCGCAGGAAATCCAGTCCCAGGATTCCATCAGCCTCCGCCGGGGTTGTGTTTCGCCTTACCTGCCCGACTTCGGAAGCTGGAAGCACCGCAAACTCGATATTCTGAAAATGCCTTTGCCCGATCTGCAAGTTGGCCACGGTGCCCGCCGGGAAAGCCCTTCCCGCCGTCCGCACCGTCTTATCCAGCGCCCGCAGCCCGAGAAGAGACGCGCGATCGGCTCGCAAAAAGCTCAGGTCAGAGCCGGTATCGATGAGAAACGCGCTCGCTTTTCCATTCACCTCCGCGTGCAGGATGAGATAGTTCGTCGGTCCGCGCGACATTTGCGCGACGCCATAATCCACAGCCGCGAGACGCTTCCTTTGCGCCGCCGGACTGGCCACCGCGAAAAACACCGCCAGGAGGAGGAAAAGTCGCGCCCCGCCCATGGCATAAGATTGTTCTTTCTCGTTCCTCTGCAAAGACGTTTTGCAGTTTTAAATGGCAGCTCGGCCGCGCTCAATCGGCGCTGCCACGCGCCGCGCGGCCGCGCTTTGCGCAGCGGGAGATGTGAAGTCTCAGCCAGGAACTCACATTTTCATGTTCTTCGCGCGATCACCTATGGAAGGCGACGGATCATCAGTCCGTTGCCCACATACCCTAGAGGCTCTGCGCAAAACTTAGACCCTTAACGAGCTGCGGAACGCCCTGCCGCTGTAGTAGGACTCCGCGCCGTTGTGCCCAACGAAGACACGCCCGTAGCGTCGATCACAGTAGAGGGCGCCGCCGAGCTTTCTGATCTCAGCAGGCGTCTTTATCCAGCTCGATCTTGTCGTGTCGAATTCTCCCAGCTTCTGCAGTTCAAAATATTCTTCTTCGGTCAGAAGCTCGACGCCCATCGCCGTCGCCATGCCAACAGCGCTCCCCTTCGGCTTGTGTTCCTTCCTCGCCTCCAGCGCCTCCTCGTCGTAGCAGAGACTCGTGCGACCACTGGGAGTTTGCGCCGAACAATCGAAGAAAATATATTCGCCTGTCTTCCTGTCCTGACTCACAACGTCAGGCTCACCTCCAGTTTCTTCCATCTTATCAAGTGACCACAGCTTTTCAGACTGCGACTCCAGCCTTGCTTTCACCTTGCTCCACTCAAGACCTCTGTGACGCTTCATATTCTTCCCAAAACGGGCTTCCAGGGTTGCAAGCAACTTCTCCCGTCGCTCTGGGGATAACTCCTCTCTATCGGCTCTCACCTTTTTCATTTTATCTTTGCCCATTACATGTCATGCGAAATGCTTCATCGTCCAGCGAGAACCGATCAGCACCCAGCACTTTGAGAGTCGGCAGGGACTCCGAGCGACGTATTCGAGCGGTCGGCGAATACTGAACCCATTTCCGAACTTCAAACCTTCCCGATCAGCACCACCCTACTCCTTGCATTCGCCATGTAGTGGTCGCTCGGCTTGAGGGCGATTTCCTTCCCGTCCTCCGCAAAATCCCCCGTCGCGGCCAACACTCAAGAGTGTCGACGCGAGTGTCTCCTTCGACGTGAAATGAATAGTAAATGCAACGCACCGGAAATACTGTGCCGCGGCGATACTGCGGTTGCGAAATAGGAATCAAAATGCACGCCGAGTCCGCGCGGCTGCCCGGGTCCGGCACTTTGTTCCAACTGCAGAGTTAAGTGGCGGATCTGCTTTTCCAGACTGAGGAGGAGCGGCTTAAACCAACCACCCACCAAATGAAATAAAACCAACCCAACCCACACCCGCCGCTTGACTCCCTACATAGGGGTTAGACGATTCGCTCGCGCCAGTACCCCGGCGCACGGCTAGAGTGCATAACGGCATACACTGTGATCCGCTCCTCCATCCAGCGGTAGTAAAGTACGAACGGGAAGCGCCTGACGATGTAACGGCGAACGCCAGGCTCCTCGACAATGCACCATCGCTCTGGAGCGTCCAGCACTGCGGCGATCCCCCGACTCAACGCTCGCAACGAAACGCTCCGCCACTTCGGGCGACGCCTCTCGTGCGTAGTAACTAGCGGCCTGCGCATACTCCAGAAGCGCGTCTGGGTGGAAGCCATAACTGTGCATCAGCTCCCGCTACGCGCAGCGGCAACGATGCGGCGCACCTGTTCGAGCGCCTGCTCCCCTGGGACCGGTGCGACCACGCCAGATTCGATCTGAGCGATCCGCCGCCGCACCTCAGCGATTTGCGCACCCTCGATCTCCGGTGGGATGTCCGAGGCGAGTGTCTCGACGAGGTGATCTGCGAGTTCGGCACGCTCGGACGGAGAAAGCTGCACCGCGTCGCGAAGGATTTTGCTCACCGCCTGTGTCATGGCATCAGGATACTGCACACGGGAGATCGGGCAACGCTGAATCGTCTAACGAGGACAAGATCAGCCACCGCTGGCGGGAACGCGCGTGGCGGCGGAAGAAGAGATTTGAGTCATGGAAAACTTGAGTGTACTCCGGCCAGTGGTTGGTTGCATCGCATGGTTAGATGTTCCGGTTGCATTAGCTGAGACGCGGAAGTAAAATCGAGGCTGTGGACGCCATCGCTGAAAAGCTAGACACCAAGCTGAGCAAGTGGAAGCCCGAAGTCTCGCGGGAGGTGCGCGTGCTAGTCGCGCAGGTGATCGAGGCAGCGGACAACGATGCGCTCGATGTGATGCGCTCTCGCGCGGCTGAGCAGGAAGTGCTGGACCAGCTCGATGAGCCCGCATCCCGGTGAGGTGTGGCTCGCCGATCTCGGCCTCGCTGCGAAGACGCGGCCGGTAGTAATCCTCTCGCGCCATGATCCTGATGCGCAGCGTGCACTAACGATCTATGTGCCACTGACGACGCAGAACCGTGGAAGCAAGTACGAAGTGGAGCTACCGAAGCTGCACTTCCTCCGCGAGATGAGCGTCGCGAATGTGCAGGGTGTCGCCTCACTAACAGTAAACCGACTAGAGCGACGACTCGGCGAGGTGCCTCCCGAAGTGCTGCGTCGGATACGCGAAGCGCTCGCGTTCGCGACTGGGATGGCGTGAGCAACATCTAACGAGAACAAGATCAGCCACCACTGGCGAGAGCGCACGTGGCAGCGGGATGTGAGGTCGGAATCATGGAAAACTTGGGCGTACGCCGGCCAGTGGTTGGCTCCATCGCCTGGTTAGGTCTTTCGTCTGCGATCATGGCTTTCGCTCTCTCCCAAGCTTGTTTGCGGTCTTGGCGAAACGAACTGATCGTGCGAACTCCTTCAGCGCCGAAACGTATTGGAGATTATCCTCATCCTCCATCAGAGCGCTAATTTCAACAGTGGTCAGCCCGTGAACGATCAAAACAGTTAGGCAACAGTCTTCGCCCCCCGATCGGATTAACCAGATTGGCAACCGTCCGTTAGGACCGGCATCGAACACTTCGAGCTTCTTGCAATTGTCGATCCCGCTGGAGCTCTTCAACCACATCCCAGCCACCGAGCTCTTGAGATCATCCCTTTTGATATTAGCCGGAAAGAAGTTCGATTTTACGCTAGAAGAAACAACGATATAAGGCGGATAGGGCGATTTTTTGGGAGAATAGAAGAACGCCTTGGCTGAATGGCTGCCCGCATACTCGCTCTCGGGATTGAGATCCTCTTTCCAACCGGTCGGGGAGCTGAAAAGAATGGCTACAGGTTTCTCCGCCGGACTTCTCGCGCTAAAAGGAGTAAGCGTGTAACCCTCTGCGTTCGACCACGACGCGAACGACAACAAGCACGCGGCTGACACGATGCAAACGACGCCGGGAAAAATAACAATACAAGAAACTGCATGCCACCAGTCTGACATGTCCTGACACAGTGGCTCCAACAATCGCACGAGCTGCTAGTTCTCCGACAGGATCTGCACTAAAAAATCACGAACACTATTTAAAGACGCTTGGGATGTCCTATGTCCCATGGCAAAGGTCTTGAAGACCGGGTGATACCCCTGGGCCTTCAAATTTGTCTCTCCCCGATAGGCATCGGCTATGGGGATTATTGCATCCGTTTGTCCATGTACTATCAAGATCGGAGTCGACCTGGGCGCTTTAAGGTCCCTCAAATTCTCCGAAGGATTCGGGACAAAGCCGCTCATGGAAACGATGGCGAGGACCTTATTCGAGCAATGAAGCCCTGTTATGATGGACATAACCGCGCCTTGAGAAAGACCAGCGAAGATCACCGGCCTTTTCGGGCCTAACCGCTGGACCAATTTCAAGAGATAGTCGCGGCTTTGCACGATATCGCTTTGACTCTCCTTGTGATACCAGGCAAACCCCTTCCCTTTGAGGGAAAAAAGGCCCTCTGGGCATGCGACCCGGGCGGGCGGTAGATGCAGTTCGGACCAAAGGTAAACAAGGCTCGTGGCTGAGCCATGAGCTTGGTGGAGCAAAACGACGAGAGGCGCATTCTGAGGCAAATGGTCCGGTTCCAAAACCAGACAGCGGTGAGGATCGCCAACGACTGTGTAAACAGGAGGGAGATCGATTTGGGCGGCACAAACCCTCGCAGCCAAGGCCAGGAGAAAGAGAAGAGACGTCTTTTTCATTTCGCATTTCACGCTCAGTTCACGGTCTAACGAGAACAAGATCAGCCACCACTGGCGAGAGCGCGCGTGGTGGCGGGATGTGAGGTTCGAGTCATGGAAAGCTTGGTCGTACGCCGGCCAGAGGTTGGCTGCATCGCTTTGTTAGACCCATTTCGTGGCATTATGAGATCGCGTGGAGCGAGCCGGCAATCCGCATCAGCCAGCTCTGCAGCTCTTTGATGCTGTGGTCGCCTTCGACCGCGGAACCTAAGACAACGACGTAGCTCCCAAAGCGAGTGGTGCAAAATATCTGTCGCTTGCCCTGCGCGTTGAGCGACCAAAGCAGAACGATACGTCCAGAGGGTAGCTTACGAATCTGCGGCTGAACTGCTGCAACGTGCCAAAAGCTGCTCTCATACTTCATCTGCTGCTTAAGCACCGCTTCATCGCTGGCGGATGCGCTGGCATGGAACTCTGCGAGCGGCACAGACAGCACCTGCAAAAAGCGACCGTCGACCATGAGGTAAGGATGATCGGCAGAATTCGCGCCGTACGTCTTGATGCCTTTGCCGGGCACATCAACAGTGTAAGTGCGCCCGCGCACCTTCGAGACGACAGCAAAGCCATCGCTGCTCGTGCGCACTTCGTACTGTGCGATTGCAGGCGTAACGACGGCAAGAAAAAGAAGCGCGATCAGTTGAGCGATTTTCATGGGTCTAACGAGAACAAGATGAGCCACCGCGCGAGCCTCGAGTGGCGTTCATAAACAGTGAAACCGAGGTCGTACGCTGGTCCGCGGCTGGCTCCATCGCTTGGTTAGGCCTTTGCGTCATCGTGCGATTGTGAAAGTGGCAGGGACGTGCAGCTCATGGATCGAGCGAGGCTTCGCTTTCCACTGCTTAAAGGCTCTGATGCATGCGCTATCTAGAAGAGCATGCCCG
>DASXPA010000109.1:0-2042 GCA_036493915.1 Chthoniobacterales bacterium | reverse complement strand
GAAGATCCAGAGGCGAAAAGACGCCGGCGACGACTGCCGCGCCTCTGGGAAATGGCTTGCAACCGAGGGAGATCGTCCGATGTTCAACTTCGTTATGAATCTGCTCGCCATGCTCTCCAATCTCGGCGGTCCGGACCTGATCATTATCCTCTTGATCGTGCTTGTTCTTTTCGGAGCGAAGAAGTTGCCCGAGCTGGCGAAAGGAATGGGCCAGGCGGTGAAAGAGTTCCAGAAAGCGAAGGATGAATTCAGCGATGAGCTGCACAATGCTGGCAACGCGCCCGCGGCCAAACCGGATGTGCGCGCACCCGAAGCGAGCGTGCCGCGAATTCCCGACGCTCCCACTGCCCGGGAAGTTCCGCCGACACCCGCGCCCGCGGCGGAAGAAGTGCATACTCCGCGCGAAGCGTAAACGCGTTCCTCTAGGACGTGCGGGAGTTGCCTCAGTTCAATCCCGTGCCGCCGCGCTTCGCAGAACGAAGTGTCTATAACGCCGCCGGATTTATCCGATGACAGCGGGTCGCTTTTCGTCTAAGCATACCGTCCCAAAAAATTTCCCATGCCCGACGAGAACCTCCGCACCCGCATCAAAGAGATGATAGTGAAAAATCTCATGCTCCAGACCACTCCCGCCCAGATCGGCGACGATCAGCCGCTCTTCGGCCCCGGCGGTCTCGGCCTCGATTCGATCGACGCGCTCGAGCTCGTGGTCAGTATGGAGAAAACCTTCGGTGTCGGCGTGCCGAATTCTGAGGTCGCGAAGACGGCGCTGCAAAGCGTGAATTCGATTCACGACTACATCGTCGAGAAGACGGAGCTGCCCGCGGCCTAACGACGACGGTTATCTCTCCGGCTGCGTCTCGGCCAGGTTGATCGCATCGATCAGCTGCCGATAATGCCCGAATGCATAGCGATGCGGCGTGAAGACGAGCCGTGGCAGATCCCAAATCTCCGGCTGATTCCGTTCCTGCGGCAAAGCGCTGGTTTGCTTGATCTCGCCCCTGCGCAGGAGGTCGTGAAATTCTCGATTCAAGTCGGCCACTGCCGCTTTCGTTAGGCGATGGGCCAGCCGAAAAACGAGGCGCGATCCGACCCAGCGCGACGACTGGTAATTTCTGTAAAAGCCGAGGATCTCCGCGACCGCTTCCTCGACGTTGTGCGCGATCTTGATGAAGTTAAAATCGTCCTCCGAGATCAACCCCTGCTTGAGCAGATGATCGGTGAGGAAGCGCATCCAGGTTTCCCAATAATCGCCATCCGGCCGGTCGAGCATGACGATCGGTATGATGAGCGCCTTGCCCGTCTGCATCAGAGTGAGCGCTTCGAAGCCTTCGTCCATCGTCCCGAAGCCGCCCGGGAAAAGTGCGTAGGCGTGCGTCTCCTTCACGAAATTGAGTTTGCGGGTGAAGAAGTAATTGAAGTTGATCAGCTTCGCGTCGCCGTGGATGACCTCGTTCGCTCGTTGCTCAAAAGGGAGGCGAATGTTTAACCCAAAGCTGTGCTCGCGACCGGCGCCGCGCTGCGCCGCGCCCATGATTCCATCGCCGCCGCCGGTGATGACCATGTAATCGTTCGCCACCATGCGACGTCCGAATTCCTCGGCGAGGCGCGCCTCCGGTTCCGTCGCCGCGGTCCGCGCGGAGCCGAAGATGACGACTTTGCGAAACTCGCGGTAAGGCGCAAAAACCTTCGCCGCATAGCGCAACTCTTTGAGCGAGCGGTTCATCAACTTGAGGTCGCCCGTGCCCATGCCGTCGCTCGCCATCTTTAGCGCGGTCGCGATCAACTCTTCGATCAGCTCGGGCGACTTTCCCCCGCCCCAATCCGCCACCAGTTGGCGAACCCGCTCTTCAAATTCCGGCCCGAGATTGCCCGTGCGCTTTACAGGTTGGTCGACGACGGCGCTGCCAGTAAAATCTTCCACGCCACTAAATGGAGCGAGATTCGCGCCGACGAAAAGAAAAACCGGGCTCGTTAGGCAGATTGGAGATCGGCAAGGATCTCGTGCATGTGCCGGATCGGGAGTGAGTAGTGTCCTTCGT
>DASXPA010000108.1:0-9982 GCA_036493915.1 Chthoniobacterales bacterium | reverse complement strand
GCGGTCCGGCGCGTCATTCACGGGCAGGATACGGACGTTTTTGTCGACAACCTCGTGCCGATGGAGACGCTAATCGGCAAAGGACTGGCGCAACCGCGCTTCAACATGGTCTTGCTCGCGGTCTTCGCGGGCGTCGCGATGCTTCTCGCGGCGGTTGGAATCTACGGAGTCATCGCCTACAGCGTCGCGCAGCGCACGCGTGAGATCGGGATTCGCATGGCTCTCGGCGCGCAGCGCGCGGACATGCTCCGGATGGTTTTGCGGCAAAGCCTGAGTGTGGTCATGGTCGGGCTCGTCATTGGACTGGCAGCTGCGTTCGCCGCGACGCGGTTGCTCGCGAGCCTGCTCTACGGCGTCGGTGCAAACGATCTGCTCACCTACGCATGCGTCGTCTTCTTGTTAGGCGGGAGCGCCTTCCTTGCGAGTTACATCCCGGCGCGCCGCGCCCTGAAAGTCGATCCGATGGTCGCGCTTCGTTATGAATAGGGGCCTAACGAACAAAGGATTTTCAAAAATGAACACCTGCCATCCTGAGCGGAGCGAAGGACCTCGCAAGCGCCGCTTACCTGATGTGAGGTCCTTCGCACCGCTCAGGATGACAAACTAACGCCATCATGCTTTCCGATCTCCGCTTCGCCTTTCGTCAGCTCCGCAAATCTCCCGGCTTCACCTTTGTAGCCATCCTCACACTGGCGCTCGGGATCGGCGCTAACACCGCGATTTTCAGCATCATCCACGCGGTGCTTTTGCGGCCGCTGCCTTATCCGAAGCCGGAGCGAATCATGTCGCTGCACGAGAGCAACGGCAGCCAGGAATTCTCGCTCGCCTTCCCCGATTACCTCGATTGGCGCCGCGACAATACCGTCTTCGAAAATCTTGCCGTCTCACGCGTCGACTCGCGCAACCTCAGCGGCATCCCAGGTCGTGAAGCGGAACGCATCGGCGCGGCGTATGTGACTGCGAACTTCTTCAAAGTTCTCGGCCTGCCCGCAGAGGTCGGGCGAACCTTTACCGAAGAAGAGGATCGCGTTGGCGGACCGCAGCTCATCGTCATCAGCGACCGGCTTTGGCAGCGCGCGTTTCAACGCGATCCGCATGTGCTCGGGCGCGCCCTTATCTTTGATGCGAAGCCGGCCACTGTCATCGGCGTGATGCCGCCGGCGATGAACTCGCCGCAAGGGACCGACGCCTGGTTTCCGATCATGCGTCGGAGCGATAACCCCGGTTGGATGAACCGGGCGAATCATCCAATGATGTTCGGCTGGGGGCGGCTGAAGCCGGGCGTGACCGTCGAACAGGCGCGCACCGAAATCAGAACGATCGCGGCGCGGCTGGAGAAGCAGTATCCGGAAACGAACGCGGGCGTGACCGCAGAGGTGAAGCCGCTTCTGGAAAATCTGGTTGGCGGTTATCGCAAAAATCTCACCCTTTTGTTAGGCGCGGTCGCGCTCGTTTTGCTCATCGCCTGCGCGAACCTGGCGAATCTTTTCGCGGCACGCGGTGCGACGCGGGCGCGGGAGTTTGCAATCCGCGCGGCCGTCGGGGCATCACGCGCGCGCATCGTTAGGCAACTACTCGGCGAAAGCGCGATCGTGGCCGTGCTCGGCGGCGCTTGCGGCTACCTGCTCGCGCTCTGGAGCCGGGACGCGCTCGTCGCGCTCGGGCCGTCGGACGTGGCGCGGTTTCACGACGTGACTTTCGACGCAGGCGTCCTCGGATTCACGTTCGCGCTCGCTGCCCTAACGACGGTGCTTTTCGGATTGTGGCCGGCATGGGGCGCCTCGCGGGCAAACGTGCAGCTGGCGTTGAAATCCGGCTCCCTGCAGACCTCCGACTCGCGGGCCGCGCGCCGCTCACGCGAGTGGCTCGTGATCGGGGAAATTACGCTCACCCTCATTCTTCTGAGCAGCGCGGCGCTGGTGATAAAGAGCTTCGCCCGCACGCAGGCACTCTCGTTGGGCTACGATCCACGCAACCTGCTCACCGCGCGCATCGACCTCGGCTACGTGCATTACAACAGCGCAGAAAAGGTGCGGAATTTTTCCGAGGCCGTGTTGAGCAAAGTGCGTGCGCTGCCCGGCGTGACAAGCGCTTCCATTGGGACGAATCCGCCGCAGTTCGGCGGCTGGCAGAATAACTTTTACAAAGAAGGCATCGGGACACCGGCCGTCTCGGACCAGCCTAACGCGGACAGCGAAGTGGTTGCGCCGGATTATTTTGCGACGCTGAAAATGCCGATCATCCGCGGCCGCGCGCTAGACCGCCGCGACACGGAGAAGGCGCCGCTCGCGGTCGTGATCGACCAGACGACGGCGGAACAAATCTTCCCCGGTCAGGATCCGTTAGGCAAAAGGATCTCCTGCGCGCCGGGCGGCAACGACGAGGAGAACAGTTGGTACGAAATCGTCGGCGTGGCGGGGCGGGTGCGCTTCCGCGGCTTCGACGATCCAACCGTTCTGCCGGCGCTTTATTTCTCGCAGGCGCAAGTCCAGCGAACCGGCCAGGTCCTGCTCGTTCGCTCCACCGTCGGTCCGGCTGCGCTCGAGAGATCGATCCGCGAGATCGTGGCCTCGATCGATCCGACGCAGCCGGTCTTCGATGTGCGCCCGATGATGGATCTCGTCGGCGAAACTTGGGCGGGTCCGCGGGTGCTCACCTTCCTGCTCGCGGTTTTCGCCGGACTCGCGCTCCTCCTCGCGACGATTGGGCTCTACGGCGTCATCTCCTACAGTGTCCTGCGACGCCGGCGCGAAATCGGCGTGCGCCTCGCGGTCGGCGCGCAACGCAGCGACATCCGCACGCTCATCGTCGGCCAGGGCGCGAAGCTGCTCGCGATCGGCCTAACGATGGGAATAACAGGTGCGATTCTTTGCGCGCGAGTTCTGCGCACCGTGCTCTTCGAGGTCAACGCCGTCGATCCGCTGATTTACCTCGGCGTCAGCTTGCTCCTCGCGCTCGCCGCTCTTTTTGCCTGTTGGCTCCCGGCGCGCCGCGCTGCGCGAACCGACCCGATGATTACTCTGCGCGCTGAATGACAACTATTCGCCTAACGAAACAACCTAACGCCTAACGAACCATGCTTACCGACATCCGCTACGCCTTCCGCATGCTCTTAAAAGCGCCCGCCTTCAGCGTCATCGCGATCGTCGCGCTCGCCCTCGGGATCGGCGCCAATACCGCCATCTTTAGCGTGATCGACGCCGTCCTTCTCAAGCCGTTGCCGTATCCGCAACCGGACCGGCTCGTTCTCCTGCGCGAGAAGATGCCGATTTTCGATACTGGCTCGGTCAGTTATCCGAACTATCTCGATTGGCGCGCGCAGAATCGCAGCTTCACCGACCTCGCACTTTTCCGGCGCGACTCCGCGAATCTGGCGAGTCCGGACGAATCGACGCCGCCAGAGCGAGTGGCCAGCGCGGTCATGACCTGGAACCTCCTTCGCATCCTCGGGCTGAAGCCGATTATCGGCCGCGACTTCACCGAAGCCGAGGACGTGGCCGGTGGACCGAAGATCGCGCTCATCAGCGAGGCGCTTTGGAAGAAGCGCTTCGGCGGATCGCCGAAGGTGATCGGACGACGGCTCACGGTCGATGCCGTCCCGCGCGAAATCGTGGGCGTTTTGCCTAACGAAATGCAGCTGATGCGCAAGGCGCAGGTTTATCTTCCGTTAGGCGATCTGCGGGCGGAGAAGAACATTCTGCAGCGCGATAATCATCCCGGCTTTTCCGCCCTCGCACGACTTCGCCCGGGTGTGACCTTGCAACAGGCGCGCGCCGACCTCGACAACATCGCGCACGAGCTGACGCGAAAATATCCCGCCTCCAACACCGGCCGCACCGTCAACGTGATGGCGCTGCTCGAGTCGGCGGTCGGCGATTACCGGCAGAACCTGCATCTCCTCCTCGTCGCCGTCGGCTGCGTCCTCCTCATCGCCTGCGCCAACGTCACCAACCTGCAACTCGCGCGCGCTCTCGCCCGCGGCAAAGAGCTCGCGGTCCGCGTCGCACTCGGGGCGAGCCGCTGGCGCCTGATGCGGCTCATGTTGATCGAAAGCGCGATCCTCGGCGTGATCGGTGGCGTCGCGGGTTTGCTCATCGCGGTCTGGAGTCTCGATGCGATCCACGCGCTCAGCCCGCCTAATGTTGCCCGCTTTCAGGAAACGCGTCTCGATTTGCTAACGCTCGGATTCACTGGCGCGGTCGCGCTGATTTGCGGAATCCTCGTCGGCGTCTGGCCGGCCTGGCGCGTCTCGCGGCTCATCTCGCTGAGCGGCGTGCTCCACGAAGCTGGTTCGCGCGGCGGGAGCGAGAGTGGCGATCGGCAGCGCGCGCGCGGCTTCCTTGTCGTGACCCAGGTGGCGCTCGCGCTCGTCCTCCTCGCGGGCGCTGGCCTGACGTTGCGCAGTTTTTGGAACTCGGAAAACGCCCCGCTCGGTTTCGAGCCTAATGACGTTCTCACGATGACCCTGGCGTTGCCCGAGGCGCGCTATGATTCGAACGAGAAGGTCAAGAATTTCTACGACCAACTGATCCAACGGGTGGAAGCGCTTCCCGGCGTCGCGGCCGCGGCAATCGGCGAGAACGTGCCCTTCGACAACACGGAATGGGACAGCTCATTTCATCTCACCGGCACGCCGCCTAACGTTCCCGGACACGAGCCGTCGGCGGAGGTCAACGTCGTTTCGTTCGACTACTTTAAAGTCCTGCGCATGCCGATTCTGCGCGGCCGCAACTTTGGCCCGGAAGATCGGTCGAACAACTCACTCGCCTTCGACAACTTCATGGTTGTGGAAAAGCCGAAGCCGAGCGGCGAAAAGCAAACTTCTCCGCGGCAGCCGCGCTCGGTCATCATCGACGACATCCTCGCGAAGAAGTTTTTCCCCGGAAAAAATCCGGTCGGCCAGCATATCGACGACAACCAAACGGAAGATCCGAATCCGCCGCCCCTAACGATCGTTGGCGTGGTCCCGCATGTGCGCCCGGATGTAGCCGGCGACACGTTCGACCGGCTCAACCTGCCGCAGATGTATTTTTGCGCGGCGCAGATGGCGGTACACGAAAACAGCCTGCTCGTGCGGGTGAAACAAGGCGACCCCTCGGCGCTCGCTTCCGCCGTCGTGAGGGCAGTGCAGAGCATCGATCCGGAGCAGCCGGTGGCGTCGATCGCAACGATGGGAAAGAACATTGCCGAGAGCCTGGCAACGCGGCGCCTAACGATGACGCTTTTGGGCGCGTTCGCTGCTCTCGCGCTCGTCCTCGCGAGCGTGGGCCTCTACGGCGTGATGGCGCTGAGCGTGACGCAGCGGACGCGCGAGTTCGGCATTCGCCTCGCTCTTGGCGCGCCGCGCCGGGATGTCTTCCGACTCGCGCTCGGGCGCGGGTTGTTGCTCGTCGGAATCGGACTCGTGCTGGGATTGTTAGGCGCGCTCGGCGCCGGCCGTGCCCTGACGAGTTTACTCTACAACGTCGGGAGTCTCGACCCGGCGGCGCTGTTCACTGCGATCATCGCGCTCGCGGGTGTCGCGCTCGTCGCCTGTTGGTTCCCCGCCCGCCGCGCCACCCGGGTCGATCCGATCGTCGCGCTTCGCTATGAATGACGTCGCCGTATCGCGAAATCTCTGGGGAGGACGGGCTGTCAGCCCGTCGGTTTCGGCAGGTTGCCGAAACCACTTCGTGGGAGCCGATCCGACTATGAAAAGAACATACGATCGCGAGACAAAGCGATCGCGCCACGCACATCTGCGCTTCAGGTCATGTCACCGCTCCAAAAATTCGTCGCGGCAGACTGCCGCGACCCACAGGCTGACAGCCCGTTCTCCCCGGAACAAGAGCCTAACGAATAGATAATCCTATGCTTACCGATCTCCGCTACGCCTTCCGGCTCCTTCTCAAATCTCCCGGCTTCACATTGGTTGCCGTTCTCACCCTCGCCCTCGGGATCGCTGCCAGCACCGCCATTTTCAGCGTAGTCGACGCCGTCCTCCTCCATCCCCTGCCCTACCCGCACTCGGAGCAGATCGTCTCCGTTTCGCAAACGACTCGCAGCACCGGTCTCTCAAATGAAGACGCTTCGCCGGCCAACTTCCTTGATTGGTCGGCGCAGAATTCCGTCTTCTCCGCGATGGCTTGCGTGAGCGGTTCGCAGCGCAATCTCTCCGGCGGCGAACAACCGGAGCGGGTGCGCACTTCGATGGCGTCCTCGCAATTTTTCGCGCTTTTCGATACCGCGCCCCTTCTCGGTCGCACCTTCGGACCGTCCGACGCAAAACCGGGCAACGCTCAGGTGGTCGTGCTCAGTCATGCCTTGTGGGCGCGCCGTTACGCCGCCGATCGCAACGTGATCGGACGCGAGCTGCAGCTCGACGGCAAAACTTTCACCATCATCGGAGTGATGCCGCCGGCCTTTTCGCCGGACGATTACGCCGAGATCTGGATCCCCTCGCCCTACGACGTCCCGGTGCATCCGCTCGCGCCTAACGATAACCCGCGGCCGATGCGCGACCGCAGCTACCTCGAGGCCTGGGCGCGGCTGAAGTCCGGAATCACGCTGCAACAGGCGCAGACGCAGATGAACGCGATCGCGCTTCGCCTCGAAAAACAATATCCGGACGCCAACCAAGACGTCGGCGTCGCCCTCGTGCCGGTGCACGAGGAAATGGTCAGCGGGATTCGCCCGATGCTGCTGATGTTGCTCGGCGCGGTCTCGTTCGTCCTCCTCATCGCCTGCGCCAACGTCGCCAACTTGTTGCTCGCGCGCGCCGCCACCCGCTCGCGCGAAATCGCAATCCGGACTGCGCTGGGCGCGTCGCGTGTGCGCCTGCTCCGCCAGCTCCTCACCGAAAGCGTACTCCTCGCGCTTCTCGGGGGTGCGCTTGGTCTGCTTCTCGCGACCTGGGCACTGCCGGTTTTGCTCTCGCTCAGTCCGCCAGAGATCACCGGCTTCAGCGGTATCGGATTGAACCGCGAAGTGCTCGTCTTCAGTCTCCTCGCCTCGCTCGCCACGGGCACGCTCTTCGGGCTCGCGCCTGCCCTCTTCGGCTCACGCGCAAACCCAAACGACGCGCTCCGCGAAGGCGAACGCGGGAGTTCGTTAGGCAAAAGCCCGGCGCGCTCGGGCCTGATCGCGGTCGAAATTGCGTTGTCGCTTGTCCTGCTCGTCGGCGCCGGTTTGATGATGAAAAGTTTTCTCCGCCTAACGAATGTGGACCCGGGTTTCAACTCGAAGCGGTTGTTCGTCTTTAACGTCGGGCCATCGCGCTCAGCGGATGCGGCGCAGCAGACGAACTTTTATCGCGGTGTGGTCGAGCGCATCGCGGCGGTGCCGGGCGTGAAATCAGTCGGCGCGGTCAGCCGGCTGCCGCTCGCCGGCGGGAACAGCTCGCGTTCGTTCAATCTGCCGGGTGACAAGCAAGACTACGAAGCCGATATCCGCGTGAGCACTCCGGATTATTTCCCGACGATGGGGGTTCCGCTCTTGCAAGGGCGTAACTTCAGCGAACGCGACGCGAGCGATTCGCTGCCGGTCGCGATCATGAACCAAGCCGCGGCGACGAGTGTTTTCCCGGGCAAGAATCCGATTGGCCAATACATCACCAACTTCGGGCCGAACTCAGAGAAGCTGCAGATCGTCGGCGTAATCGGCAACGTGCACCACGTTGCACTGGAGAAATCGCCGCGGCCCGAAATCTACTTGCCGTTCACGCAGGCGCAGTGGCCCTCGATGTTCATCGCGGTGCGGGGCGCGATCTCGAATCCGCTCAGCCTTCTGCCGGCGGTGCAGAGCGCGGTTTGGAGCGTCGACCGCAACGTCCCCCTGGCAAATCCGCGGACGATGGAAGACGTGCTCGCGCACTCGGTCCTGCGGCGGAAATTTGCGATGCTCTTGCTCTCGATCTTTGCGGGAATCGCGACGTTGCTCGCCGCGATCGGGCTCTACGGCGTGATTTCCTATTCGGTCGCCCAACGGACGAAGGAGATCGGGATTCGCATGGCGCTGGGCGGGCAGCGCGGGGACATGCTCCGGATGGTTTTGCGGCAAAGTGGAATTCTGGTGGCGCTCGGGATGGTCATCGGCGTGCCCGCGGCGTTGGCCGCGACGCGATTGTTAGGCGCAATGCTTTACGGCGTCGGCGCGACCGATCTGCTGACTTATCTTTTCGTCATCGCGCTCCTCGCCGCGGCCGCTTTTCTCGCCAGCATTCTGCCCGCCCTGCGAGCCACCAAAGTCGATCCCACGGTCGCGCTTCGTTATGAATGACCTCCGCTACGCCATTCGCCAGCTCGTTAGGCAACCGGGTTTCGCCTTTGTCGCCGTGCTCACACTCGCGCTCGGGATCGGGGCTAACACTGCCATCTTCACGGTCGTCAACGGCGTCCTCCTGCAGCCGCTCGCCTACCCCCAGCCGGAGCGCCTCATCACTTTTCAATCCAATCAATCTGTGCCCGAGTTGGAGGACGTCGCTGCGCAGAGTCATTCCTTCGCCAGTATCGGCGGCGTCGGAATGCAGGCGGCTGATTACACAGGCGGCGCCGAGCCGGTGCAGCTCGAACTCGGCCTAACGACTGGCGATTTTTTCGCCGTCCTCGGAGCGCGGCTGCAACTGGGTCGCACCTTCGGCGCGGCAGATGATCGCCTCGGCGGACCGCGCGTGGCCGTCCTGACGCATGGACTTTGGCAGCGTCAGTTTGCGAACGATCCGGCGATTATCGGCAAGAGCGTGACGATCGGCGGACAGGTTTACACCGTGATCGGAGTGACTGCGCCTGATTTCCGCGCGCCGCGCCCGACCCTCGAAGCGTTCGTGCCGATTCACGTCTTTTACCCAGCGGCCGCGAAAGCCCGTGGGGCGCATTTGCTCCGGGCTTACGCGCGGCTGAAGCCGGGCGTGTCCATCGAGCAGGCGCAATCCGAGATGCGGATTCTCGACCAACGGATGGCGCAGGCGAATCCGGATGAAAACAAGAACCGAAGCAGCACGCTTGTTTCGCTGCAGGAGCGGATGGTGGGTAACATTCGACCCGCGCTCCTCGTTCTCTCGTGTGCGGTCGCGCTCGTTCTCCTCATTGCCTGCGCAAATTTTGCCAATCTGCTTCTCGTTAGGGTGGCGCAGCGTCGTCCGGAGTTGACGATCCGCAGCGCACTCGGCGCCAGTCGCGGGCGTCTCATCGCGCAAGTCTTGACGGAAAGTCTGCTCCTGGCGGTGCTGGGCGGCGCTTTCGGATTGCTTCTCGGCAGTTGGGGGGTCGACACGCTTCTCGCTTTCAAACCGGAAGAGTTGCCGCGGGTCGAAGGGATTCATCTCGATGGGCGCGTTCTCGCTTTCACACTCGGTCTTTCGCTTCTCACCGGTTTGATTTTCGGACTCGTTCCCGCCTGGCAGGCGACGCGGGTGCGGGTGAACGCCGCCCTCACCGACGCCAGCCGCAGTGTGACCTCCGCGCGTTCGTTAGGCCGGGATGCTCTCGTGGTTGCGGAATTGGCGCTCGCGCTTGTCCTACTCATCGGCGCCGGTCTTCTCGGGAACACTTTTTATCGCCTAACGACGGTGGCGCCGGGATTCTCGCCGCAGAATGTTCTGAGCGTGCGCGTGGAATTGCCCGAAGCGCGCTACCGGCAGGTTCCGCAGCAGACCGAGTTTCGCGAGCGGGTGCTCGATAATCTGAACGCACTGCCGGGTGCGCGCGCAGCCATGATCAGCGAGCTGCCGCTCGGCGGCGACGCCCTCGATCACAACTTTGTCATCGAAGGCCGCCCACCGATTGCGATCGGGGAAGAGCCGAGTCTCTATTCGCGCTCGATCGCGGGTGATTATTTCAAGGTGATGGGAATCCCGCTCCTGCGCGGGCGCGTCCTCACGCGCGATGATCGGGCTGACGCTCCGCTCGTGGGTGTGATCAACGACGCAATGATGCGTCGTTATTTTCCCGGGCAGAACCCGCTTGGCCAACGCATTCGTTGGGCCCGCGAAGATGTCGTGCACTGG
>DASXPA010000107.1:0-21706 GCA_036493915.1 Chthoniobacterales bacterium | reverse complement strand
CGCGAACTCCGAGCGCGCGTTCGAGGTTTTGCAGCGCATCGTGAAAAACGGCGGCAAAGCGCTCCTTCTCGTCACGCACAATCCCGCGATCGCCGAGATGTGCGATTGGATTCACGAAATGCAGGACGGCCTGATCGTCGGGAGTCATCCGCGCGGCTCGCTGACGCGGCCATGATCTCGGCTGCTCCCGTCGAGCCGGTCACCGCCCCCGCCGATCACGGCGCCGAGCTGAAGCGCGGCGCCCTCACGAACACGGTCGCGCTCCTCGCTTCGAATTTTCGGGGCGTCTTCACCTTCCTCGTCGCGCGACTCCTCGGCCCGGCCATCCTCGGCGCTTTCCTCGTCGCCTGGAATACGGTCGAGCTGCTGAGTAAATTCAGTCTCTTCGGGATCGAGAACACGCTCATCGCTTTCATCGCGCGCGCCGAAGCCGCGGGTGATCATGCGCGCAGTCACGGCTTCTTTCGACTCGCGGTTTTTCTCGCCCTCGCGCAAAGCAGTCTCGTCGCCTGCGTCGCCTTTTTTGCGATTCGCATTTTCGGCGAACGCCTCGGCTTCGAGCACCAGCTCATCGCGCCCCTCTCGGTGATGATTTTTTCCTTGCCGGGAATCGCGCTCTACGCCGCCAACACCGCCGTCTCTCGCGGGATGAAGGTGATGCGGCACGACATCTTCTCCCGCGGTCTCACGGAATCGAGCGTGACCAGCGTTGCTTTTCTCATCGCGCTGTCGTTAGGGGCGCGCATTTTTGGGCCGGCTTACGCGGCTGTCGCCGGAACATCCGCCTCGGGTATCGTCGCATTTTTTCTCGCGCGTTCTCTTTTCCGACGCGTCCCACTGCCGCAGCAATTCAACTACCGTGCCGAAGCGAAACATCTGCTCGGTTACGCCGCCAACATCAGCATCTACGAAGTGCTCAACGCCTTCATCGTCCGCCTCGACGTCATCATGCTCGCCGGCTTCGTCGGGCGCGCGCCGGGCGTGACGCTGCCGGCCGTCGGAATTTATGGAGCAGTCGTCGAAGTCGCAGCCGGATTGCGCAAGGTGAATCAAGCCTTCAACCCGATCTTCGCGCCCGTCGTCGCTGGCCTGACGATCGGCGGAAAGCAGGATCGCGCCGCCGCCGAGTTCGGACGCGTCGCGCAGTGGATGCTTTGGGTCTTGATCCCGCTGTTCGCAGTCATGATTTTCGCCGGCGGAACGATCCTCAGCATCTATGGCGCCGCTTTTCGCGAGGGCTGGCCGTGGCTCGTCATCGTCGCTATCGCCTGCGGCACGAACGCTTTCGTCGGTCTCGCCGAAACCGTCATCATGGTGCAAAAGCCGCGGCTCAACGTCTGGAATTCCGCGATCACCTGCGTCCTCGCGGTCATCGCGAATTTCTTTCTCATCCAGACCTTCGGAGTGATGGGCGCGGCCTTCGGCATTTTGTTGCCCTACGTACTCCTGGGAATCCTGCGCCGCCGCGCGCTGCGGAAGGTTTTCAAATGGCGCAATCCCTGGGCCGGCATCAGCCCACCATTTCTGGGCGCGCTCATCGCGCTACCGCTCGCGATCATTTTGCGCCTAACGATCCATGGCATCGTCGGTGAAATCGCCAGTGCTGCTGCTTTCCTCGCGACCTATTTTGTCGCGTGGCGCTATTACCGCGCCCGAGCGATGGCCGCGGCGGATGGTTGACCCGACTCGCCGCACTCCTACGTTGCGCTGGTGGACTACTCCGAGATCATCACGATCGAACCGGGCAAACGCAGTGGGAAGTCGTGCATCCGCGGATTACGGATTACGGATTATGATGTCTTGGATTACCTCGCCTCGGGAATGTCTCACGCAGAGATTCTCCAGGACTTTCCCTATCTGACCGAAGAAGACATTCGCGCCTGCCTGGCTTTTGCCGCCGACCGCGAGCGGAAAACGGCCTTCATCGCAGGTGAAGCTGGACTTTGACGAGAACCTCTCGCCCCGGCTTCCGGAACGATTGGCGTCTGTCTTCCCCGGCTCGAAACCTGTCCATGAGTGCGGACTTGGCGCTGCGGATGATCGCGCGACTTGGGAGTTTGCCGCGGAGAAGAGACGCTTTCGATTCGTCCGTAGCGGGTCGCTCTCACGACAAATCTAATGAAGAAGATTTTTTTAACCGGAGCGAGCTCAGGAATCGGCTTGGCAACGGCGCGGCTGCTTCTGCAAGAAGGTCATGAAGTCTGGGGAACTTCGCGCGATGTGGCGCGACTGGCGCAGATCAATCGGCTTCATCCAGTGCGGCTTGATGTCACCGAGGGCGCTTCGATCGAGGAGGCGTGGCGCAGCGCGCTGGAAGAGGCAGGCGCGTTTGACGTCGTCATCAACAACGCCGGCGCGGGGCATTTTCATCCGGCGGAGTCACTTTCTCGCAACGTTCTGCTAGGGCAATTCGAGTTGCTGGTTTTCGGCACGATTCATTTGAGTCAGCTCGCCTTGCAGTCGATGAACGCGCAAGGACGCGGCTTGCTTATCAATGTCACCTCACTCGCTTCGCGACTGCCGGTTCCTTTCACCGCCGCCTACAATGCGGCGAAGGCGGCGATGGCCTCCTTCACGATGACGCTGCAACTTGAGCTGGGGGATTCCGCGGTGCGCGTCGTCGATCTGCAACCTGCAGATATCAGCACCGATTTTAATGACAGCGTGCTCACGAGCCTGACGAGTGATCCACGCTTTCGTCGGCGAATGGAGCGCGCCTGGGAGGTGGTGAATCACAACATGTCGAACGCACCGAAGCCGGAACTGGTCGCACGACGCATCGCGCGTCTAATGAGCGAGAAAAATCCCCCGCCGCGCGTGACCGTCGGGGACACTTTTCAATCGCGCCTTGCGCCGGCGATCTTCAGTCTGCTGCCGCCGCGGGTGCGCGTTTGGGGCTTGCGGCAGTACTACAAGATTTGATGACGATGGATGCCGTTATTCTCATGGCGGGTGCGGGTTCGCGGCTCGGTGCGGTCGCGAAGCCGCTCGTGCAAATTGCCGGACGACCCCTGATTTCCTTTACGCTCGAAGCGCTGGCGCGAGTTGGCGTGCGACGATTGCATGCCATCATGGGCGCGAATAACGAAACCCTAACGAACGCGCTCGATCCGCTCTTGCCGGAAAACATTGCGCTCAACACGATCGTGAACCCGGATTGGCAAAAACAGAACGGCGTCTCCGTGCTCTGTGCGGCGGGTCATGTGCAGGCGCCGTTTTTTCTCGCGATGGGCGATCATCTCTTCGACGCAACGATTTTCGAGCGGCTGTTGCGCGGGGCGCATCCGGAGCATTTAAACCTCGCGATCGATCGCAAGATCGACTCGGTCTTCGATCTCGATGACGCGATGAAGGTGCAGACGGCCGGAGATTGCGTCGTCGGCATCGCAAAGAATCTGAACCATTACGACGCCATCGATACCGGACTTTTCCGTTGCCCTAACGAACTCTTCGATTACCTGCGACGCGCACAACGCGCCGGCGATTGCAGTCTCGCAGATGGCGTGCGCCTGATGGCCAGCGACCGCAAGGTGCGCGCGATCGACATCGGCGATGCCTGGTGGCAGGACGTGGACACGCCGGAGATGTACGCGTTCGCCGAGGAGCATTTTCGCGAGGTCGCACGCGCATCGGCCTAATGGATTGCCTTCTGGTCGCCGAGAGCGCGAAGGCGTTGACCGAGCTTTGTGGTATTTCGCTTTTCCAGCGTTCGCTGCGAACGCTGGAAGCTTGCGGCATGACGCGCGCTTTTGTTCTCTCCGATAATCCGCAAAGACTCAGCGGGCCGCACCGCGCGAAGATCGATCTCGTTTTTTCTCAACCGCCGCGCGATGGACGACTGCGGCTGGCGCTGCGGGGCGAGAGCGTCTTCGATCAGCGCCTTTTGCGCGTCCTCATCGTCCAAGAGAAAGCAACCGTGCTGATCGATTCCGCTGTCGCCGGAACACTTTGTGGCGCAGCCTTTTTGTCGACCAACCTAATTACGTTTTCAAACTTCAACGCGATTCTCCGAGCGGGATGGGAGTGCGGAGAGCTCGCGCCTTTGGACGTGGCGAAGCAGCCGTCGTTTCAATCCGACATGCATCGCGACATACGGCCCTACTGGCTGGCGACGCCGACTAAGGCCGGGGAAAAAGTGATCCTCGACGCTGCGCAAAAAGGCACCCTCGACATTCCCGCGCTCGTGCATGCTCCGATGGAGACCTTTCTCGTGAGCAAACTTTGTCGCACCGCGCTGACGCCAAATCAGCTGACGATGTGCTGCAACATTGTCGCATGGTCTGCGACGATTCTTTTCGCAACCGGTCATCTTGCTGCGGGCGCCGTGATCGCCGTTGTCGTCGGTGTGCTCGACGGCCTCGATGGCAAACTGGCACGGGTAAAATTGGAAACGTCGAAGGCCGGCGAGTGGGAGCATTTCTTCGACGTTCTCTTCGAGTACTCTTGGTGGATCGCGATCGCCTGGTCGCTCTTCGTCTCAGGCAAATTATCATCCGCCTTTTCCTATCTCGTTCTGCTCATCGGCGCGGAAGTGTGCACCGCGCTCGCGCGCGGAAATGTCGCGCGCGCCTACGGCAAATCGATCTGCGATCTCAGCCTTTTTGATCGCGTCGTTAGGCTGATCGGCGGCCGACGAAATATCTACGCCTGGATTTTCGCTCTCGGCATTCTCGCGGCCGCGCCCGCTGCGGCTTTTCGAATCATCGCCTGGTGGGGAGTCGCTACCGCGGTCGTGCAGGTGCCGCGCGCTGCCTTCGCGCTCCGGGTTCGCCGGCGGGTGCTTTGATTCGCGCTCCTTGCGCTCTGTCCACGGGCCAGCGATAAGAGACGGCGATGATCGGTCTCGAACAGGCGCTCCGGGTTTTCGATCGCAAGCCCTGGGTCGCGCACCTCTATGTGACCGAGCAATGCAATCTCGATTGCCATTACTGCAACGAGTACAACAATTCGATCCCGCATCCCGCGGTCGCCGATCTGCAAAAATGGATGGATCACATCCGCGCGCTCGGCGTTGTCCGGATCGGTTTCCAAGGCGGCGAACCGCTTAAGCATCCGGACATCGTCGAGCTGGTTCGTTACGCGAAGTCGCTCGGTTTTTGCGATGTCAGCATGGCGACCAATGGCTTTCTGCTCAGCCGCGAACTCATCGCTGATCTGGAAAACGCCGGGCTCGATGCGCTCTCCATTTCTGTCGATCGGATGACGCCGATCGCGAGCACGCGCAAATCGATGAAGTCGATCCTGCACAAGCTCGATTGGTTCAAGGGTTCGAAAATCAAACTCAACGTCAGCGGCGTTCTCTTCAAAGAAACGCTCGACGAAATGGGCCAGGTCATCGACACCTGCCTCGATCGCGATATCGGCGTGCACGCTCGCGTTATCCACGACGACCTCGTGCACGACCGCGCGCTTCGCGATCCGAATGCAGGCGCGCCGCTCCTTCGCTTTCTCGAAAAGCAGGAGGAGTTGAAACGCAACGGCGAGAAAATTCACACGAGCTGGAATCTTTTCGATTACCAAAAGAAGATGCTTCGCCAGGAGCCGATCGAATGGACCTGCGTCGCGGGTTACAAATATTTCTTCGTTTCTTCGACGGGAAAATTTTGGCTCTGCAGTCAGGTGCGGACGGAGCGGCACATTCTCGAGATCACCCACGAGGATTTGCTCAGCTACAACAAGAAGAAAAGCTGCCAGGCAAACTGCGGCGTTTACTGCACCGCGGAGGCGTCACTCGCGGTCAGTCATCCCGTGCAATACGTCGGCCGGGAAGTGGCCGGGATGCTGAAAAGTCGCGTCGCGAAAATGCGGAGCGGCGGTCCCGAGCGGATCCGGGATTTGGCGGTCGCCTGATCTTGTCGCCGGGAGCGTTGACCCGACTGGTCGAAGCGCATCACATTACCGGGCTCAGCGACCCCGGCTATAACGCCCGCTGGAAAATTCGATACGTCTTGTAATGCTCCGCGCCAATCGCAGCGAGGAAGCGATTCATCAGGTGATTGTTTTCCAGAATCATGCTCGTTTCACCGGTGAACCCACGTTTCACCATGGCCTCTTCGATGATTCGGAGAACGAGCATCTCCGCGATGCCGCCGCGGCGATAGCCCGGTTTTATGCCGAGCGCGATAAGGCGGACCGTCTGGATCCGACTTTTGTAATAAAGAAGCTTCGCCAGCCCAATGGGCAGCCCGCAAGTCGTTAGTCTGCCATTGACCTTGCGCAGCGCGACGTTGATATCCGGCAGGCAAAGAATGAATCCGACCGGTTCGTCGCCGACTTCCGCGACCAGGACGAGGCCGGGCAGCGCGAGCGGCTTCAACTCTTTCACGAGGTGATCGAACTCGTGTTTGGTGAAGGGCACGAAGCCCCAGTTTTTCTCCCAGGCCTGATTGTAAATATTGCGCAGCCGAACGCTTTCGCCGGCGACGTCTTTTAGATTTACGGGACGAATGGCGATGCCGCCGTTGTCCTTGAAGCGCGACGCGACCCGGCGTAAACGGCGCGCGGCGTCGGTCGGCTCGGCGAACCACCACGCATACCAATCCATCGCCTTCGCGTAGCCGGCGCGCTCGATCAGTTGCTGGTAATACGGCGGGTTGTGCGAGGTGAGGAGCATCGGCGGATGTTCGAAGCCCTCGATGAGCAGTGCGCAGACGTAGTTCGTGGAGTAATCGATCGGCCCCATGATCTCGCTCCGTCCGCGTTTTCGCAGCCAACTTTCGGCCGCCGCGAGCAACGCTTCAGCAACTCGTTGATCGTCGATCGATTCGAAAAGTCCGAAGCAACCGACATTGCTCCCGTGCTCCGCGTTGTAGTTCGGATCGTCGCTCGCCATGATCCGGCCGACCATTTCGCCCCCGCGTCGGGCGAGAAAAAGCGCCGCCGCGCCGTGCTCGAAAAACGGATGTTTTTTCTGGTCGAGAAATTCTTTGCGTTCGAGCAGGAGCGGGGGAACCCAGACAGGATCATTGGCGTAAATACGCCAGGGAAATTTGAGAAAGGCGTTGCGCTCTGCCGCGGTAGTGACCTCTGTGATTTCAATCGGCGGCACGGCGTTTTGATTTCACCGGCGCGACGGTTCCGCGCAAGACAAATCAACTTGCAGTCAGGGCCAAACGCGATACGACAACGGCCTTGTGACGTCTCACCAAAACCCTTCGGCGCAAGGCCTCGCTTTCCAGGCGCGCGAGATCGAAGAACTGGCCGACGTTTATTTTTTTCGTCCGCTCGGCATTCTCATCGCACGCCCGGCGGCGGCGCTCGGACTGACTCCGATTCAGGTCACGCTCTTCAGTCTCCTTCTCGGCCTGGCCGGCGGCGTTTTGCTTTACGATGAACGCCTCGCCCTCCTCGGTTTCGCCCTCCTTATCATCCATGGAATTTTCGATTCCGCCGATGGACAACTGGCGCGCCTAACGAATCAAGCGAGCGAGCTGGGACGCGTCCTCGATGGCGTGAGCGGCTATTTCGTTCACGCGGCGATTTACCTGGCAATCGCCTTCGGGGTTGTTCATCGCGGCGGGAGTGAAACGATTTTCGTTTGGATGTTCCTCGCCCTCTTCGCCAACGTCGCGCAGGCTCAGATGTACGATTACCACCGGCATCATTATGTGCTCATCGTCGTGCGCGGTCATTTTATACGGGACGATCCGGCGAAGATTTCCGCGCCCTTGATTCGCTGGATCTACGAGCGCTATCTTGTCGTGCAGGCGGCGCTCAACGGTTTGCACGGCGACGTAGAAGCGGCGATTGCAGCGCGCGCCACAAACGGCGTCGTTAGGCAGGAAGATCGGCTGCGTTATCGTCAATGCTTTTACTCGCCGGTGCGCGGTTGGAACTTGCTCGGGGACAACATCCGCTTCTGCGCCATCGGCATTCTCGCCTGTCTGCATCGGCTGGATCTCTTCTTCGCTTTTCTCTTCCTGCCGATGGACGCCGCGCTCATCGCGCTTTGGTTTTGGCAACGACAGGCGGACCGCAGGTTCCTCGCCGGTATCTCATGATTCGGACAATTTTTTTCGACATGGGCGGAACGCTCGATGGCGAGGGCCATTGGCTGGAGCGCTTCTTAGCTCTTTACAAAAGCTTCGGTTTGGAACTCCGGCGCGCCACGATTCGAGAGGCTTTTGACGCCGCGGAGCAAAATTCGGCGGGTGATGAAGAGATGCCTACATCGAGTCTCGAAGAGATGGTGAAGAAGCATGTCCGCTGGCAACTGCAACATCTTGGCCTAACGAACCCGGAACTCGAAGCGCACCTCGTGAACGGCTTTCTCGACCCAACGATTGAAACAATTGCCGAAAACGCTCGACTCCTCGAGTCGCTGGCGGAACGGGGTTTTACCTTGGGCGTGATCTCAAATGGCTGTGGCAACGTTGCCCGGCTTTGCGAAGACTTTGGTTATGCACCGTTTCTGTCGTTGATCGTCGATTCGCGCCGGGTGGGATTGTCGAAACCCGACCCCGCAATCTATTGCTACGCCGCGGGAAAAATCGGCGGCGATCCCGAAACGATGCTGATGGTCGGCGACTCCTTGGAGCGCGATATCGTTCCGGCGAAAAAAATCGGGATGAAAACCGCCTGGTTCGGTGAAGGCGATTGTCCGGATCGGTCGGCGGTTGATTTGCGTTTGCAACGCCTCGCCGAGCTGCCGGCGCTGCTCAGATGAAAGCCGGAATCTTCGCCGCCGGTCGAGGCAGACGATTGCGCTCACCGGGGAACCCGCTCAAGCCGCTCGTCCGGGTGCGCGGCCGAGCGTTGATCGAACATGTCCTGCACGCGATGGCCGGCGCGGCGGCGACGGAAGTCGTCATCATCATCAACGAGGATTCTCTCGCGGTGCGCGATCAAGTGACGAAGTCGGATTGGCCTTTTGCGCTGCGCTGGATCGTCGAGAGCACGCCTTCGTCGATGCATAGCTTTCTTCGGCTCGTCGAAGCTTTGGCAGCCACCGGTGATCTTGGACCTTTTCTTCTTTCCACCGTGGACACGGTCGCGACCGGGAATGTTTATGCGCGCTTCTTCGCGGAAGCGCAATCAAGCAACGCTGCGGTGACGCTGGCGCTCACTTCGCCCGGCGACGACGACAAACCGCTTCTCGTTAGGCTGGCGTCGGATGCCTCGCATATCGTTGCGATCGGCAGGACCGCCGAGCCTTCCAAATACGCGACTGCCGGCATTTACGCGGTCCGGTCGTCGATTTTGCGTGAAGCCGACCCCGCGCGGCGCGATGGGATCGATGCGCTGCGAATTTTTCTCGACCGTTTGCTGGAGCGCGGTTATCGACTGGCAGGAATTCCGATCGCGCAGACGATTGATGTCGATCGACCCGCGGATATCGACACGGCGGAAGCTTTTCTTGGGAGCGGCACGCCGTGAATCGCCGCATTCTTGGTTTTTACCGCGAGACGCAATACTCGCCCGGACGTCATCAGACGAATGACGTTTTACTCTTGGAAGGGGTCGCAGATCTACTCCGGAAGGAAGGAATTCCAATCGACCTAACGACCTTCGAAAGCGGGAACACCGAACCACCCGCCGCCAGTTTGGTTGTCTCGATGCTGCAAGGGAGAGAAGCGCTCGAACATCTGCTAACCTGGTCGCGCTCTGGCGTCCGCATCATCAACCGTCCGCAAGCCGCGCTCAATACGCATCGCGACCGGCTTCCGGAATTGATGGTCGCCGCGGGAATTCCGTTTCCCCAAACCTACCTCGTCCGGACCGAGGAAGATGTCGATCTGGTAGCGCGTGATCTTCCGCCGAAGATCTGGCTGAAGCGCGGCGACGTCCACGCCTCGGTCGCGACCGACGTGCAATGGATTGTTTCGCGGGAACGGCTCAAAGTTGGGCTCGCGGAATTCGTTAGGCGCGGGATCGAGCTCGCCGTCCTCCAGGCGCATCGCGCGGGCGACGAGATCAAGTTTTACGGCGTTGGCCCGGAGGGATTTTTTCACTGGTTCTACTCGGGCGCGACGCGAAAAAATCCGTTCGATCTTGCAGAGTTGAGAAGCCTCGCGGCGCACGCGGCGGCGGCGGCCGGGCTCGACATTTTTGGGGGCGACGTCATCGTCTCGCCCACCGGCGAACTGACTTTGATTGATCTCAATGATTGGCCCTCGTTCGCTCCCTGTCGCGAACCGGCCTCCCGTGCGATAGCTGACCTTCTCATTCGACGTCTCGATGCTGATTGAACAAGCTTTGCGGGCCAAGGAACTCTTCGCCGAAGAGCAGGAATTCATCGCGCCGGGCGTGCAGACGATCGCGCTGCTCTCGCAGCTGGCGATCGCGCGCGGCGAAGGCGCGACCCTGACCGATCTCGACGGCCGCACTTATCTCGATCTCAACGCCGGCGTTTCTGTCGCCAGTCTCGGGCACGCGCATCCCGGTTACGTTGCCGCCCTAACGAATCAACTGCAGAAGGTTTCTGTGGGCAGCTTTAGCACGGAAGCGCGCGCCGAACTCGTTAGGCTGATCGCTGATCTGGTGCCCGGCGATTTGAAGCGAACGCAGTTTTTTAGCGGCGGAGCCGAGGCGGTGGAAGCTGCCATCCGGCTCGCGCGCTCTTACACGAAGCGCACCGACATCGTTGGTTTCAGCGGCGGATTTCATGGGAAAACGGCCGGCGTTCTGCCGCTTTCGGACGTCGATTGGAAAACGCAAATCGGACCGCTGCCGACCGGACATCACATTGCGCCCTACGCGGACCCGACGAAGTTCGACGGTCCGCCTAACGAGTGTCGGGACTGGGCGATCTCGCAATTGCGAAGAGTGATCGAAGAGGAGATTGGAGGAAAACCGGCCGCGATTGTGATCGAACCGATCCAGGGAACGGCCGGCAACATCGTCCCGCCGCCAGGGTTTCTTCGCCGCGTGCATGAAGTTGCACAGGAATACTGCGCGCTTCTCATTGCGGACGAAATGATCACCGGCTTCGGCCGCAGCGGTCGGCTCTTTGGCTGCAACATCGACGACGTGGTCCCTGACATCATGACGTTAGGAAAAGGAATGGCGTCCGGTTATCCAGTAAGCGCGGTCGTTTCCACGGACGAGATCGTGAGAGCAAAACCATTCTCGCTCCCGAGCGCTTCTTCGTCGAGCTATGGTGGCAACCCGCTCGCGGCGGCGGCAGCGTTGGTCACAATCCAGACAATTCTTTCGGACAAGCTGGTCGATAATTCGGCGAGGATTGGCGCGTTGTTGCGGCGTGGACTCGAGCAACTTGCCAGTCGTCATCGGCTCATCTCCAAGGTGCGCGGCGAAGGCTTGCTCATCGGTTTTGACCTCGTGGACGAAGACGGCAAATTCTTGTCGAAGGAAAGATGCGCGGAGCTTTTCAAACGCTGTCTCGCGGAAGGCCTCATCATGATGTGCTACACGCCGCGCGTCCGCGTTCATCCGCCATTGATTCTTTCGGAAGAGCAGGCGACGGCGGCGCTGACAACAATCGAGCGGGTCGTGGAGCGCTTTGAGTAACGTGCGGCGCGGCGCCCTCATTGGCTTCGGCGAAGTCGCGCAGCACGGGCATTTGCCGGCCTACGAAAAATCTTCCGAAGCGAAGATCGTCGCGATAGTCGACTCGACGGGCGAACGGCGAAACATCGCACGCGCTTTTTTTCCGGAGATCGCAACTTTTGCCGCAATTGAAGAACTGGCAGCGGGCGCGGAGCTGGATTTTGTTGATATCTGCACGCCGCCGTCGCTCCACGCTGAGGGCATCTTGGAGGGACTGCGGCACCGCTGGCATGTGCTTTGTGAAAAGCCGCTGCTCCTCGACGAAGACGAACTCGATGAGGTGCGGGCGAAAGCGAAGCAGGCGCAACGCGCGGTCGTGCCGGTGCATAATTGGAAATATGCTCCGATCGTTAGGCGGGCGACCGCACTCTTGCGTTCAGGTGCGATCGGACGACTGCGCACCGTCGAGTTCGAAACCTTGCGCATTCAGGATTGCGCGGTGGCCGATCCGGCGCACCCAAATTGGCGGCGCAATCCGGCGATCGCCGGCGGCGGCATCCTGATGGATCACGGCTGGCACGCGATTTATCTCGCGCAACATTGGTTCGGCGAAGCGCCGGCTGACGTGCGCGCAGTCCTCGATCGCTCCGCGCCTGACGAAGTCGAGAATGAAGCGCGGCTGACCCTCTTATTCCCGAGTGGTGAAGCGAAAATATTCCTTACCTGGAAGGCGTCGAGACGGCGCAGCGCGATGCGGCTGATCGGCGAGCGGGGCGAGATCGCGATCGACGATGACCGTCTGCAAATCGGCTCGGAGTCCATCCAGTTTGCGGCTGCCCTTTCCTCCGGTTCGCATCATGGCGAATGGTTCGCGGCCATGTTGCCCGATATCCTCGCGACGTTTCGGCAGCCCGCACGATGGCCGAAGACTTTGGCCGAAGCCGCGCTCTGCCTTTCGGTGATCCAACGCGCCTATCGCGCGGATCCGGAAAGATAGGGGTTGCTGATTGCAGAAACGAGAGGATCGGGACTCGTCGCTTCGACGGCGACGAACTCAACGCTCTGGCGCAATGAGAAGCTTCTATTTAACCGAGGCCGGGATATCCTCGTCTCCAGTTCGCTCGTCTTCCCGCGTTCCAAAAACGTAATCCCAAATCGGCGAACTCACCCCGTAACCGACTTCATCGTCCTGGTAGTGGTGGCGCATGTGATATTGCTTGAGCCAGCGCCAGACGCCTCGCTTCATTGCAAAATGATGGGTCGCATAATGGACCGTGTCATAAAAAAGATAACCAGCGAGCAAGCCCGCAAAGATCGCCGGAGCGAGGCGTCCGAAGGCGAGAAAAAAGAGCCCGTAGAAAACAGCCGCAAGCGGCAGACTCACACTCGGCGGCATGACCAGTCGGCTGGCATCTTTCGGATAATCGTGATGCACGCCATGCATCATGAAGTGAAGCCGTTTGCCCCAGGCGCTTCTCGGTTGGTAATGAAAAACCCACCGATGCATGACGTATTCAACCAGCGTCCAAAGGAAGAGGCCGAGGACGAAAAGGCTCGCGGTTTTTCCCGGCGAGAACTCGCGTTCGACCAACGCCAGCTCGAACATCCAGCCGATCAGCGGCAGGTAAATGATCCAGGGAACGACCGGATGAACATGCGAGAAGAATTCCAGGAAGTCGCTCTCAAACATCCGAACGGTCTCATTCTTGTTGGAGATGTAACGCCGCGACATACCGCCTGATCGTGCGCGAATTCCGCGCGGATTCAATGTTTTCGTAACGCTTCCAAATCCCTTTTCACCAGGTGATGAGACAGGGAGCGTCGTTCATCTGGGAAATGCCGAGGCCTTTCCCTCCCGAGGGACCCCGCTCCCGCGCGTCCAGTTTCTTCCGTCATTGGGCATTCTCGGCGCGTTGCATTAAAGCGGGGACAAACGTGTCCGCGAGAATGTTGAGCGCTTCGTCGAGATCGGCCCGGGTGTGATTGGCCGTGACGCAGGCGCGGAAGCAAATCTTATCCTGCGGCACCGCCGGATAATCGACCGGCGCGACCCAGAGCCCGCGCCGCCGAAGCTCATGGCCGAGGTGATACATACGCAGCCGATCGCCGACGATCAGCGGCATGATGTAAGTCGTGGATGAGCCGGTATCGATGCCAAGCCCTTTGAGTTGCTGATGAAAATAATCGGCGTTTTCCCAAAGTCGCCGGCGCAGCTCAGGCTCGCGTATTCCGATCTCGAGCGCCTGAATAATGGCCGCGATCACGACCGGCGGCATCGCGCAGGAGTAAACATAGGAGTGCGCGTAGTAGCGCAGGTATTGCAGCATCTCCGTCGAGCCGCAGACGAATCCGCCGATTGCGCCGAAGGCTTTCGAGAACGTCCCGTAGATCACCCGGACGCGATCTTCGACGCCGAAGTGTTCCGCCGCGCCGCGCCCATGTTCGCCGCAGGCGAGCATCGAATGCGCTTCGTCGATGAAGACGCTGACGTCGTGGTGATCCGCCACGTCGAGCAACTCGCGCAGTTTTCCGAAATCGCCGTCCATCGAATAGATGCCTTCGACGATGACAAGTTGCCGCTTGCCGATTTGACGACTTAGGACGGCGTCGAGGGCCGCGGGATCGTTATGCTCGAACCGCTCGACGCGACAACGCGAAAGGACTGCGCCATCGCGCAGGCTAAGATGCGAGCGGTTGTCCATCGCCGCGACATCAGTCTTGCGGAGCAAACCTGAGATCGTCCCGAGCGCGCCGCCGAAGCCGCTATTGAAGAGCATCGCGTCTTCGCGTCCGAGAAACTTTGCGACCTTGCGTTCGAGTTCGCGGTGCAAGTCGGACATCCCCGAGAGCGTCGGCGAGCCGCACGCTCCGAGTCCATGGGTGGTGAGCGCGTCGTGCGCGGCCGCGATGACTTCGGGATGGTTCGCGAGCCCGAGATAGTTGTAAGAGCAAAGATTGATGACTTCGTGCGGCTTGCCCTCGTAGCGCAGCGTCGTGCGCGCTTCCGGCGCCGCCATCATCTCCGGCTCGTAGAGCGTCGCTTCCCAGGCGCCAGTCTTCATCCATCGGGTGAAGGTCGGTGGCGGCGTGAGCGGATCGGAGCTTTGACCGACGACGAAATTGCCGAGACTGAGTTTGGCAGCCTCGGCTTTGCTCGCCTCTTCGGGCGCAGAGTTCGGTTCCATGTCGTTAGGCCACGAATCGGAGGTGTTTGCTTGTCTTCACATCAAGTGGCGCAGGGGCCGAACGTTCGCCGGAGATTGTATCGAGATGTGCCACTCGCGGCAAGCGACGATCTCCCGGTCAGGCCGGACGGATTTCTTCGAGCAATTTAGCGGTGCGCGCAGTTGCGCCGCGGTGCACGTCCAGCACCCGTCGGGCTTGGCGGACAAGTCGGGCGCGCGACTTTTCATCGCGCAACAAGTCCGCGAAGAAGCTGGCCAGTTCCGATTCGTCGCGGGCCTGCAGTGCTCCTCCGGCGGCCACCAACTCTGCCGCCAGGCGCGCGAAATTTTCCATGTGCTGTCCGAAGACCACCGGCCGGTCTGCGACGATCGCTTCGACCGGATTTTGTCCACCTTGTGTGGTCAGGCTTTTTCCAATGAAAACGACTGTCGCCACCGAGTACCAGTCTCGTAGTTCGCCGGTGGTGTCGAAGAGGAGGCAACCGCTTGTCGACGGGCCGGTCGCTTCGCTGCGTAAGATCGGCGGCAAGCCAAGCTGGTGAAGCTGCAGTGCGATCTCTCTCGCGCGCTCGACGTGACGCGGGACGATGACGAGGAAAAGCTCGGGAAATTCCTGACGCAATTGCTGGAAAATTTGCGCCAGGATTTTCTCCTCCCCGGCGTGCGTGCTGCCGCCGAGAAGGATCGGTCGCGTCGGGTCGATCCCGAGCGTGCGCAGCACCGCGCGCGGCAGCTCCGGGCGCGCCGCGACGTTTTCCGGATCGAACTTGATACTTCCGACGAGATGGATCCGGTCGGCATTTACGCCTAACGACTCCCAACGCGCGACGTCTTCTTCTTCCTGCACACAGACGAGATCGAGCTTTTGAAAAAACGGTCTCACGAAAAAACGAAACTTCCGGTAGCGTTGCTCTGAGCGCGGGGAAAGGCGCGCGTTGACGAGTGCGATAGGAATTTTTCGTCGCTCCGCGAGCGCGGTCATGTTTGGCCAGACTTCCGCTTCGACGAGGAGGAGGCGATGCGGCCGGATGGCGGCAAAAGCGCGGCGCATGATCGGCCAAAAATCGAGTGGCGTGTAGAGCACCTCCATCCACTCCGGCGCCTGTTTGCGCGCGAGGGTAAAGCCGGTCGTTGTTGTGGTCGTTAGGGCGATGTGCAGGGCGGGCTCGATTTGCTTCATTGCCGCGACCAGCTTTAGCGCGATCATCACTTCGCCGACGCTGACGGCATGAACCCAGGTACGGCGATCGCCGAGAAGTCGCGCGCGCGTTTCGCGATCATAGTGCCCCAGCCGTTGGCCGAACTTTTCGCGGTAGTTGCCGCGGCGAAGCATTTTCGCAAGGTAACCGGGCAGGAAGAAGAGCAACGCCAGCGGGAAGAGCAGATTGTAGAGAAAACGAATCATGGCGCGCGTCGCTGCAGAAAAATTGTCTCGGTCGCCCCGTAGGTTTTGCGGCGGACAACTTCCCAAAAATCGGTTGCCGGCAATCGCTCCGAGGGTCGCTTCTCCAAGACGAAGATTCCTTCGCTCGTTAAGCGCGCAGGCAAGTTGCCATTTCGGAGCAGAAGTCTTGTGAAGGTGTCGCCGAGGTTCGATTTGTCGTAGGGCGGGTCGGCGAAAATCAGGTCGAAGGTTTCGGCCGTGCTCGCATGGGTGAGATAATCGAAAACGTCTTGCTTCCGAACGCGGCCGCTCAGGCTGCTTTTCGTTAGGTTATTTTCGATCGCCTTAATCGCGTGCCGGTCGCTTTCGACGAACATCGCTGTCTCCGCGCCGCGGCTGAGCGCTTCGATCCCGAGCGCCCCCGTGCCGGCAAAAAGATCGAGAATACGAGCGCCGAGGACACGCTCGCCGAGGCTGGAGAAAATGGCGGCCTTCACCCGATCCATCGTCGGTCGGATATCCGTTTTCGGAACCCCGAGCCGGAGGCCGCCGGCGGTGCCGGCGATGACTCTCATGGCGTAGGCGCCGGGGTGACGGAAGCAGTCGCCGAAACTGATTCGTTAGGCGAAGTCGCAGGCGTTGCGCTCTCGTTAGGCAAAGCGACGGTCGCCGAGGGTAGTTCGTCAGGGGAAGGAGTCGCTTCCGCTTTTGGCTTCTTCTTTTTCGCATGGCCGAAGAGGCTGCTGATGACGCTGCCGAGATCGCGCAGATCGTGCCCGACGACCTTGTCCATGAGATTGGTCTTCGGTCGTTCGACGGTGCCGCTGACGTTGAAGGCGACCGCCGCGTAACCGGCCGGATTAGTGATCGGCTTAAAGTTTTCCCGGATCGGTCCGAAGAGTTGGCGGCGGATTTTGTTGTTCAAAGCGAGCTGGGCATCGAGGTGGAGCTTGCCGCTGAAGTTGACCGTGCCGGTTGCGGAGAGGCGAATGTTCGGCGAGCAGAGGAGCAGTTGATCGATCGTGACGATGCCGGGGTTGATGTGGAAATGCACTTCGGCCTGTTCCAGTTGCAGCCGCATCAGGTCGTCGATCTGGAGGATTTGCCCAAGCGCGACGAGCAGGCTGTATTGCTGCAGCTTACCCTCGCGCAGAAGAATTTCGCCACGGCCGTTGAGCGCATTGCTGTCTGCGGTCTTACCGCTTGCTTCGAGAAAACCCCCGAGCCGGCCTTCGATCAGGCCGGGCGGGCCGCCCGCGTTGGTCACGAGTTTATCGGCCTCGAGATCGCGAAATTGGACCCTCGCGCGGAAGGGCGAATCCGGCGCTTGCAGCTGCATGTCGAAGCTGCCGTTGAGGAGCCCGCCGGCAGCGTGCGCGGAGATGTTGGAAAAAATGAGCTGAGCGGGATCGTAATGCAGGGGTGAGTCGAGCTCCTCGATGAAGAAGCGATCGCGCAAAGAAATCTTCGCGACGTGGGTGCTGCCTTTGATCGCGGTGGCGGTCCGAAAACTGGAGGTAAAATCGAGGCCGATGAACTTCGCGATCACCCGGCCAGCGGAATCGAGAAAGGTAAAGTTGCCGTCGCGCAGATCGACGTGGCGAACTTCCGGGGTAAAGCTCGCGGCGGACGCTGCACCGGCCGGGGATTTGTTAGGCGCAACGGCCACGGGCGGCGGTGCGGGGGGCGCCGAACGAAGGGGGGCGGGGGCCGCGGGTGAACCGGCGGCGACGATTTGGCCGGAAGGCGCAGGCGCGATGTTCTCCACCGGCAAGGACGGTAACCGCCATTGCCCCGCGGAATTTTGCGCCCAGACGACCTGCGGTTTGATCAAAGAAACCCGCCGGATGACAAGCCGATTGCTAAAAAGCGACCAGAAGTTTACCCGCAGCTGAAACGTCTGCGCCTTCAAGAAATCGCCGGCTACGCCTTTGCCGGTCTGCGGAATGGTGATGCCGCTGAGCTTCAATCCGCTCCACGGCGTGACGCTGATCTGGCGCAGTTGCAGTGGCGTGTCGAGGCGTTGGCTGAGTTCCTGCTGAATGCGTTGGTGCGTGGCCCGCGATTGAACGTAGAGGTTCACGGCCAGCAAGACGATGCACGCGAAGATGAAAACGCCCCCGAAGAGCCAGAGGAGGAGGCGGCCGATTTTTTGCACTGGGGAAGGTTACCCAGTGGACGATTGAAGAAAAGGGAAAGCCGCCTAACAAGTAAGCCTTGCCGAAAACCTGCGTCATTTTGAATCCCAACGCGCGGAGCGAGCGCGCTCATCGCTGGGAGGAGCGGTTGCGCGCGTTGTGCAGCGACTCGTTTTTCTGCGCGACGGTGAGGGCAGGGGACGCTGAACAGATGGCGCGGAAGGCGGTCGCGGATGGGTTCGAGCAGATCGTGGCCGCGGGCGGCGACGGGACGGTGCACGAAGTTGTCAACGGTCTCGCCGGCTCGGAGGCCGCGCTCGGTCTGATGCCAATGGGGACGATGAATGTTTTCGCGAATGAGCTCGGTTTGCCGGCAAACGATCTCGGGCGCTGCTGGCAGATCATTCAGGCGGAACGGACGCGGCTGGTCGATTTGCCCACGGCGAACGACAAGCATTTCGTGCAACTGGCCGGGGTCGGTCTCGACGCACAGGCAGTGAAGGAAACGAGCCGCTCATTGAAGCGAAATTTCGGCCCGCTTAGCTATTTGATTTCCGCGGCGCAGATCGCGGGCCGGCGGCCACCGCGTCTTCGCATCGAATCGGAGAACGCCGTGACCGACGAAGGATCGTTCGTGCTCGTCGGTAACGGCCGGCGCTATGGCGGACCGTTTCCGTTTTTCAAACACGCCGTGATCGATGACGGACTGCTCGACGTGCTTGTCTTCAAACAGCTAGGCTATTTCGAGCTCATCAAGTATCTGCAAAACGTCATCTTCACTTCCGACATCACGACGCGAGACGTCGAGTATTTCCAAACGGGACGATTGCGCGTGAGCAGCACAGAAGACGTGCCGGTGGAATTGGATGGCGAGTTGATGGGTGCTTGCCCGGTCGAATTCGCGATCACATCGCGACTGAAAGTGCTTGCACCTGTCTGAGCCACACGGCCTGTTTTCTCGCTGACCTGGTGGGTGCAACAGGCATGATTATCCCATCGGACGGAATGGACCGGCACTTCCATCGTCTCGTCTGGAACGGTGTCTTATAGTCGGTTGTCATGAGTCGCTCTCGGAGCGTGGTGGTTTGCGGCGGAGGCATTGTTGGCCTCTGCATCGCGCATTATCTCGCGCGCGCCGGTTTCGCGGTCACGCTCATCGAGCGGAACGCTGAGGGCGCCGACTCGTGCGCCTGGGGGAGCGCCGGCTACATCTCCCCGAGTCATGTCGTGCCGATCTCCGCGCCGGGGATGCTTTGGCAAGGCTTGAAATGGATGCTCAGCTCGCGCAGCCCCTTTTACATCCAACCGCGCCTCGACCCGGAGCTGATCCGATGGAGCTGGCTCTTTGCCCGCAGTTGCACTCGCGCGCACACCCAGCGAGCGGCGCCGGCCCTGCGCGATCTGTGTCTGGCCGCGCGTCAGCTTTTCGTTAGGCTGGCGGAGCAAACCGGGAACGCATTCGAACTCCGCACGGAGGGCCTGCTGAATCTCTGCAAGACGGAGGAAGGTCTTGAGCATGAAACGCAAGGTCTCGCGCGCGTGGCGAACGAACTTGGCATGGAAGCGCGCGTCCTCAACGCGCAGGAAACCGCCGCACTCGAACCGGGCGCGCCGATGGAGATCGCCGGCTCGATCTATTTCCCGATCGACGCGCACCTCACCCCATCGAAGTTGATGCCCGCGCTCGTTGCGCTGCTCAAACAAGAGGGAGTCAAACTGCAATGGAATACGAACGTCCAAGGCTGGCGCACCGCGGCGGGCCGCATCACCGCGGTGTCGACGACTGCGGGCGAGTTCGTCGCGGATGAATACGTGATCGCGACCGGTTCGTGGGCGCCGGAGGCCGCGCGCCATCTCGGCCTCCGCCTGCCGATGCAGCCGGGTAAGGGTTACAGCCTGACGATCAAAGATCCGCGCTTCCGTTTCAGCAAACCGATGATCCTGGCGGAGCGGCGCGTGGCCGTCACCCCGATGGGCGATCGGCTGCGCTTCGGCGGCACGATGGAGATCAGCGGGCACAACGGTTCCGTGCGCCCCGAGCGCGTCGCGCAAATCATCGCCGCGGCACGATCCTATTTTCCTGACTTCCGGGCGAGCGACTTCGCCGGCATCCAGCCTTGGTTCGGCTACCGGCCGGTTTCGCCTGATGGCCTGCCGTATATCGGGCGCTTCGCGCGTCCGGCGAATCTTACCGCAGCGTGCGGTCACGCCATGCTGGGCGTGACACTGGCGCCGATCACCGGCTTGCTCGTCGCGGAGACATTTGCCGGCCGCAAGCCGAGTGTGGAGATGGCGCTGCTCAACCCGGACCGCTTCGCTTAGTCGGCGTTCGTCAGGAAACTATCAGGCTCGCCGTGCTCGATACCGATTATCTGGCCTTCGGCCACGGTCGCGCTATTCTGCAGCCCGGCTATTTGCTCCGCATGGCTTCTCATCTTCTTTAGCATTTTATGGCCATCCGAATCCTTGTCACCGGCGGCACCTTCGATAAGGAATATAACGAACGCACCGGCCAGCTCTTCTTCAAAGACACTCACCTTGCGGAGATGCTCGAGCGCGGCCGGTCCCGCGTGCAGGTAAACATCCGCACCGTCATGATGATCGATAGTCTCGAGATGACCGACTCCGATCGCACCCTTATCGTGCAAAATTGCCTCCAGTCCAAAGAAGACCGCATCGTCATCACCCACGGCACCGATACCATGACCGACACCGCCGCCGCCCTCGCGCACGCCGTTTCCGGCAAGACGGTGGTGCTCACCGGCGCGATGATCCCCTGGGCTTTCGGCAGCTCTGACGGCCTTTTTAATCTCGGCAGCGCTCTCTCTTTTGTGCAGGTCTTGCCCGCGGGCGTTTACGTCGCCATGAACGGCAAATGCTTTCCCTGGGATCGGGTCCGTAAGAATCGCGAGCGCGGCGAGTTTGAGGAGATCTCTTAGAGCGCGTTATGCCTGTTGGAAAACTGCGGAGATGACCGCCGTGTCGTCCGTGTCTGATTCTTTAGGCCAAACGCGGAAGGGACAACGGCCGTCCCTTCAAGCGTCGGATTCCGCGGAAATGGATGACACGTCTGCAGTGTAACACTAAATCGGCTCTGAATTTCTACGGCGTTTATCAACTTGACCGCTTAAGGCGGTCGAGTTTTCAGTTGGAGCTATGATTCGAGGGTCAATTCGGAAAAAACGCTTGGTCCCACTTTCAATGTTACAGCGTCCTAGGAAGGCATCGCCGCCTTTGTCTTCGCCGGTCACAGCCGAGCCGCTATAGTCGCGCATGACCGATTCGAGCAGTAATCCATCCGCACCTCCTGACAATCCCGTCGAGCACGTCGTCGTGCGCGGAAAGGCGAACGGTTTTCTTCAGGAAGCGACCGCTGGCAAATACAGCTTCCGCATCGACGAACCAACCGACCTCGGCGGCACCGCAGCGGCGCCCGATCCTTACGATTACCTGCTCGCCGCTCTCGGTTCCTGCACTTCCATGACCGTAGGTTTCTACGCGCGGCGACAGAAGATTCCGCTCGAGAACGTAACCGTCTCCCTTCGCCACTC
>DASXPA010000106.1:0-39878 GCA_036493915.1 Chthoniobacterales bacterium | reverse complement strand
AAGCGAGGCGCATGTTTCCGGCATGAGCTGGATGAATCAGATCGCAGATGTCTTGCAAAATTACTCGCAAGCGGGTGTCTCGACGCCGCCGGCAGATGTCGATACGCATTTCAATCAAGTCGCCCAAGCGGCTCCGAAAGCTGATTTGGCCAATGGCCTGGCCGCGATGTTTCGTTCGAATCAGACCGCGCCTTTCGGCCAGATGGTGGGCCAGCTTTTCGGCAATTCGAATGGCAACCAACGCGCCAACCTTCTCAATACCTTGCTCGTGAGCGGCGCCGGCACAGGCGCGCTCTCGCAGATCATGCAATCGACCGGCATCGCCATGCCTGCAAGCGGCGCAATGCCACAGGTCACGCCAGAGCAGGCCGCGCGCGTCTCTCCGGAGGCGGTGCAACAAGCCGCGGCCCACGCCCAAGAACAGGATCCGACCATCATTGATCGCGTGAGCCAGGTTTACGCCGAACATCCGATGCTGGTGAAGACTTTGGGCGCGGTTGCCATGAGCATGGCACTTTCCCATTTCGCGAACCGCCGGCACTGATCGCAATTCGGTAGCGTAATCCACAGGTAATCGGGTAGCCTCGATCGTCCGGCTGCCGATCGTCTCCTACTTGGAATCGTTAGGTGCGCAAAAGGGTTGTCCGAGTTATTCGTTTTCCTCTCGCGCCACGACGAGAGTATCCTGGAGCTTCTGCTGGACCCGTTGCACCATCGTCGCCGCGCCGATTAAGACGATCGCGGCAATGATCTGATGCGCTTGGAGAGGGGCGTGAAAAAATCCCCACGTGATACAAACCGCCGCGAGCGTTTGCATCATTTCGAAATAGCCGGCGGTCGAGGCTTTCGTTAGACGGAGTCCTTCGAAGTAGATCAAGAGGGGGATTCCGCCGGAGATCGTCGCGAGCAGGGCGAGCGCACCGATCGCGGTCGCCGGATGCGCCTGCGCGGTCGCCGGCCAGAGCGAAGCGCCCTGCAGTTGCTGGAAGAAGATGAGAACAAGAGTCATGCAAACCAGCCCGACCACAATGCGCAAGCTCGCGGCCAACCTTAGCGACATGCCCGTCATCACGCCGCGGCCGGCGACAGTCGAGAGTCCCCAGAAGAAAGCACAGACGAGCGCGTAAACCGTTCCCCGATTCAGACCCGCCTCTGCAAACGACCTCCGAATGAGCAGTGGATGTTCGACCGAGAGAAATACTCCCGCCAACACCGCGATGCCGGCGTAGAGAAAAAATCGCGGCGCGAGCCGATCCCCAAAGAGTGCCCAGGCGCCCGCGGTCGAGATGATCGGTTGCACATTGAGGATCACATTCACAACTGTTGGATTGCCGGACTTCAGCGCGAGAGTGAAGAAAATCGTCCCCACGGCGGACCCGGCGAATCCCGAAAAAATGAGATAGCCCCAGGTCCGCGCATCGATCTTCGGAATCTCGGACAGCCGCGCGAGGAGAAGCGGCAGGAAAGTGAGCAGGATAAGAACGTGTTCCCAAAAGACGATGACCTGCGCGTCAAAAAGATTATTAAGCGGAATCCGCCAGGCGCTCTCCGTGCCCCAGAGAGCCGCGCCCAGACCGACGAACCATGGACCGTAACTAACTTCGCTCCTTGCCCGATTGCGCACTTTCATCGAGTAGCGGTGATCAAAAAATCAGCGATGGCGCGCTTGTTCTACACGAAGCTGCTTCGCAAGCGTATCACGCGCGTCGTTCATCGTGTGGAGAAAACGTGAACCATCACGCCAGGTGTCGAGATAAAACGAAAATTCAGGCCGAAGCTTTTTCGTCACCGGGTCATAGAAGTAGCCCCGATTGCCGACGTGCGGCGCGATCAGCGCGTCGCTCAACTTTTCGTCGTGGGCGAGAATGGCCAGTCCAGTCCGCGCGATGGCATCGACTTCGCGCAGCCGAGCGACCGTTTGAATATCGAAGAATTCCAAGGCTCCAGTCTGCAAAATCCAGCCAATGTCATTCCCGTTGTAACTGCTCGCCCAGTTCGTTGGTTCCACCGGTGGCATTTCGCCTTTGGCCAGATGGTCAAAAAAAACGTTCATGCGCTTGTCGTAGTCGACCGTGGTCTCGCGCAAGCGCGCGGCGTTGTCATCAGCCTGTCGCAGCAGATAAGTGAGCAAACGTCCCCGACGCTGGTTTTCCTCCTGGTGAATCTGATAACCGTTCAGGAGAAAGGCCGAGTAAACGCCGATGAAGACGAAGACCAACTCGGTGAGGCGATCGAAGAAAAGCCACTTCCAGCGGGATGTTCTCGTCTCCTCAGAATGACTCATGTGTCTGCCTATTAAACCGGATGTGAGGCGCGCGACAAATACGGAATTCTTGGCAAAGAAGTGACACAATCCGTTTCGGCTGCGATCTAGAGTGGTAATGATCCGCCGGCTCGCCATCCTGGTGCTGCAACTGCTCGTGACAGCCGCGGGGATTTATTATATCTTCCACGACCCGCAGAAGCGCGCGCAGGTTCTAAAAGCACTGCAGCAATCGGATTGGCATTGGCTTCTGCTTGGCTGGGCTTGTTATAGCCTGGTCGAAAGCCTCGCCACGGTACGCTGGCAGCTGCTCTTGCGCGTGCAAGGGATCGCGCTGGATTGGCTGAAAGCCGGCGCAATCGTGATCATCGGGCTCTTCTTCAATATGTTCCTGCCCGGCCTGATCGGCGGCGACGCGATGCGGCTCTACTTTGTTTTTAAGGAAGCGCCTCAGAGAAAAACCCGTGCGACCCTCTCTGTGGCGATGGATCGGCTCCTTGGTCTCGTCTCGATCTTTCTTCTTGCGGTCATCGTCGTCCTCTTCCGCTTTGATTGGCTGAATCGTTTCCCGCCGACGGCCCATATTACTTATCTCGCGCTTGCAATACTTGGGGGTTCGGCACTTTTTGTCGTAGCATTGTTGATTACAGTTGGCTACGGGATCTTAAACCGGTTACCCGAACCCTTCCCTTTTCGGGGCGCGATCGTGGAAGCGGGCGAGGCGCTGCGCCTTTACGGCCGGCAGCCTTGGATTTGCGCGACCGCGCTTGGCCTAACGACTCTCTCGCACCTCGCTTATTACGTGACCTACTACTGCGCTGCACGCTCCCTTCATGGCGCCGCCGGGCGCTCGCCCGGCTTTATCGATTTTGTCTCGATCATGCCGCTCGTGAACACAATTACGGGAGCGCCGATTTCTTTCGGAGGGGTGGGCCTGCGGGAAACGCTGTTCCAGAAGTTGCTCGGGCATCTCGTCGGCGTGCCGGCCGCGGTGGGCGCGCTGGCGGCGTCGCTAGGCTACGCTATCCAGGCGTCATGGGGGCTCATCGGCGGGATAAGTTATTTGCTTGTACCTTTCGGCAAACGAAGGAAATCCGTGCCCAAACGCTCGCCGCATCGTTAGTTCTGACGGTGATGCGGAAACGGGCGATAGACCAAAGACCTACGATAACAGATCTGGGCGATTTCGACGCGTGCGGCGTTCCGCCTCCTGCTTCCGCCAAGCCGCGATTTCGGCGTGATGCCCAGAAAGCAAAACCTCCGGAACTTTCCATCCTCTGAAATCGGCTGGACGGGTGTATTGCGGCGCCTCCAACAATCCGTTCGTGAAGCTATCATCCGCCGCAGAGCATTCATGACCGAGCACTCCTGGGAGCAGTCTAACGATCGCGTCGACAAAGACGACCGCCGCGATCGCGCCGTTCGTGAGAACATAGTCACCAATCGAAATTTCAGCGTCGACCAGATGTTCGATTACTCGATGATCGATCCCTTCGTAGTGACCGCAGATAATGATAAGGTGTTTCTGCGCCGAAAACTCTTCTGTCATCGCCTGGTTAAGACGTCGACCTTGCGGAGTCATGAGCACGATCGTGCTAGCGTCTGTGTGGAGTGACTCGACTGCGGCAAAGATAGGCTCCGGTTTCATCACCATTCCCTGGCCGCCGCCAAAGGGCGCATCATCCACCACGTGATGGCGATCGTCCGTCCAGGCGCGCAAGTTGTGAACCTTCAACTCGAGCGCACCCGCCTCCTGCGCGCGGCCCATCATGCTTTCGCTCAAGGGAGCGCGACAAATCTCGGGAAAAAGTGTGATGATGTCGACGCGCACGTGGTTAGGAGTCATCCTGCTCGACCGGAACAGGCGGAGCGGGTTCGTTGCGAAACTCGCGATGGCGAATGCGCCCACCGGCGTAGCCGATGTAACTGCCCATAGCTAGAACGACACAGGCGAACAGCAAAGTCACAATGGCCAAAATGGTCGCGGATTTTGGCCACCTGATGGGCGCAAAGATGGCAACTGCCGCGACGACGGCGAGCGCGTAGAAAAACCAGACGAACTGATCCGCACGATGCATGTGCACCTTGAGCCAGGCTGCTCCCTCAGCATTGGTTAACGACAGCACACGATCGTAAGCAACCTCCCCAAAATGCACGACCGGCCAGGCCATTGCCGCACTTAACAGCACAAGCGCAAGCGTCGCGACCTGCGCGCGCCGACTGCGCTGAATCAGTGCGATGACCAACCCGATGGTCGCGACGAGGAGACCGTAAACCGGCAACGGATTGATCAGGACGTGAATGTATTCCGGCTGGCTGAGATCCTGGCTAAGTGTTGCAAGCATAAGTCTCTTCTAGCGATCTTCGTCCAGCTCGCGAACCGGTCCGTATTTCCTCCAATCGTAAGCAACGAAATGCCACCACTCGGTGCGCATGCCATAAAACCCGCCGTGACGCATCGCCGCCTGAAGCAATCTCAGATGGAACCTCACGGCGCGATCGTCGCCATGATAGTGCAGCTTTGCTGCAGGCGTAAATTCATCGAACATCGTCGGCATCGAAACTTCGTGACCCTTTTCGTCCACGAGCGTGGCATCGACCGCGACGCCCCAGGTGTGAAGCGAGCCATGACCCACTTCCGGGCTGGCGACGAAAGACCTGTTATGGGCTTTCCGCCAGAGTTCCATCTGCGCGGCCACCGGCCGATAGGCGTCCCAGACTTTCAAACCGTAGCGCCGGGTCTGAAGGAACTTCTGCGCCTTCTCCAGGCGCGCCGCGGTAGTGGGCCTAACGAGTGCAGGCATGTCGGAAGGATATAAAGCGTGGCCGGTCAGGTTGTGTGGCGTGGCATAGCGAAGATCGACCACAATCGCCTGATCGACCGACTTAAGGTCGATGAGGTTATCGTAGTGTGGAGTCGCCGAAACTGTGAGAGCGGAAAAGAGTAACAGTAATAGAGAAACTCGAAGTGCAGACGTCATCCTTACGAGATCAACACCTGTCATCCTGCGCGAACCGAAGAACCTCGCGAATGTCCTCACCACCGCGGCATCTCCTCAACCCGTAGGAACGTCTCGGGCGAAATCCCTCCTTGCCTCGCCACCCAATACCCGTCAGATCCTTCGCTACGCTCGGGATGATAGCCAATCACGCGATGGCCTCTCATTCGTTAGGGGCAACCGCCGGCTGGACCTTAGCCAGGCGTTGCAGCAGGAGCCGGGCAGCACCGTCTGGGATCTCGAAACGCACGTCCACCTTCGCTCCGTCTTGCTGGACCTTCGGCACCCCGGTAAAGAGAACAAAATCGGAGCCGGGCAGTGTAAGCCAGGGTGCCGGATCTTTCTGTAAAGAATCGACCAGCGTTTTCGCGGCGCCGGCATCACTCACCCTAACAAACAAATGTGCCTTCGTCGGATTGTCGAAGGTCACGGCAAAGCCCAGCGATTGCGACGCGGCAAGGACCTGGTGGGCGAAAATCGGCCCAAAAAGCTGCGTCATATCTCCCGGATCGCGCGAGACCAGTCGCAACGTGCTGTCGGGATCGAGATTCTGAAACTCCTGCAACATGGGATCGTCGACCTTCAGATCAGGCTCGGTCCCGAGCCTTACCTCCACGAGCTCATCGACCTCGTCTAACGAACCGACCGCGAGCGTTTTTGGTCCGACGCGTGCGATTGAGACGTCGGGTCGTTGCCAGACGACCAGGCCGCTTACCGTACTTGTTTCGAAACTCTTATCCTGTGAGATCGCGCGCAAGGACGGCCCAATCTCGCCGCGCGTTTCCACGAGCATGTAATCGCGCGATTGATCTCCACCTTCCATCGTAGTCGCGCGTGTCACTCGGCTGGCATCACGGGTGAGATCGAGCGAAGGAATGCGCGCGGCCGGCCCAACCAGTCCGGCGAAGACTTTCTGCCATACGTCCGGGTGCTCCTTTTGCCAGCGTTGCGCGAACTGATTCTGAGCGAACTGCCGCGGGTTGAGGGAAAACATTGCGGCCGTCTCTTGCGGAAGCCAGTCGCGCCGGGAAGGTGACTGCGAAGCGAGCGCCACCACGATCGCGAGGAGGACGAGAAGCGAAGCGATCGTAAAATAAAACTTCCGTAACTCCTGTTTGTCGATCTGGCTGGAGACCTCGCCGAGTTCGCGCGTGTGGGCGACGTGGCGCTCGACTGCTTCGCGATGCCGTTGCACGTCGGTGAGGAGATGGGGCGCGCTCGGCGGCGCGATGCCGACCGTGGCGAGGTGCCGACCGATATTGAGATAGGCGGGATCCTTTTTCTCTTCGACCGTCTGGTGCCGCTGTCGAGCCTGTCGCGCCTCTTCCTGTTGCGTGCGGCTGCTCTCGTTCAAGGCGCGATCGCGCGCTTCAAATTCGCTGCGGGCGCTCGCGATCTTCTTCTCTGCTTGTGCGACCGCAGCCTCGGCGGCGGAAAGCTTCTCGCGCGCGTCGCGGCAGTCCTCCTCGGTCTCAATCCGCGACTGCAACATCTGCGCTCTATCTCTCGGTAATTGTTCACGCTCGGCTGCGATCCGATCCATCTGCTCCTGCAGATCGGCCGGGGGCGGTTCGGTCGCCTGCAAGCCGGAGAGCTCTTTGAGCAAGCTCCCTTCCGCCGCCTCGTTCTCGGCGATCCGGCGCTCGAAAGTTGCGAGCTCTTTACCGCAATTTTCGGACGCCGTTTTCGCTTTGTTTCGCGCTTCCACGAGCGGCCGTTTTTCTTCCTCCAGTCTGCTGAGTGCGGCGGTTTGTTCGCGCGAATTTTCCTGACGCTGCTGATCGATCTGCTGCACCGCCTCCTCGATCTGGGCAATGCGGACGGCGAACTCTTTCTGCTCCTGCTCGAGCTTTCTCAGGGCGACGATTTCCGCCCTCACTTCGGGAAAATGCGTTGCCTCGGAAGTGCCTTCACGGCCGAGCGCAATCTCCGCTTTTTTGAGGGCACGCTTCTCGTGGCGCAAGGCCATGCGAGTGCGTTGCCGGCGCACTTTCAGCGTCAACTCGCGGAAGCCGGTGGAGATAAAGCTCACAGCGAAAGTCTAAGCCAGCTCTTATTCTTCGGCGTTGCTTAACTTTGCCAGAACGCTGAAATCTTCCAGAGTCGTGGTGTCGCCGGTGATGCTTTTGCCGCCCGCGATTTCCTTCAAAAGGCGCCGCATGATCTTGCCGCTCCGGGTTTTCGGCAGGGCTTCAGCGAAGCGCACTTCGTCAGGCCTGGCGATGGCGCTAATGTGCGTCGCCACATGACCGCGCAGTTCCTCCTTCAAGCCTGGGGATGGCTTCACCCCCGACTTCAAAGTGACAAAGACCACCAGGCTTTGGCCCTTGATCTCGTCCGGCCGCCCCACGGCCGCCGCTTCAGCGACCTTTGCATGGCTCACGAGCGCGCTCTCAATCTCGGAAGTGCCGAGCCGATGTCCAGCGACGTTCAGGACGTCGTCGATTCGACCGACGATCCAGAAATAGCCGTCCTTGTCGCGGCGCGCGCCGTCGCCGGTGAAGTAGTTGCCTTTATATTCGCTCCAATATTGTTTCCGGTAGCGCTTCTTATCGCCATAAATGCCGCGCAACATTGACGGCCACGGTCGCCTAATGATGAGCTTGCCACCGACGTTTGGCGGCACTTCTTTCCCCGCAGCATCTACCACGGCCGCATCGACGCCGAAGAAAGGGAGCGTCGCGCTACCGGGCTTCGTCGGCGTGGCGCCAGGTAAGGGTGTAATCATGATCCCACCCGTCTCGGTCTGCCACCAGGTATCGACGATCGGGCAACGCCCGCCGCCAATGACCTTGTGATACCACATCCAAGCTTCGGGATTGATCGGTTCGCCGACCGTGCCTAACAATCGCAGCGACGATAGATCGTGCTTCTTCACCCATTTGTCGCCCCAACGAATAAAGGCCCGAATCGCGGTCGGCGCCGTGTAGAGAATACTGACTGCGTATTTTTCAATGAGTCGCCAAAAGCGATCCGGCTCCGGCCAATTCGGCGCCCCTTCATACATTAAAGTTGTCGCTCCGGCCGCGAGGGGGCCATAAACCACATAGCTATGACCGGTAACCCAACCGACATCGGCGGTACACCAATAGACATCCTCTTCACGCAAATCGAAGACATACTTACAGGTAACATAACTACCAAGGAGATAGCCGCCCGTCGTGTGCAGGATGCCCTTCGGCTTCCCGGTCGAGCCGCTGGTGTAGAGAATGTAAAGCGGATGCTCGCTTTCGAGCGCCACCGCCGGGCAGCGCGCATCGACATATTGTAGCTCTCGATGCCACCAGACATCGCGTCCTTCCTCGATCTGAATTTCGTTGCCGGCGCGCCGAAAAACGATCACGCGCTTGATCGAGGTATTGCCCTTTAGAGCTTCGTCGACGTTCTGCTTTAACGGGACAATTGCACCGCGCCGGTATCCACCGTCGGCCGTGATGACTGCCGTCGCGCCGCAATCCGCGATGCGATCGCGAATGCTATCCGCACTGAACCCACCGAAGACCACCGAATGGATCACGCCGATCCGCGCGCAGGCGAGCATCGCGATCGCGGCCTCGGGAATGGTCGGCAGATAAATGATCACGCGATCGCCTTTCCTGATCTTGTTACGCTTCAAGACATTGGCGAAACGGCAAACCTCGCGATGCAGCTGTTGATAAGTGAGGACGCGCTTTTCGCCTGGTTCGCCTTCCCAGATGATCGCGGCTTTATTGCGCCGCAGGCCGTCGAGATGCCGGTCCAGACAATTCTCAGACACGTTGAGCTTCCCACCAACAAACCATTTCGCGAAGGGCGCCTTCCATTCGAGCACCTTTTTCCAAGGCTCCTGCCAGGTCAGTTCTTTCGCCTCACGGGCCCAGAATTTTTCCGGCCTGTTGATCGATTCGCGATAAAGTCGACGATATTTTTCGAGGCTGTTAACCCTCGTCTTCCTCGAAAAGCCGCGAGGCGGTTGAAAGACGCGGGTTTCCTTGAGATGAGACTCGATATTCTTTTCCATGGATGCGGATTCACCCTAACAAGGCGATCGCGCTGGCTCAACGCAAAGTTGCCGCTGTAGCCGGGGCGTTGATCCCGAACGCGTAAGCGGGGATCAATTCCGGCCGGGTCAGCGCCCCCGGCTACGACCGACGGGCGCCTTTTCGATTGAGTTCCGCAAAGTAGCGCGGCATTTTCAGAGCATGAGTGAACACGTTTACAAGAAGATGGAATTAGTCGGTTCGTCGAAGGAAAGCATCGAAGGCGCGGTGCAAAACGCGGTCGCGCGGGCGAGCAAGACGATCCGCAACATGCGCTGGTTCGAGGTCGGCGAGACGCGTGGCCATATCGTCGAGAATAAGATCGACCATTGGCAGGTGACAGTGAAGATCGGCTTCACCCTTGATGGTTAGGCGAAGCCATCGGCTATGGCTCGGGCGCAGGACTACGAAACGCTCCGTCCGGAGTTTACGCCGAGCCTATGTTCGTTAGGCACATTTTAGGCTCGAAAATCAAAACCTCGCGTCCGGCCCTCTTGCAGGTTAAGTCTTCGACAACATGAAAGACGAAATAATCGATACCCATTCAAAGGCGCTGAAGATCAATCTCGATCCACGCTGGTATGGAACTTTTGCGGAAATCGGCGCCGGTCAGGAAGTGGTGCGCTGGTTTTTCCGTGTCGGCGGGGCGGCCGGGACGATCGCGAAAAGCATGTCGGCTTACGATATGAAAGTGAGCGACGCCATCTATGGGCACGCTGAGCGTTATGTCTCGCGGGGCCGCTTGCAGGCGATGCTCGATCGGGAGTTCGATCTCGATGTCGAGCGACTCGGGCGCGAGCGCGGCGATAACACTTCCTTTTTTGCCTTTGCCGACACGGTGGCGGCCCGCGGTTTTCGCAGTGGCGGCGAGACGCACGGGTGGATGGGAATTAAATTCCAGAGCCGGGTGAATGATGAGCCAAGCCAGATCGTCATGCACGTGCGGATGCTCGATGACGAGGCCTCGCTGCAACAGGAAGCGCTCGGCATCGTCGGGGTCAACCTTTGCTATGGCGCATTTTTCCTTAGTCACGTTCCGGAAGAGCTAGTCGAGTCGCTCCTCGACAAGCTCACAACCGGCCGCCTCGAGATTGACATGTTCGAGCTGCGCGGGATCGAGTTCCGTAACGTGGATAACCGCATCATGGCGCTGAAACTCGTCCAGCTGGGACTAAGTGGCGCGGCCATGTTCGGGCCGAATCGCGAGGTCCTGCAGCCGTCGGATGTGCTTCATGGGAAAGCGGTTCTCGTGGAACGCGGAAGCTTTCGTCCAACGACGCACGTCAATATCGACATGCTGGAGTGCGCCCTGTCGAAGTTCAAAGCGGATCCCACGGTGGCGGAGAAACCGATCCTGCCGCTAATGGAGCTGACCATGCGCAACCTGCTCGCCGGCGGAAAGGATGTGGACCGGCGCGACTTCCTCGCACGCGCGGAGTTGCTCGGAGCCTGTGGCATGACAGTGCTCATCTCCGATTACTTCGAATACTACCGCCTCGCAGCCTATCTCGCGTGGCGCACGAAAGAGCGGATCGCGATTGTCATGGGTCTGCCAAGTGTCTCAGAGTTATTTGACGAAAAATATTACGCCCAACTTCCGGGCGGCACCCTCGAGAGCTTTGGGCGGCTTTTCAAGAACGATTTGAAAGTCTACGTTTATCCCTTGCGCCGCAGCGGCGAAGAAGAGCTGCAAACCATCCATACCTTGAAGGTGAAACCCGAGTTACAACCGCTTTATGACTATCTTGTGGGACGCGGCAGCTTTGTTCAGCTCGATAACTTCAATCCAGATTATCTGCCGATTTTTTCCCGCGACGTGCTCAAGCGGATTGCGAGCCGCGATGAGACCTGGGATGAGATGGTTCCGTCGCAGGTCGCGGAGATGATTCGTGATCGCGGATTCTTTGGCTATACGAAGGAAGAATGAAGGCGTGCGCCGCGATTATTGACGCCAATGCTTTGCAATCAAGGCTTTGATCGCGGGTGTTTGCAGCCGATAATTTTCCCGCTCGTGGCTTGGTAACTCCGGGAACCATTTCCACCAATACATCCCGGCGAGAAAGGGATGGTGGATCCGGAGATCGAGCGCGACCGCGATGCAGCGCTGCTGGATTTCTTCCGCCTTCTCGCCACCGGTTTTGAAAGCCCAGGGCTCGGCTGCGGCGCGCGCGCTTTCGTTATAGCCGATTTCGACGAAGAGAAATTTCTTGCCCCCATGCGCCTGTGAGAAGGCCTTTAGTTCCGCGCAGCGCTTGTCCCAGGCAGCGGCAATTTCGCGTTCGGAAGGATTAATGGTTTTGGTGAGGGGAAAATAGGCGAGTACGCCGATGTAGTCGAGTGCGTCCCAAAACTTGACCGCCTGGTAACTATCCCAGTTTCCCCCGTAGGTGATTTTACCGTGATAGACAGCGCGAATGGCGGCGATAATCTTGCGCCAGCGTTGGTCGAACTTCTGCGCTTCCGTAAATTCGAGTCCAATGCAGAAGGTCGCTGCGCCATGCTCCTGCGCGATCCGTGCCATCTGCACGATCCAGGTTTCGTAATCGGAGAAGAAGCGATCCCATTCCTCCGCACTCTGGAAGTTAATCTCGCCACGCCAGAGGAATTTCGATCCCCAATAGGCGATGTGCGGGATGAGCATGACGGAAAGGCCGCGCTCTCGCGCCCAATCAAGCGGGACGGTAATATGATGAAAGTTATCGATGTTCCGGAAGCGGACGTGTCCGTCGTTTTCGATCTGGGCGTAGGGATGAATCGCGATGCTGTTTACGCCTAGTGACTTCAACTCGTCGAGCGTTTGCGCCATCTCCGGCGTCGCCCATTCCCAACCCCAGGTCTGCGCCGACACGGTCATTCCTTTGATGAAATCGTGCGCCGGGGTCGGGGCGGCGCTCTGGCGCGAGCAAGTGCTCAGAGCCAGAACCAGCAGCCCACACAAAGCCCTAGGCGTGCGGCGGAGCGAGTGCATCTCTGATGAGGTAGTAAAGGAAGAGGGTGTTGTAACGAAGATAGCGAGAGAACAACCGCCGCGGCTCCGAAAAGATGCGAAATGCCCACGTCAGTCCAGCCCGCTGCATCCACCCCGGCGCGTCCTTCTTCAGGCCGGAGTTGACATCGAAGGCGAAGCCGACCGCGAGGACCACGCCGCGTCGGATCGACTGTTTGTGCCGGTGAATCCAATCCTGTTGTTTCGGCGTTCCGAGCCCGACCCAGATAAAGTCAGGCGAGAGTCGGTTGATCTCTTCGATGATTGCTGGCTCATCGGCGGGCGAAAAATAGCCGTTGTGCGTCCCGACGATCTCGAGATGAGCGAAGCGCCGCTGTAATACCGCGACACATTCCGCCGAGCCGCCTAACAAGTAATGCTTCCAAGGCGGCGGGCTGGCTTCAAGGCAACGCCGCATAAAAGTGGGCCCATAGACCCGATCGCGCAGGCCGGCGCCGCGCGCGTTCAAGCACCAGATGAGAGGCATTCCGTCGGGGACGAATTGATCGAAGCGGCTGGTGATTTCGCGAAAGCGCGGGTCCTGACGACGCAGCGTGAGGATGTGCGTGTTCGTAAAATCGATTGCGTACGTCTCGTCGCGCCGCGCGAGCTCGTGGCAATGTGCGGTCAGCTCGTCATAGCTGGTGGCGAGCAACGGAGTGCCGAGCAGGTCGTGCGTCAATTTCGTCACGAGGGCAAACGCTATACCCACAATGCCGAATGAAAAGCGAATCGCCGGGCTCGTGCCGACGCGTCCATTCTTGAATCCGGCTTAAGGCACAATCGGCGGGAATTCGTTCTCGGTCTCGCCGGGATCGATCCCGAGGCGAAGCCGACTGTGGCGGATACTGTAGAAGAAATAAATCATCAGCCCGATCGCCAGCCAGACAAAGAACCGCAGCCAGGTTTCCAAAGGTAGACTGAACATCAAAGCGAAGCACATCAGAATACCGAGAACCGGCAGGAAGGGAACGAGCGGGACCCGAAACGGACGACTTCGCTCGCGATCGGTGCGCCGCAGCATGATTACGCCGCTACAGACGAGGATGAAGGCAAAGAGAGTCCCAATATTAGTCAGATCGGATAGCGATCCAATGTCGACGAACATGGCAACTCCGCCGACGGCAACTCCTGTGAGAATTGTCGTCACATGCGGAGTGCGGAACTGCGGGTGGAGCCGTGCGAAAAACCTGGGAAGGAGACCATCGCGCGCCATGGCCATCAAAATTCTCGGCTGCCCTAGCTGAAAAACGAGCAGGACGGAAGTCATGCCGGCGAGCGCGCCAGCGCTGGCGAGAGCTTGGGCCCACGGCTTGGATGCAAACGCCGTGGCCACTGGAGCTGCGTCTCCGAGATAAATTGAGTATTTTTTTATGCCCGTCAGCACTCCGGACATCAAAACATAGAGGATGGTACAAATAATAAGACTGGCGATCATGCCGATCGGCAAATCCCGCTGTGGGTTCTTAGTTTCCTCGGCCGTGGTCGAAACAGCATCGAAACCAATGTAGGCGAAAAAGACAATTGCGGCGCCACTCATTACCCCTGAGAAGCCGAGGGGCATAAATGGATGCCAGTTTGCGGGGCTAACGAGAAAAGAACCGAAGGCGATGCAAAATACCACAACCGCTAACTTCAAAATCACGATTATCGTATTCGCGCGCGCACTTTCCCGGATTCCGTAAACGAGCAGAATTGTGACGAAGGCGACGATTAACAAAGCGGGAAGATTGAAGGCGACGATCTGACCAAAGAGATGAGGCGGTGCAACCGCCGCATAGTAGCGCATGGTCTCACCGCCCTGAGCAATTTTGGTCGCAGCTGTAACCGGGTCAGCCACCAGCCAGAGCGGAAATTTGATTGCTCCATGGCTTACCGCATAGAGAAACTTGACGAAATAATCGGACCAGCCGACTGCGACGGCCATGTTCCCCACGGCGTATTCCAAGATCAGATCCCATCCGATGATCCAGGCAACAATTTCGCCCAGGGTCGCATAGGAGTAAGTGTAGGCCGAGCCCGAAACTGGAATCATCGATGCCAGTTCGGCATAACAAAGCGCCGCCAAACCGCAAGCCACCGCGGCGATGACAAAGGAAATGACAATTGCCGGACCAGCGCCAGCTCGTCCGTATGCAAGGTCTGTGTGTGCGAGCCAAGCTTGTGCGAAATTGAGCAACGGCGTTTTCCAGATCGACGCATCGGCGACTTGTTCCCCCGCTGCCGCCGTCCCGGTGAGGGCGAAGATGCCCGTGCCGATGATGGCGCCGATCCCGAGGCAAGTGAGATCAAAGGCGGAGAGCGAGCGCTTCATTTTGCGCTCGGGCGCTTCCGATTCGCGGATCAAGAGGTCAGGACTTTTGGTTCGAAAAAGATTGGCGGCCACGAGAAGTCTCCGGTTGAGTGCGTTGCGCTCTTATGAGAAGCGCGCATCGTGGCATCCGGCGTTCGCGCCGGTCAATCCTTTGTTTCCGAAAACGCGTCGCCGAGCCTAACGACTAACGAATGCGGACTGCGAACCTGCTTGCAGCGCATGCTCTCCTCAGCACACCGCCATCGCCCGGGACGGAGGCGCTACAAGCATGCTGCATCCGAAAACCGCCATCCGTTCTCGGAGAAGCATGTTTCCGCATTGTCCTTGCTGTGCGGACGTCGCCAGCTGGCGCGGTTTTAGCTGCGAAGAAAGGATGCCGATGATGCCAAGCCTCTCCGCCGCGAACCTATTGGCCGGTCTGCTCTTTAGCAGCATTGGCTTCGTCGGCCTCGCCTACGGCAAAAGGATGAGCCTCTGGAAACCGATGTTTATCGGGATCGCGCTCATGGCTTATCCCTACTTCATCGAAAGCACGGTCATGATCTGCGTGGTTGGCATCTTGGGAACGGCGGGGTTGGTTTTCCTGCGCGATTAGCAGTTGCAAACTTCAGACCGTCGCTGTGCGATGGACTTCCCGCGCGCAGTTGCATAATCTCCCGCCGGAATGTCCGATGAAACGACGCCGCTAATCCTGGGCGACGCCTTCGCCGCCGAGCTCGGCCGTCCCCCTCGCAATCGCTGGTGGCGGCGCAAGAAAAAACAAAAGCCGCCACTCACCCATTGCGAAAATTGCGGCGCCGCCCTCACCGGCCCCTATTGCGCTCAGTGTGGGCAGCCGGCGATTGATTATCGACGTTCGTTCGGCTCGCTCCTCGCGGACGCGGCGGACGCCTTTTTCAATCTCGACGCCCGCTTCTTTCAGTCGTTCGGGTGGTTGCTTGTCAGACCCTGGCGTTTGACGAACGAATTCATCGAAGGCAAGCGCGCCCGCCATGTCCATCCTCTGCGCGTTTACCTCATCGCGAGCGTCACTTTTTTTCTCGTGATCAATTTTCTAGCCCGCGGCGCCCACCTGCACGGGGAGGCGCATCCGGGTAAAAAGAAGATGGGGCTCTCGCTTTCCACCTCGTCGCCCAGCCCCGGGTCGACCTCGCCGGCACCTTCGCCAGCGCTTTCGTTAGGCATTTCGCCGCAGGCTTCACCCGATGTCTTCGCTCCCGGATTCCCCTTTAACAAGCCGTCGAAAAAGTCGCCCGCTGCCGCGCCTTCGCCGGCTGGAAAAATTATGTTCGAGGAGATGGACCAGATGAAGGACATGCCGCCGTTTGCCCGCTGGGTCGAGAGCCGGGCGAAGGAAAAGCTCGGGCCAACCGGCGACCGCGGCGATCTTTTCATGAAAGCGCTCATCTCGAACCTCGCGCCGATGGTGCTCTGCTGTATCCCGCTTTTCGCCCTCGTCCTGAAAATTCTCTATGTCTTCAAGCGGCGCTTTTACATCGATCACCTCATCTTCGCGCTTCACACCCACGCCTTCGTTTTTCTCAGCACCGTCATCATTATCGGGATCGGTTTTCTTCTCGAATGGGAAGTGCCGGGAGCGCTCACGCCGATTGTCTGCACTTTTCTCAGCCTCGCCGTCCTCGTGCAGTTGCTGATCTCAATCCGGCGGGTCTATCGCCAGAACTGGTTCGCGACCATTTTCAAGTTCGCCCTTGGCAGTATGATCTACTCCGTTCTGCTCGGCATCGCCTTCGTCATGACGGCCTTCCTCACACTTCTCCTGCCGTAGCCTGACGACGTCCAGAGTCGGCATCGGAGTTTGTTAGGCGATCGCCTTAATCAGGCCGTCATCGGTGCGCGGGGAAAGCCCCATTTCTGACGCCGAGCTCCGTTGTTTCCAACGGAATAAGCCGCGCGCCATGCTCAGCCGCGACGGCCGGAGCTGCCGAGCGGATTGAGCTGGATTGCACCGATCTCGTTGCTTCCGCTCAACTCCACGTTGCCGATTTCGAAAACCGGTGCGGCTTCGATCGAGCTCGACCCGGCGCCAGGCAACTGGACGGCGACATTTTTCGAAGTGGAATTGAGCACGACGGAAGCAATTTCGAATGAGGGCAAAAATTCCACTGTCGCGATCTGAAAGTTGGCGGTCATGAGGACGGAAGCCTGGCGTTGGTGGGTTGGCGTCAACTGCACCGGCGCGGCGGCGGAGCCGGAGATGAGCTGCAGCCCGGAAATTTCAAATGATGGCGAAGTAATCGGGGTCGGCCGTTGTGCCGAGGACGGGGTCAGGCTCACGGTGCCGAGGCTCCCACCGGCACCGAGCTGGACGCTGGAAAGTTCAAAGGTAACCTGCAGGTTCATCGCTGGCTGCGGCTGCGAGGAGGGCGCGAGGCGCATGGCGACGATCTTCGAGATCGGTTTCACTTGTACCGAGCCCATCTTGAAAGTCGGGGTCAATTGCAGGGAGGCAATCTCGAGCGCGAATGTCAGCTGAACCGCGGTCTGCATGGCGGTAGAAGTCGGGGCGCTGGCCGCGGAAGTGGCCCGCGCGCCGGGTACATTCGAGACCGGCGTGGCAGGGCGAGGTTCTTTTACGGCAGCGATAGAGCTTTGTTCAGGCATGATAGCGGGAGTAGTTGAAGGTGCTGTGATCGGTTGAGTGGTGATGATCTTAGAAGCAAACGACGGAGTTTCAACGGGAGACTCCGACGCGGTGTGACTCCCGGCAATCGCGGCGGCGGCTGCGATCGAGGCTTCGATTTTGGCGGGAGCGTTGTCGGATTTACTTTCGGGTTCGGTGAGTTCGGTCATAATAGGTTCGCTTGAGGCAAAGGAGGTTAGTTGCGGAATCGCCTGGCCTTGGGGAATGGGTCGCTCGCGCGGCAGGGTCGGCTCCTCAGTCGCAGAGAGCGCAGACAAAATCGGCTCGGGTGAAGCCGCGATTCCCTCGACCACTTCGTTTGTCGTAGCTGGTTCTTCGTCCAGCGGTTCGGCAACGGAGTCCGAGGTGACGCTGACGGCTTCAACCGCGTTTCCTTCTGTCAAAAGTGGAAGCGCTGGCGCCGCGGCGGAAGAAACTTCTTCTTCATCGCGCGCCGCGCTGCTTTCCGCGGGCGGCTCATCGGATTCGTTAGGCAGAATCGGCGGCGGGGCGGCAAGATCCACGTTTTCAGGAACGTCGGCAACCGGCGGCAGGAGCGCAGTTGAAGTCGGGTTGATTTCAGGGACAAGCTCATCCGCATCGTTAGGCGAATCCATCACCGACTTGTCCGCCGGCGACAGCGCTCCCAATGTTGCGGAAGGAAGGAAGGCCGCGCGCACCACCGGCTCACTTCCTTTCAACTGCGAGGAAATTCTTGGTGGGCCGGCATGAAGCCGGTCGCGGGTCAGACGTTGTTCATCGCCGCTACGGATGAACGCAACCGTCGCCGGACCCTCGCCAGCGAACCGCGGTCGGCCGAGCGGAAGCGATGTTTCCTGAAGGGATGGAGCTGCTCCCTGCCGACGGACTTGCTGCCAGACAAGCCAGCTTAGAAGAGCCACACCAGCGAGAAGGAAACCGCCGACGAGTAAACTGCGCGGCTCCGCGATCCGATTCATGATCTCGGCGAAAGTGGGTTGCGACCATTCGCGAGTTCGGCTGGTCCCGGGCATCTGCGCCGCGGCTACCTTCGACGCAGCCGACGCCACGCTTGGCACCGCAGTTGGCGCTGACGCCGCAGCGATGGTCCCGTTCGCGGTGATTGATGGTGAGCCCGCAGTCTGCGGTTCTGCTGGTGTCGGCGCGGGAATTCCGCCAGCTTCACCGAAACGCATCTCGGGTTTCGGCCCCGCCGCCGGCGATGCGTTGGCCTGCGCCAGCGCGTTGGTAGTCGAAGGAGTTTTCGGCGCGTGGTTCAGCCAGCCGAGGTCATAGAAACAATCGGCAAAACCGATGTTCAGCGCCGGCGCATAAATCTTTCGCGCCGAGTTCACCCAGTCGTTTCCCTGGTCGGCGTTGCCGTGTTTAAAAGACCAGGCGGCCTGCGCGTAGTAGAGCGCCGGCGTGTCGCCGGTGAACTTGAATTGATCCATCATTTGCTGCGCCTCAGAGTCATTTCCCTGGAGCAGCAGGGTCATGTAAATTTTATATCTGATGAGCTGCGCGGCCTGATTCTTATCTCCGCCCGGCGTCTCACCGAGAAGCGCTTCGAAGCGCTCGCGCGACTTCTTGTAATCTTTTTTCTTAAACGGAATCTGCGCGAGATTGTATTGCGCCTCGCGAAACTTCGGGTCGGCCGTGAACGCTTTGCGGAACTGCTCCTCGGCCTCGTCGAACTTCTTCTGCTCCATAAAAACTTCGCCGCGCAGATTGTAGGAAGCAGCCTGGTTCGGCGCGCCTTCCTCGGCGAGATCGAGGAACTTGAGCGTCGCCGGGAAATCGCGGTCGGGGAAGGCGCGTTCCGCCTTTTCGAAATTCGACCGCGCATCCGCTTTCATCCGCTCTGCTCGCTCGGCCGCGGGGGCGATCTCGATCGCGGCCCGCGATTCGCCGCTCGGTTTCGCCATCCATCCGATCTCGTAAAAGGATTCCGCAAAGACCTCGTTGAGCGAGGCAGGATATCGCTTCGCCGCCGCGTCCATCCACCCTTTTGCTTCCTTCTGATGGTGATGATGAAGGGCGACGGCTGCGTTCGCATAGTAAAGCGCGGGGCTCTCCTTTTCCCCCTCAAACTTGTTCATGATCCAATCGACCATGTTCTCCTTGCCCTGGAGCATAAAGGTGAGGAGGATTTTGTATTGGATCAGCAGCTTTGTCTCCGGACGCATCTCTCCGCCGTCGCCCGCGACCAGCGCCTCGAAGCGATTGCGCGCCTCGCCCCAATTTTTTTTTCGAAATGGAATCTCCGCGAGATTGAAGCTCGCGTTCCAAAATTTGGGCTCAATGTCGAGCGCTTTGCGCAAAGCGACTTCTGCTTTGTCGTAGTCGCCTTTCCGCATTAAGACGATGCCGCGGAGATTCTCCGACTCCGCCAGATCGGGCTGGCGCGCGTCGATTGCATCGAGGGACTTGAGGGCAGCGTCGTAATGATTGGCGCCAAACTCGCGAAACGCCTTATCATACATCGACTTCAGTTCGCTCTTCGTCGGCGCCACCGTCGTCGCCCCCAACGAACTGAAAATCACGAGCAAAACCGCTGCGACGCGAGGGATTTTCATGACTGCGGCATCAAACGGTCGGCTCGACCGGATAACAAGTCCTTAATTCGCACTTCGCGCGTGAATTGTCGATTCTTCAACCGCTCCTTGCGGATCATCTGCCGATTCCTCGATTTGCCGTTTTACGGCAGGTCCCATGGCGTTTCTCGATGATCGATTGGACCATCTGGCAACCCCGCCAACGCGCCAATCTTTGCTTCGTTCTGCGTCCTGGCGAAATCCTGCTTATTCGTAAGAAACGCGGCTTCGGCGCCGGAAAAATCAACGGACCGGGCGGGAAGATCGATCCTAACGAGACGGCGCTGGAATCGGCGCTTCGTGAAATCTTTGAAGAAGTTTGCATTCAGCCGCTCGGAGCGGAAGAGCGCGTCGCGCTGCACTTTCAATTTCGCGACGGCTACAGCCTGCACTGCGTCGTCTTCCTGGCGCACGATTTCGCTGGCGAAGCGCGCGAGACCGAGGAAGCGATCCCGCTCTGGACGCCGCTCGACGCGATTCCTTACGACGAGATGTGGGAAGATGATCGCTATTGGCTGCCGCTGCTCGTTCGAGGTGAAAGCTTTGCCGGCTATTTCGAGTTCGACGGGGAGCAATTGTTCCATCATGCGGTCGTCGTTCGGCCTCGTTAGGCAAGAAAGCTTACAACGCTCGCGCCGCCCCGCTCAACCACCCGCGCCGTTCGCCTTCTCGATCCCCAGCGCCGCGCTCCCGATAATCCCGGCGTCATTTTCAAGCTCGGCCGATACGATCTCCAGCTTCTCATGAAAGATTTTCATCGTCCGCGCGCTAATCGTTTTCCGGATTGGCCCGAAAACATATTCGCCCGCTTTCGCCACCCCGCCGCCGATGACGATGCGATCGGGGTTGAGTAGCCAGACGATGTCGCACAACGTGCTCCCGAGATAAAACCCCACTTCCTCCCAAACCTTTCGCGCCACTGCGTCGCCGCCATCCGCTGCCCGTTCCAGAATGAGCGGCGAGCAGTCTTCTTCGCTTTTCGTCAGGCCATTTTCTCGATAAAGGGCCTGCGCTCGCCGCGCGATCTGATTGTTCCCGACATATTTTTCCAGCGCCCCGAAATTTCCGTAATGCCCCGGAACCCCCCGCGGATCGATCGTCATCTGCCCGATCTCGCCCGCCCCGAGCTGGCTCCCGCGATAAAGTTTCCCATCGAGAATGAGCCCGCCGCCGACGCCAGTTCCTAGCGTGACCATGACGACGTTGACGCCGTTGCGGCCTGCGCCGTAAAGCCACTCCGCGTAAGTCGCGGCATTGGCGTCGTTATCGATCGCGACCGGGAGCCCGATCCGATCCTCGAGTAACTCTGTGAGATCGACATCCTTCCAGCCCGGCACATTTGAAAGCTCATGCACGTGCCCGTGAACACTGTCGACCATTCCGGGCAAGCCGGCCCCGAGCGCGCAAACCTCCGGGTGTTTTTTTCGCAGCTCCTGCGCCGCTTCGACGACAGCCGCGAGAAGCGAGTCGGCGCCGGCGTGACGCCGGGTCGGGATTCGTTCCGCGAACTCAATGATCTTTCCGTCCTCCACCACCCCGGGCTTTACGCTCGTGCCGCCGAAGTCGACCCCGATTGCTTTTTTCTTCATGAGTGGTTTTGCCTAACGAGAAGCGAGGTTACCGATTGTGCGCAAGCCTTCCAGAGTTAAGTGCGGATGGACTGCGTCGATTTCGGGCAACTTCTCCGCGATAAGCTGCGCATAACCGCCTGTTGCGATAACCTGCGCTTTGCGTCTCGGGAAAGTCTCGCGCCTAATTTTCGCCAGAATCTCTTTCACCAAACCGCGATAGCCAAAAACCGCACCTGCCATCATCGCCGCCTCGGTCGACTTGCCGACAGCGCGGCGGGGCTCGGCCAGCGTCAGTTTCGGGAGGAGCGCTGTTCTCTTGTATAAGTAGCTCGTCATTGCTTCGAGCCCCGGCGCGATAACGCCGCCGACGTAGCAGCGTTTCGTCGAGACGACGTCGAAGGTCACCGCGGTCCCAAAGTCCACCACCACCGCCGGCCAACCGTAAAGTTCCGCCACCGCCGCGGCGTTGGCGAGCCGATCGGCGCCGATCGATTCCGGCTCCGGGTAATCGACGCCAACTCCGAGGTCGGTCTGGGCGTTCACAAAGAGGAGCGGAATTTTTCGTGCGGCACGCCGGATGAGCGCGTCCTTCTTCGGAACAACTGAGCAGACAACAACTTGCTCAACGGAGCGTCTGTGCAGGAGGTGGCGGAGCGTGTTTGCGTTTAATCGATCGGTCGCGATCCGCTCAGTCGCGCTGATTTTTTTTCGGGAAGCGAAAGCCAGCTTCGTGAAAGAATTGCTCACGTCGACGAGCAGGTAATCCGATTTCCGCTTCAACGCGCGCAACAAACACCGGCACGCGTCGCGGCACAACTGCACGAAACTTGCGAGCTCGGAAGCACGCGCTTAGCCTCGCGCCGTGAGGAAACTGGTCCATCGCCCCCGCCGTTTGCGGCGCACTCCGGCGCTCCGCGACCTTGTTCGCGAGACCATGCTTGCGCCTAACGATTTTATCCTTCCGCTTTTCGTGAGCGAGAAAATCTCCAGCCGCCGCGCCATCAGCAGCATGCCCGGCGTCGAGCAACTTGCGCCTAACGAGATTGCCGCCGAAGCAACTCGCGCCGCGGAAGCCGGTCTCCAAGCCGTCCTTCTTTTCGGCATCCCTAACGAAAAGGACGAACAGGCTTCCGGCGCTTATGCGGATGACGGCGTCGTCCAGGAAGCTGTTCACGCGATCAAAGCCGCCACGCCCGACCTGCTGGTCATCACCGACGTTTGTCTCTGCGAATACATGAACCATGGCCACTGCGGCATCACGCGGATGGACGGCGATCGTTTCCATGTCCTCAACGACGAGAGCGTCGAGCTGCTCGTGAAAACCGCCGTCTCCCATGCCGCCGCTGGCGCCGATCTCGTAGCGCCGAGCGACATGATGGACGGCCGCATCGGCGCGATCCGCGAGGCGCTCGACGCGGCCGGTTTCGATCAGACCGGCATCATGAGTTACGCCGCAAAATTCGCTTCGGCCTTTTACGGTCCCTTCCGCGAAGCGGCTGAGAGCCCTCCACAATTCGGCGACCGCCGCACTTACCAGATGGATCCGGCCAATGCCAAGGAAGCGCTTCGCGAAGTCGCCCTCGATGTCGCCGAAGGCGCCGACATCATCCTCATCAAACCGGCGCTGCCTTGTCTCGATATCCTTTGGCGGGTCCGTGAGCGTTTTGGCCTAACGACGGCCGCCTATCACGTCAGCGGCGAGTATTCGATGGTCAAAGCCGCGGTCGAAAAAGGCTGGCTCGACGAGCGTATCGCTGTCCTTGAGATCATGACCGGGCTGAAGCGCGCCGGCGCCGATCTCATCATTACCTACTGGGCGCGTGAGCTGGCCGAATGGACTCGTCGTTAGCCAAGACTCGTAATCGTGCTCCTGCTCGAAACACCAGCTGATTGATTACGACCAAGAGCGCGAGCATGAGTAAGCACGGGGAGACTGCCGCTCATCTCGCGCTCAAACGCCTCGCGCTTCTCTGGGCACAGGAAAACGGCTACCCCATCGCCGCTCTCGAAGTCTCACTCCCGAAATGTCGTTACCGCGCCGATGTCGCTGCGTATCGACCGCAGAAAAATAACTGCATCGGAGTCACCGCGCTCTTCGAGTGCAAACAATCCACGCCCGATCTGCGCCGCGATGACTGCCGTAGCGCGACCGCCTGCGCGCGGCTCGAATCGATCTACCGCCGGCGCCAGATTCTGGAGCAGAACTTGCGCGTGCACTATCCGACTTTGCGCACCGGCGACACTCTTTTCCCGGAGTGGGACGCCTGCGATTTCGCCGCGATCGAACACCGCGGCTACGCCCGAGTCACGCGCGAGCTCGTCGCCCTGCAACGTCAGCTGCGGGATGGCCGCAAATTTGAAAAGCTCGCCCGCTACGGTTGCGCCAATCTTTTCTTTCTCGTCCTGCCCAACGAACTCCTGCGCGAAGCGGAAGCACCCCTAGGCTGGGGATTGCTCGTGGAGCAAGACGGCAGCCTAACGATGCGGCGCAAGCCGATCTGGCACATGAGTTCCGACGATGCGCGCCTCCGCGTCCTGCAAAAGATCGCCGCGGCCGGGACCCGCCAACTCAATCGCCGGCTTGAGCTGACTCCGGTGCAGCCATTCTCCCATAGAGATCATTCCGTCGATGAGCGAAAACAGCCATCCGCTCCCGCACCGTCTCGAGAGTCTCCTGTGATAACTCCGCCATAACCAGTTTTTCTCGCTCGCTCGAAGCGCAGGCGAGGATCGCGCCCGACGGATCGATGATCGCGGAAGCACCGCAGAAAGTTAGTCGCTCATCCGTCCCGACCCGATTCGCAAGCACGAGATAACTCTGGTTTTCGATCGCTCGCGCCTGACAGAGGACGCGAAGGTGTTCGAGGCGCGGAAAAGGCCAAGCCGAGGAAATGATGAAAACGTTGGCCGCCTGCTCCGTCGCCAGCTTCCGATAGATTTCAGGAAAGCGCAGATCGTAACAAATACTCAGCCCGAGGCGGAACTCTCCGTAGTCATAGCTCTGTAATTCATTGCCCGCGGTAAAGCACTCCTTCTCATCCGCCGAGCCGGCGCAAAAGAGATGAGTCTTGCGATAGCGTCCGACGACCTGCCCGGACGAGTCGATGAGGACTTGAGAGTTATAGATCGTTCCGCCCACGCGCTCCGAGACGCCGCAAATGATTGCGAGGGAAAGGCGTTTCGCCAACTCTTGAAGCGCCGGCACAACGCCTTCGCTCCACGGCCGCGCCGCCTGACGAATCACGGACATGACATATCCGGTGTCGGCCATTTCGGGAAAGGCAACGAGGGTCGCTCCAGCCGCTTTGGCGCGCTCTGCAAAGCTGACGATCTTGCGCAGATTCGTCTCCACCTCGCCTGGCACGCAGGAGATTTGGGCCGCGGCGATTTTCATTCGGCAAACTGCGCACTTCGCCGGGCTCTGCAAATCGCCACCTAACGAAGCCACGTTGCTCCTTTCGCTTTCCGTCGGCCGTGGCATCTTTCCTCCACCTCGATGCTCGGATGATGAAACCGCCGCCCCCATTCGCCCGGCGCGGAAAGCGCCACTTCCCGCTTGTCGAAGCCTGCTTTCAATCGGATCTGAGCGGTTGGGGCGGGTCGTTCTGGCCCGGCGACGAGGACGATTCTCCGGCGCACCGCTTCAACGAACTCAACCGCGAATTTCTGCTCGAATCGAGGCGCGAGCGCCGGCGCGAAGTGATTGTTTTCGCCGTGGTCATGCTCGTCGCTTTCTGGCCTGTCCTCTACATGATTTACAGCGTCGTCACCCTGCTCCTGCACGGCAACCCGTTCGATCTTTAGAGGCGCTGCCAGATCCTCACGTTCTGTGTCGTGCCTAACGAGCACGCTCCTCGACGGCAGTCGTCCCCGGTTCGCGCACGGCAAACTCCTCGCGATAACGCGGTGTCGCCTCCGGCGCGAAGCCGTGACGCATGATGTTTTCGGTCACGATCCGCGGAAGCAAAAACTGGAGGAGATAATCGCTCCCGCCGGCTTTCGTTCCGCCGCCGCTCATCTTGAATCCGCCAAATGGATGCCGCCCCACGACCGCGCCGGTGCAGGAACGATTGATGTAAACGTTGCCCGCGACCAGCTCGCCTTTGACGCGCTCGATGTTCGCCGGACTGCGCGAAAAAAATCCGCCGGTGAGCGCGTAGTCGGTGCCATTGGCGACTTCGAGCGCTTCGTCGAGATCGCGCACTTTGATGACACTTAGGACCGGTCCAAAAATCTCCTCCTGCGCGATGCGCGCGTTTGAGTTTACGTCGGTAAAAATGGTCGGCGGAACGAAGTAGCCAACATTAGGCACATCCTTCGCTTGGAAAGCGAGCGTCGCTTCACTCTTCCCGCGTTGGATCGTTTCGAGAATCCGTTTGTGCGCCGTCTCGTCGATCACTGGGCCGACCGTGATCCCGGGATCTTCCGGATTCCCGACGCGCAGGCTCCCCGCCGCGGAGAGCAATCGCTCAACGACACGGTCGTAATTTTCCTCGAGCACGATCAGCCGCGAAAGGGCGGAACATTTCTGGCCTTGATAACCGAACGCCGAGTAAATCGAATCAACAATCGTCTCGTCGAGATCGGCATCGGAATCGACGATGACTGCGTTCTTCCCACCCATCTCGCAGATGACCCGCTTCAATTCGCGCTGACCGGGCCGCGTGTTGCCTCCAGCCTGCCAGATTTTCAAACCGACTTCGCGCGAGCCGGTGAAGGCAATGAGGTCGACGTCCGGATGATCAACGAGATGCGCGCCGACGACCGCGCCGTCGCCGTTGAGAAAGTTGAGCACGCCCGGCGGCAAACCTGCTTCTTCGAACATCTGCATCAGCAACGCGCCGCAGACTGCCGACTGCTCTGCCGGTTTCATGATCACCGCGTTGCCGGCGACGAGCGCAGCCGAAACCATGCCGGTGAGAATCGCGATCGGAAAATTCCAGGGCGCGATCACGAGGGCGACGCCACGCGCCCAGTAATGCTGGTAATTTTCTTCCCCGGGCACGTGCTGGGTGAGCTGCGGCCGGCCGATGATCCGCATCTGCTGCGCGTAGAAAAGAAGAAAATCCATCGCTTCGCGGATGTCGCCGTCGGCTTCGGCCCAAGGTTTTCCGACTTCGAAAACTTCCACCGCGGAAAGCTCGAAGCGGCGGCGTTCCATGATCGCGGCGACGCGTTCGAGAAGTTGTGCGCGGTGCTCAACCGAAGTGCGCGACCATTTGTCGAAAGCGGCGCGGGCGGCCTTGACGGCACGCTCGGCTTCGGGGATTCCGGCGTCGGCGACTTCGCCGACGATCTCGTTAGGTGCGCTCGGGTTGACCGACGCCATCCACTTGCAGGTCGTGATTTTCTCGCCGTCGATCATGAGCGGATATTTCTGGCCAAAACGCCCGCGCACATCGCGGAGCGCGGCGCGCATCTGCTCCTGCGTTTGGTGATGGACGAAGTTCAAGAGCGGCGCGTTTTCATAGTCGTCGCGGGGCGGCGTTTCGCCATTCGCGCCATTGGCTGATGGATAATGACTCGGCTCCATTTCCACCGCCGGGAGGGCGCGCGCATCGGCGGTGATGAGTTCGTGAGGGTTGCGCAAGAGCCGCGCGGTCGAAAGGTTCTCGGAAAACTTCGCGCGCAGGAACCCTTCGTTGGAAGTGTTTTCGAGCAATCGCCGAACGAGATAAGACATGCCCGGAAGCAACTCGCCAACGGGCGAATATTCGCGCACCCGATATCCCATCTCGACGAGCGCACGCTTGATCGGGCCGGCCATCCCGTAAAGAAGCTGAAATTCGAAGCGGCTCTGGTCGATGCCTAACGAATTCGCGTAAGCCATCGCATGCGCGATGCTGCGAACGTTGTGCGAACCGAAGGCGGCGGTGACGATCGCTTCGTTGTCGAGCAGGACGCGGGTGCAGGTTTCGAAAGTGGCATCGCTCTCCGGCTTCTGCAGAAAGACCGGGCAAACCCAGCCGTTCTGCGCCGCGACGATTTTCTCGTAGTCCCAATACGCCCCTTTCACGAGGCGAACAGCGAAGCGCGTCCCGCGTTGGCGGCCCCAATCGATGAGCCCGCGCAGGTCGCGCTCGGCATCGCGAAGGTAGGCCTGGGTGACGATCCCGACGTGCGGCCAATCAGCGAACTCCGGCTCGGTGAAGAGCGTTTTGAAAAGCTGCAACGTGGCGTTCTTATGGGCGTAGCTCTCCATGTCGAAATTGACGAACGCGCCCAGTTCTTTTGCGCGACGCAGGATCGGTCGCAGCTTCGGCGCGAGATGCACGATCGCTTCCTCCGGCGCGGTCGGCTTCATTTGTGAGTAAAACGCGGAGATCTTCACCGAGAGATTCACCACCGGGAAAAGCTCCGCATTCTTGCCTAACGGATCCGTCCAGCCGCGCGTTTCCCGCGAGAGCGTCTCGAGCAATTCCATCGCGCGGCTCGCATATTCGTCCGCTTCGGTTTCACTGACGACCGCTTCGCCTAACAAGTCGACCGTGAAACCGATGCACTCCTTGCGTTTCTTGCGCAGCGTCTTCATGACATCGGCGCCATCGCGGCCGGCGATGAACTGGCGCGCCATCCCGGAGACGTTGTGTCGCAAAATCAGCGCGGTCAGCCAGGGAAAAACGCCGGCGGCGCGCAGTCCGGTCTGCAGCATCGGGACGATGCTGTTGTCCATCCCGGCAAAATATTCGCGCAGATGCTCGACGATATCACCGGAGCGACGGAGCGAGGCGAGGACATCGACGAAGCGAAACATCTGCACCTTGAACCGCTCGTCACGCATCGAGAAGGCCATCATCCGCTGGTAGAAGCCGGCCTTGCTGAAAAGCGACTCCGGATGGCGGTCGACCAATTCAAAAATCTCTTCGCCACGCCGTTCGATCTCGGCTTGTAGGGAACTCATAGGCCACGAGGATAAAACGGCCGGCGCCATTCGGCAAAGCGCGCGACGGTTTGTGTTGTAGCCGGGGCGATTCCGGCGAAAGCCATTCTCTCCGGCCTCCATCCACGCCCAAAGCCAGAACGAGACGACTGGCAAAATGCCTAACAAAAAATGACGCGAACTCACGCGCAGGCGCGCCCCCGTTTTCGAATCAAAAATAAACCAATGAAACTAGCCAAACGAATCAAGGAAGTCGGCGCGATGGGTTATATTTTGCTTTGGCTGATTGGCGTTCCCATTCCCATTCTTTTTGTGATTTTTTTGCTGCGTGGTTGCAGCTAAAGCTGGCAGATAGAGGTGAGTTGCCCGGCGGGAAGCTCCTGAGGGTTAGATCAGGAGTCGCTCCCGACCGGGCCTTCTCTTTTCGTTAGGTGGTTGCTCGCCAGCGAGAGCGCGGCTAGGACTTTGCGCATGCCTGTTCGCGATCGCTACGATTTTGCCAGTGATAACACCGCCGCGATCTGTCCGGAGGTATGGACCGCGCTGACGCAGGCGAACGAAGAAGCAGTCGCCTCCTATGGCAAGGATCGCTGGACCGCGCGGGTCTGCGATCAGGTCGACGAGATTTTCGAAAAGGAGTGCGAAACCTTTTTTGTTTTCAACGGGACAGGCGCCAACTCCCTCGCGCTCGCGCAGCTTTGCCGGCCCTTTCACAGCATTCTTTGTCATGAGCATTCGCACGTTGCGACCGACGAATGCAGTGCGCCGGAGTTTTTTTCCGGCGGCTCCAAGCTCCTCCCTGTCGCGGGTCCGAACGGCAAAATCGACCTCTCCGTAGCCCGCGATATTCTTGCGCAACAAGGCGAGCTACATTCGCCGAAGCCGCGCGCGATCAGCGTGACGCAGGCGACGGAACTCGGAACAGTTTACACACCCCACGAAATCGGCGCCGTGGCGGACTTCGCAAAAAAATACAATCTTTGCGTCCACATGGATGGCGCCCGTTTCGCGAATGCCGTCGCGTCGTTAGGCTGCACGCCGAAGGAGATCACCTGGGAGCGCGGCGTCGATGTCCTCTCTTTTGGCGGGACGAAAAATGGACTCGCGGTCGGCGAGCTGGTCGTCTTTTTCGATCGCGCGCTCGCGCGAGAGTTCGATTACCGCGCCAAGCAAGGATCACAGCTTGCTTCGAAGATGCGCTTCATCTCCGCGCCGTGGTCCGCCCTTCTCGCCGACGATGTCTGGCTGAAAAACGCGCGGCACGCGAACGAATGCGCACAGAAGCTCGCCGCGGAACTCGACGCCGAGCCCGCGTTCCCGCGCGAAGGGAGCGCGCTTTTTCTGCGGCTAACCGACGCGAAATTTGTGCGGCTGCAGGAGCGAGGTTGGCATTTCTACAAGTTCGTCGAACCGGATGTCTACCGTCTGATGTGCTCCTGGTCGACGACGGAGAAAGACATCGCGGAGTTCGTCGGCGACGTCCGCCAGATCTAGGAAGCCAGCTGCCGAATCCGGTCTCATCTGGAGCGGAGCGAAGGACCTCACGAACCACTCGTTGCGCTACGACCAAAGAACGCTTGCGTAACCCGCAAGATCCTCGCTCCGCTGAGGATGACAAATGTGCCGCGAGCGAAGAACGTTCGCCGATGAACCCGCGCGAGCTGCCGATCTACGAACTCGAAAACGAGATCGTTAGATCGTTAGGCAAAGAGCCGCGGCTCGTTCTCCAGGCGCCGACCGGTTCTGGCAAATCGACCCAGGTCCCGCAAATCCTTCTCGACCGTGGGCTTCTCGGCGCCGGTCAGGTTGTCATCCTTCAACCGCGCCGGATCGCCACGCGCTTGCTCGCCAGACGCGTCGCGGCGGAACGCGACCATTCGTTAGGGGAAGAAGTTGGTTACCAGATCCGTTTCGAAAAAGTTCTCTCCGCGAAGACGCGCATCCGCTTCGTCACCGAGGGGATTCTGCTGCGCCAGCTGCTCCAGGATCCGGAGCTGCGCGGCGTCTCAGCGATTCTCTTCGACGAATTCCATGAGCGTCATCTTTACGGGGACATCACCCTCGCACGCGCTCTCCATTTGCAGGAAAGGAAGCGGCCCGACCTGCAGCTTGTTGTCATGTCGGCGACACTCGAATCGGACAAACTGGAGAAATACCTCACACCCTGCGGCCGGCTCACTTCGAGCGGTCGCACCCATCCGGTCGCGATCGAATACCTCACGAAACCGGTCGGCGACAATTATCCGATCTGGGATTTGGTCGCCGACTCGCTCGATCGGCTCGCGTCGAAAACGGAAGGTGACGTGCTCGTTTTCACGCCCGGAAAATACGAGATCACGCGGACGATCGCAGCCATCCGCGCCTCCCGGGTGAGTGATTGTTTCGTCGTCCTTCCGCTCTACAGCGAACTGCCGCCACGCGAACAGGACGCCGCCTTGTCGGCCTACGAAAGGCGCAAAGTGATCGTTGCCACCAACGTCGCGGAAACTTCCCTCACAATCGATGGCGTGCGCCTCGTCATCGACAGCGGCCTCGCGCGAATCGCGCGCTTCGATCCGCGCCGCGGGATCAACACTCTTTTCATCGAGAAAATCAGCCGCGCCTCGGCTGATCAACGGGCCGGTCGCGCGGGCCGCACCGCGCCCGGGCATTGCCTGCGCCTTTGGACGGAGCGCGAACAGCTCGCCCGCGCCCCGCAGGAATTGCCGGAAGTGAAACGTCTCGACCTCGCCGAAGTCGTGTTGACGTTAAAAGCGAGCGGGATCGTCGACCTCGCCGGCTTCCGCTGGCTCGACCCGCCCGATCCGATCGCGCTCGAGAACGCCGAGCGGCTCCTCGCGGATTTGGGCGCGCTGGGGAGCTCCCGTGAGGCGGGCACGCTCCGCGGAATAGCGTCCAGCCCGATCACCTCGCTAGGAAAACGCATGCTCGCCTTTCCCGTGCATCCGCGTTACGCGCGGATGCTTCTGGCGGCCGAAGAGCAGCGCTGCGTGCGCGGCATCGCGCTGATCGCTGCGCTCACCCAGGGTCGCAACTTGCTTCGGCGAGCGGAAGGAAAGGAGATGCGCATGGATCGCGAAGACGTGTTCGGCGACGACGACGAATCGGACCTCTTCATCCTCGTCCGCGCGTTTCGTTTTGCAGAAAAAAGCGACTTTGATCCGCGACGTTGTTCGTCGTTGGGGATCCATGCCGGTGCGGCCCGGGAGGCGGCGCAGTTGTGGGAACAATTTCTCGCAATCGCACGCGCGGAAGGTCTCGATGTTTCGGATCGGGAATCTTCTCCCGGCGCGATCGCGCGTTGCGTGCTCGCGGGTTTTCCCGATCAGGTTGCCGTGCGGCTCGACGAGGGGACGCTCCGTTGCGCGCTCGTGCATAATCGCCGCGGGATGCTCGCGCGCGAAAGCGTCGTCCATCGCGCGCGCATCCTCACAGCATCGGAAATTCGCGAGATCCAGTCGAGCGATGGCGAGCGGCAGGTGCTGCTCACGCTCGCGACCGCGATCAAGCAGGAATGGCTGCGCGAATTTTTTCCCAACGCGCTGGTGGAGAAAACCGAGGTCGTTTTCGATTCCACCTTGCGGCGAGCGGTCGCTCGCACGGTGACGGTTTTCCATGATCTCGTGCTCGAGGAAAAGACGATCGAGCGCGTGCCGCTGGGCGCTGCCGCCAGTTTGCTCGCACGGGAAGTGATCGCCGGAAATTGTCCGCTCAAGAAATGGGATCACGCGTCCGAGCAATGGATCGAGCGGTTGAATTTTGCCGCGGCAAATTTTCCCGAGCTCGAACTGCCGCCGATGACGGAGGCAGGCCGCAGGCTGTTGATCGAGCAAATCTGCCTTGGCGCGACCAGCTACAAAGAGATCAAGGAACGTCCGGTCGCGCCCGCGCTGAAATCGTGGTTGAGCGCGGCACAACAAAGCGCGCTCGAAAAATACGCGCCGGAGCGGATCGTTCTGCCTGGCGATCGCCAGGCGCGCATCACTTATCGTGCAGGCGCCGCGCCGACGATCGCTGCGCGCATTCAAGATTTATATGGGGTGGAAAACCGCCTAACGATTGGTCCAGGTCGAGTTCCGTTACGCATCGAAGTGCTGGCGCCAAACCATCGGCCCGTTCAGATCACGGACGATCTCGCAATTTTTTGGCGAGAGAGCTATCCGAAGATCAAAAAGGAATTGGAGCGGAAGTATCCTAAGCACGTGTGGCGTTAGAGAGCGGTTCGCGAAATACAAACGCCGCGGAGGGACGTGCTCCAAGATGGCTTGGACGCGGAGCGGTTCTCCTCGGTGCGGCTTCAGTCCGCCGGCAACCGGGTGAAGAGGATGACGATGTAGAAACCGAAGAGCGCGATACTGAGCACGAGCATGAGCTTATGATACCAGTCGCGCCGGATAAAGATTGCTGAGAGCGCGACGGCAATAAACCCGAGCTGGATGATCGTGTTCGGATCCAGCGGGAGCGAGCCGCTCAGCACTTTTTGCTTGAGCAGGCTGATCACCACCATCGCAATCGCAAAACTGAAAAACCAAGTCGCCTGGGCGAAGTAATGCGCGCGCAGGTCGACCCGCTCGCCGGGCGCGATCTCCGGGAGCACGAGCGCGGTCGTGAGATAAAGGCTGACCGTTTGCAGAACCACAAGGAGGAAAGGGAAAAAGCTCCACTCGGTGCGCACGCGCAGACTGAAGAGCGCCCACCAGGTTTGCACGCTAATGAGAATGAGCAGACAGGCCCAGGCGATGGAGGGCCAGAAAATGACAACTCGCTCGCGCGCTTGAATCACGCGGCCGATGCCTTGGAGCAGTTGCGTGATCGCAAGCCCGAGGATGATCGAGAACAGGACCGAGAGATAGCTGAACGGGTCCATTGACGCGCTCGCACCTCTAACGAAAAGCGCGCGACGGAGCAACTCCCCGCCACGCACTCAACGGCAAACTTGCCTAACGACTAAATGGAATCGCGCGTGCCTCGCGACGGATCGCGCGGCCCGGTGACACCGCTGACTTTATCCCAGGCTGCTCGCGTGGCCGGGCGAACTCGATCCCAAGTCAAAGCCGAGCCGGGCTGATATTTCTCGTAGTCGAGCGCGAGGTCGTCTTCGATTTCTTCGAACGGCTTGCCAGGATATTTGCCCACCGCCTCGTAGCCGACGCGATATGCCGGGGCGTAATGTTCGTGCCCGTACTCCTTAGTCGCATGGCTCTGTTTTAAATGGTTCTCGCGCCAATATTGTTCTTCCACCGTGGGATTTATGGCTTCGGCCACGCCGCGTCCGCCATAGGCGCCAGCCACGCCGCCCGTGATCGCTCCGACCACCGCGCCAACCGGCCCGCCAACTGCCGCCCCGATCGCTCCGCCCGCCGCCGCTCCCCCGGCCGCGCCGACGCCGGTGCCGACTGGATGCGAACCCGGTTCGCCGGTCACCGGATCGCGATTTTCGTTTCCTTGAGCTTGGAATTTTTCGTCGATAAACTTCCCTTTCGTCGATTAATTTCATTATTGCTTCGCCCTCGACGAGCCGGATGGACGTGATCATTCTCCGGAAGAGATTGAAGGGCGCGAAGGCATGTCGAAATCCGAAGTAGTGGTATGAAGAATTCCAATGGCGACAATTTTCCGAAGGAGGATCCAATGGCGGAGACGGAATTTGGCAGTGAAGGGACGAGACGGACGGCCCAGAAATTTTCCAGTGCCGCCTCTGACACTTGGAATCAAACGCGCCAGAAAGCGATCGTGGCGCGCGAGCGGACGGAGTTTTTCCTCCGCGAAAATCCAGTGCCGACGGTGCTCGGCGCCCTCGCCCTCGGGCTCGCGATCGGCCTGGCGATTCGTTATGCCTCGCGACCCGAGCCTGAACCGGTGACGATGCGCAACGCACTCAAAAATATCGATTGGAGCGCGGCGTCGGTGCCGTTTCTCTGGCCGTTTTTCCGACGCGTGCGGCGTACTTACGACGACTCGGCGGAGGTCGTGTCAGATGCAGTGCGCGAAGGGATCGACCGGGTGAAAGAGGTCGATGTCGATCGCTATGTGAAGCCGCTGCGGAAGCAGTGGAAAAGCTGGACGAGCTAAAGAATCACGAGGCCGGGCCGCGGGTGAGCGCTAAACTCAGCTGCGGCGCGACCGGCGCGCGTGCCGGTGGAGAAGCAGCCCTGGAGCAGATAGCCACCCGTCGGCGCTTCCCAGTCAATCATCTCGCCGGCGAGAAAAACGCCCGGCAATTTACGTAACATGAGAGTGTCATCGAGTTCGCTCCACGCGACACCCCCGGCGGTCGAGATCGCCTCCGCGATCGGGCGCGGGTTGAGCAGCGGCAAGGCGAAATCTTTCACTCGCGCGACCATCGTTTCGAGAGTCGGTGGCTGCTCTTGGCGGTAGAAGTTTTCCAGCAGCGCGATCGCCCCTTCGCTCAATTTCCAGGCATCATACCATTCGTTAGGCGTGACGAGATGCGTCGCCCGAGCGCGGAGGGCTTCGGCAGTTACCTGCGGCTTGAAGTCGATGCGGAGAATGGCGGTTTCCCGCAACTGTGGGCCGAGCCGATAAATCGCACCGCCCTCGAGCCCCTCGCGCGTGATGAGCAACTCGCCGGCAACGGTTTCGGTGCCGGCGCGGACGCTGAGATTTTTCAGGGGCAAACCTTCTGCACGCTCGAGCACGGCAACGGGCCAGTGAACATTCCAGCCGCAATTTGCGGGCAGAAACGACGTCACCTCGACATCGTGCTCCGCCAACACCGGTGGCCAACTGCCGTCGGAACCCGTCTCCGGCCAGGACGCGCCGCCGAGGGCGAGGACGACCGCCGCAGCTTCGATCTCCAAAGTGGCCGCGCCTTTGGCGAAACGAAGATGCCAGCCGAAATCCGATTTCGTTAGGCGAATCCAGCGTTGCCGCAGATGAATCTCGACTCCGCTCGTCCGCAGTCGCTTGAGCCAGGCGCGGAGTAGCACGGCCGCTTTTTGTCCTCGCGGAAAAATTCGCCCGCTTGTCCCGACGTAGGTATCGACCGCAAGCTCCTCGGCCCACGTGCGCAAATCGTCCGGACTAAACTCCGCGAGCAACGAGCGCCAGCGTTCCGGTTTTTCGCGATAGCGTTCGGGAAAATTCTCCACCGGCTCACTGTGGGTCAGGTTCAAACCACCACGCCCGGCGATGAGAAATTTCTTGGCGACCGCCGCCTGGCCTTCAAAGAGCTGCACGCGCGCGCCGGCAGCGGTGGCGACTTCAGCCGCGCGCAATCCGGCCGGCCCGCCGCCAACCACGATTACGCCGGGTTGATTCGTCTTCTCTTGTTTCTTCACCGGATTAAAAAGGCGGGAAAGTGGAGCCTAGGGGATTCGAACCCCTGACCTCCTCAATGCCATTGAGGCGCTCTACCAACTGAGCTAAGACCCCGGGAGAGCCATGATTTTCGGGTGCCGACGACAGATTTGCAAATGAGGAAGTTATTTCGAAACAAAGGCGATCGCGCTCCGCCGTCTCACCGCCCCACGAGCGAAATCTTCGAGCGCTCCGCCAGATCGATGAGTGCCGCCTTTTCCAAAAGTAAGGTGCGCCCGGCTTCGACGGCGATCGCACGCACCTTCGCTTCGGACGCGGCGCGTAACGTCTCGAGGCCGATCACGGGAACATCAAAGCGCATGTCCTGATCGGGCTTGGTCACTTTGACAACGATCGCGTCTTTCCGGCCTAACGAACCGCCGCGGCGAATCGCTTCGTTCGTTCCCTCGAAAGCTTCGACCGCGAGGACGGTGCCGTTTTTCACCACCACTGTCTGCCCGACGTCGAGAGCGCAGAGTTGCTTGGCGATCTCAAAGCCGAAAGCGATGTCGGCGGTTTCGCGTTCTTTTAATTTTGGCCCGGCAATGTGTTCGTTAGGCGCGAGGAGATGCTCGAGAAAAGTCGTCGCCGGGAGCAGCTCGACGCCGATCTCCGCAAGCTGATCAGCGATCGCGCCGAAGATGGAGGCGGCGTTGCGCTCCTTGAGGCGGGCGAGAAGGAACATCGCCTTCAGATCGGGGCGCAGGTTGAACAAGTTGGCGGGGGCGATCTGGCCGGCCATGATCGCATGACGCAGGCCGGAGCTTTGGAAAAAACTGAGAAGACGGCCGAGCTGACCGACGCGCAGCCATTCGATTTCGTCGACGCGATTGCTGATGTCCGGCAACGTTTCGTGGTTGAACGCGGCGACGATGATTTTCTTCACTCCGGCGACGCGGGCGGCATCAGCGAGAAGAAGCGGATAAATGCCGCTGCCGGCGATGATCCCGAGCCCTGCTGGGGTTTCCATTGGCAGCGCAATCCTTAGCGCAGGATTTGAAGAAGAAGTTCTCGGCGAGTCTCCCGGGAACGGCCTGCGCAGGTCGCGTGCACGACCTAGTGGCGACCGCGTTTGACGTGCAACTGGGCAAGCGCTTTCTGCAACGACGCTTGCACCGAGGCGACTTCTTCGTGGCCGAGATCTCCTTTCATCGCCGCCTGTGCGCGTGCGACCGCGGCTTCAGCGGCGACTTCATCGATCGCAGTCGCTTCGAGCGCCATGTCGGTGAGGACGGAAATCGATTCGCCGGTGATCTCAGCAAAGCCATCGCCGACGGCGAGCGAGGTTTCGCGACCACCTTTGAGAACGCGTAGTTCGCCCGGCTTTAAGGTGGTGAGCACGGGCACGTGATGCGGGTAAACGCCCAGCTCGCCATCGCGCCCCGGGAGAACGACCATGTCGACATCCTCTGAGTAGGCTTTTGCTTCGGGCGTGACAATCTCCAAACGCAGGGTGCGCGCCATGGCTACTCCTTGATCATGTCAATGCCGCCCTTCATGTAGAAATTCTGCTCGGGCACATCGTCATATTTGCCGTCGAGAATCTCTTTGAAGCCGCGGACGGTTTCGGTGATCGACACATATTGGCCCGCCGTCCCGGTGAAGACTTCGGCGACGTGAAACGGCTGACTGAGGAAACGTTGAATTTTGCGCGCACGGAAGACGGTCAGCTTGTCTTCCGGGCTGAGCTCGTCCATGCCCAGAATGGCGATGATGTCCTGCAGATCCTTGTAGCGTTGAAGCACTTTCTGCACGCCGCGAGCGACGTTATAATGTTCTTCGCCGACCACTTCCGGCGCGAGCGCTTTCGAAGTCGAAGCAAGCGGATCGACCGCCGGATAAATGCCCAGCTCCGCGATGGAGCGTTCGAGCACGATCGTGGAATCGAGATGCGCGAACGTATTCGCCGGGGCCGGATCGGTGAGATCGTCCGCCGGGACGTAAACTGCCTGCACCGAAGTGATGGAACCCTTGTTCGTGGAGGTGATGCGTTCCTGCAAATCGCCCATCTCCGCGGCGAGCGTTGGTTGGTAACCGACCGCGCTGGGTGTTCGGCCTAGCAATGCCGAAACTTCCGCGCCCGCCTGGGAAAATCGAAAGATGTTGTCGATGAACAGAAGCACGTCCTGGTTGCGTTCGTCGCGAAAGTATTCCGTCATCGCGAGCGCACTGAGGGCGACGCGAAGACGTGCGCCGGGCGGTTCGTTCATCTGACCGTAAACGAGCGCAACCTTTGATTTGCTCAGATCTTTCTGGTCAATGACGCCGGCTTCGCTCATCTCGGTGTAGAGATCATTTCCTTCGCGCGACCGTTCGCCCACGCCGGCGAAGACGGAGAAACCGCCGTGGTTTTTCGCGATATTGTTGATGAGCTCAAGAATGACAACCGTCTTGCCCACGCCCGCGCCTCCGAACGCCCCGACTTTACCGCCCTTCGTAAATGGGCAAATGAGATCGATGACTTTGATGCCGGTTTCGAGAATCGAAGCCTGCGTGTCCTGATCGGTCAGCTCCGGCGCCTTGCGGTGAATGGGGTAGCGCTTCGTGAAGGCGACCGGACCGCGATTGTCGACGGGATCGCCGGTGACATTGAAAATGCGACCGAGGGTTCCCTCGCCAACCGGGACGGAAATCGGTGCGCCTGTGTCAGTGACCGTCATCCCGCGCTGCAAACCTTCGGTCGAGGACATGGCGATGGAACGCACCCATTTTTCACCGAGGTGCTGCTGCACTTCGAGGGTGAGTTTGATTGGGTTGCCGTTGACCTCGTACTCAATTTCAAGCGCGTTGTAAATCCGCGGGATTTGCCCGGCGTCATTGAAGTCGACATCAACAACGGGGCCGATGACTTGGACGATGTTACCTTTGTTCATAAGCAAGAGGACCGGCGGGGCGAAAGGGCCCAGCGCGCGGGAGCCCCAAGGTAGCGAAGTTGCGCGTGCCGACAAGGGAGGAAAAAGAATTTCCCCCTCGGCAGAAGCGCTGCGATTTCCCGCCATTCGATGTGCCAGCATGGGCGGTGATTGACAGGATAAAGCAGCTCAGGAGGCGGCGTGTTGGTGAAATTTGTGTCGAACATCACGCGAGATTGGGAGCGTCGTAGACGTTTGCGGCACCCCAGTGACTGATCGCTTGTTTGCTTCGATAAGCTGAACGATGGGCCGAGCAATGGTGATGGCCTGGCAGGACCTGCTCTGGGAAATGAGGGAAGCTTTCGATGCCGTCGATGTAATCGCCATCACCCGGTCGGAACCTTGCCGGAGATTAATGAGTTTAACCGGGCGCTCGATAGAAAAGCAGACGAAAAACGAATATGAACATTCTGTCTGGCATTAAAATAATGATTGACGCTGCGATTCGTTTATAAGAATTCTGGTTTTCATAAGTCGACGCGCGTTCCTTTTATGAAAACTACTTCCTCCAAGTCCGCTCATCACGCTGCACGAAAAACCCACGGCGTTCGCCTCGCCTTTTCCCCGACTTCGATCGGCAGTCCTTCCATCGCCAACGGAACGACATCACTTTCGGTCTCGACCCCGACTGCATTTCCATTACGACGGCATCAAATTCACTATGTTACACACGCCGGTGCCCGAGATGAGCGCGCTTGTCCGATCGTCGGGTTGATCGCGGCCGTTGGGGGCGCGGAACTCCTTCGCCGACGACGACTCGCTCAACTCACGGCTGCGGAGGTGACGACGGACTGATTTCTGTAGGTTGGTTGGTTTGGGGGATGTGGCCGCCTGTCATGGGCGGCCGCATCTTTTTCGGAACTGGGCGGTTGGCGACCTGCGGATTTCAGACAAGGTCGCGTCCCAGCCGGGAGGTCCACGCGGTAAGGAAAAGGAGGGGTAGGGCGCAGTCCGAAATGAGCGCCGTCTTCCCGATCATTGGGTTGATTGTGGACACCTCCTTGACCCCATTGCTCCGCCGGCGCCGTCTCGCACCTTCACTCGATCTGAGGTTCTTTGGTCTGGTTTGTCGGCCGTCCTCCCGCGAGGGCGTCGTTTTGCTTTCCGGCACCTAAAAGAGAAGAAGGGTCGCGATTCGTTAGGCGCCGAGCGCCATTTGCGCGGTCGCGATTTCCAACAACTCGGTGGTGATGCTCGCCTGGCGCATCTTGTTGTACTCAAGCGTAAGATCTTTGATGAACTGATTCGCGTTATCGGTTGCGTTCTTCATCGCCACCATCCGCGCGCTGTGTTCCGACGCGCGCGCATCGAGCACCATTTGGAAAACCTGATACTGCACGTAGTAGGGCAGCATAAAATCAAGGACTGCCTGCGGGCTCGGCTCGAAAATATAT
>DASXPA010000105.1:0-5787 GCA_036493915.1 Chthoniobacterales bacterium | reverse complement strand
CCGGCTTCGTCCGGGCCGAGATAGGTTCGATTCCTGTCCTCTCCGCCACCTTATTTCCGATTCTCGATTTCCGATTCTCGATTTCAAATTGGGCCCCTCACCTCAATCCTCTCCCCGCGTCGCGGGGCGAGGAAGAAGAAGCATCGCCGCCCTCAACATTTTTGAATGGAGGGTCGAGCTCCTGCGAGACCGCCTCGGACCGGCGTCGCACCTCCACGCGCGCACCAAGCACTCGTTCGGTGCGAAGTTCTCTTCCCTCGCCCTTCTTCAGAAAGATCGCTTCCTGCGAGACCGCCTCGGACCGGCGTCGCAGGAGCTCCGCCCTCGACGCGCGCACCGAGCACTCGCTCAATGCGAAGTTCTTTTCCCTCGCCCTTCTTCAGAAGGGAGAGGGCTAGGGTGAGGGATGTCTGAATGACATGAGCGCCGGGCCTAAAATTAAACTCACTTCACTCGCGTCCTGCGCAGGTTGCGCTTCGAAACTCAATCAAGCGGCGCTGCGCAAGATCCTGCCGAATTTTTCGAGAACGAAAGACAAACGCGTGCTGGTCGATTCCGAAACGGGCGACGACGCCGGGGTTTTTCAAATCGATCGCGAAAACGCCTTAGTCCAAACGGTCGATTTTTTCATGCCGATCGTGGACGACCCTTACGCCTATGGCCAGATCGCGGCCACAAACGCGATCTCCGATGTCTTTGCCATGGGCGGGCGCCCGTTAACCGCCCTGAACATTGTTGGGTTTCCCGCTGACCGCGTTCCGCCTTCAGTGGTGAGCGCGATCCTGCGCGGCGGCGCGAAGAAAGCCGCCGAAACCGGATGCGCTGTCATTGGGGGACATACGATCCGCAATCCGGAGCCAATTTACGGGCTTGCGGTTACCGGCATGGTAAAGCGGTCCCATCTCATAACTAATGCCAGGGCTCGGCCTAACGATATTCTAATCCTGACGAAGCCTCTTGGAACGGGGATCGTGACCACAGCGATCAAGCGAGGCGTCTGCCCGGCCTCACTGGCGCGCAAGGCGATCGCCCTGATGACGAAGCTAAATTCCGCCGGCGCAGCTTTAGCGGAGGCTGGGCTGGTGAACGCCGCGACCGACGTCACCGGTTTCGGACTCATGGGACATCTTGCTTCCATGTGTCGGGCCAGTACGGTTTCTGCCCTGATTGACCCCGCCGCCGTTCCCGCGATCGGCGATGAGATTTTCCGTCTGATCGAGGGCGGCTGCATTCCTGGCGGAACGAAAGACAACCTCAAGCTCACTGGCGTTACGGTTGACTGGGGCCTGACAAAACCAACCCTGCGGGTCCTGTTGTGCGATGCCCAGACGAGTGGCGGCCTGTTGCTTTCGGTCGCTGAAAAAAATTTCGCGCGCGTGCTCGAAACCCTAAAGGCCGATCGTTCGATCTGCGGGCAGGTGATCGGACGCATGACGCGGCCACGAGATCGTTTCATATGCATGAAGGCTTGAACGAACGTCGATCGCTTCCGGCAGTTTCCAAAGTCCTCGGCGCGCTCGCGCCGATTGATCTTCCCCGCCCCATCATTGTCGATGCAATCCGGCGCCGCCTGGCCGTCCTGCGGAAAAGCGGAATGAACGTTCCGCTTGAGGAGCTCGTGCATTCGCTTGAAGCGGAGCTGGAGCGGCACCGCCGGAAGCGGCTGCAAATTGTCGTCAACGCGACCGGCATTGTTCTGCACACCAACTTTGGCCGTGCCCCCCTGCATCCTGACATTGCGCAGGAGATCGCCTTCGCCGCCTCCACCTACGGAAATGTCGAGTTCGATCTGTGCGAAGGCCGGCGCGGCGGCCGCGCCGACTACCTCGAACATCATCTGGCCCTTCTTTGCGGCGCCGAATCGGCCATGGTGGTCAACAATTGCGCGGCCGCGCTTGTCCTTCTCGTTAGCCATTTCGCGCCGTCGGGCAAGGCGGTTGTGATCTCGCGCGGAGAACTCGTGCAGATCGGTGGAGGATTTCGTATCGGCGAGATTCTCGCCACCACCGGAGCAGAGGTGCGCGAGGTTGGAGCCACCAACCAGACTTCGCTGCGCGATTACGAAAAGGCCATCGACTCCGAGACCGGTTTCATCCTGAGCGTGCATCGAAGCAACTTTTTCATGGAAGGCTTCGTCGACTCACCGCCGATCGAAAGTCTGGCCGAATTGTCACGCCGCAAACGAGTCCCGCTCGTAGCTGATCTCGGCAGTGGCGCCTTGGGCGATTTTTCTGCACACTCGCCGGAGCCCGAGCCGACACCTGACAAAGTGATCAAAGCAGGCGCCGATCTGGTCTGCTTCAGTGGTGACAAACTCTTCGGAGGAACCCAGGCCGGGATAATCGCCGGCCGCAAGAAGCTAATCGCCGCGCTCAAGCGGCATCCGCTTTATCGCGCCTTGCGGTGCGACAAACTTCGGCTGCTGGCCTTGCAAAGCACGGTCGATTTCCATCTGCGCGATCTGACCTCGCAAATCCCTGCGATCGCTCTGCTGGAGATTTCCAAGGATGAATTGCGCGCGCGCGCGGCTGTTCTCTTCGATCGATTGCGCGGGCTGCCGGCACGGATCACCATGGGCCGTGGCACCGGCAAAACCGGCGGAGGCTCACTTCCACGTTCGAACATTCCTTCGATTACCGTCGACATCGTTCCGGACAATGGATCTCTCAAAGCATTCGCCGAACTGCTGCGCTCCCATACCACCCCGGTGATCGGGTATGTCAGTGGCGGAGCGGTGAAGCTCGATTTGCGCACGGTCTTTCCTTTTCAAGACGATATCCTGGTCGACGCAATCCGCGCGGCCTGCGCCGCCCCTAACGACTCTGAGGCGTGATCGTCCGACACTACGTCATTGCGACCGCGGGTCACATCGATCACGGAAAGAGCGCTCTGGTTAAGGCACTGACCGGGACCGATCCCGACCGATTGCCCGAAGAGAAACAGCGCGGGATCACCATCGATCTCGGGTTTGCGGAATTGCCGCTGACCGCTGCCGATGGCCGGCAATTTTCTCTCGGCATTATCGATGTGCCAGGACACGAAGATTTTGTTCGGAACATGATCGCCGGGGTGGGCTCGATCAATCTTGGCCTGCTGATCGTCGCCGCCGATGACGGATGGATGCCGCAAACTGAAGAACATTTTCAGATTCTTTCGTATCTCGGCGTTCCGCGCCTGGTCGTCGCGATCACGAAGTGCGACATCGGCGACGGCGCCGCCGTCGCGTCCCAGGTGCGAAAACAGCTCGCGGAATCGCCCGTGGCCAATGCACCAATTGTCCAGACATCCGCGAATTCGGGAGCGGGCCTAACGGATTTAAGAACTGCGCTCGTGGAGACCGTAGCGGCGGCGCCGCTCCCGCCGGACTACGGAAAGCCGCGGCTCCCGATCGATCGCGTCTTCACCCTGCACGGGATTGGAACAATTGTGACCGGAACACTGATTGGCGGCAGTGTAAATGCGCGAGACACGGCCTGCCTCCAGCCCGCTGGAATCGATGTGCGCGTTCGTTCTGTTCAATCGCATGGTCGCGACGTTCCCGTGGCGCATCCCGGCACCCGGACCGCGCTCAATTTGCCTGAAATCGAATCCGGGAATTCGCCGCGGGCCGCGAAACGAGGCGACATGATCGTGGGAACGTCCATTTCTCCAGTTCAGACGATTGACGTCCTCCTGCGTGTTTCCGGCCGCCGCCCGCCTGGAATTCCTGTGATCAAGACAAACACCGTTCTGGATGTCCACCACGGCACGGCTCGCGTTCGCGCCATGGTCAGGCTTCTGGACCAAGCCGCTCTTGGGGCCGGCGAATCAAGACTCGCTCAGTTGCGTTTGGAGCGCCCCATTCTTGCTTTTTACCAGGATCGCTTCGTCGTGCGGGACACCGCGCAAAAACAAACACTCGCCGGTGGAATCGTTCTTGATCCCGACGCCTCACGCCGGCGAGACCGGAAAGAGCAGCAACTGCGGTTTCTTCAAACTCGCGCCCAGTGTCCGGAAAGTATCGAGACCGCTATTCTCACGCAGCTGGAACGCGATCGGTTTATCGCCACCGCGAATCTGCTGCAAAAATCACCATTCAAAGCCGAACAAATTTCAGAAGTACTGCGACGGCTGGCGGCTGAACAGAAACTCACCCTGGCCGGCTCACTTGCCGCCGACGTCTCCGCCTGGCGGGCACTGCGCGATCGCGCGATCAAATTGATCGACCAGGGCCACGCCGAGAGTCCTCAAACGTCGGGACTTAATCTCTCGATCCTTCGTTCAAAACTGCGCGGTTATTCGGCCGGGATCATAAACGCCGTCGTGGCCGATCTCGTTGCGTGCGATTTCATCCGCAGGGACGAAACGATCGCGCGGCGAAGTCATCAGGCTGAGCTACCGGCCTCGCTCGACGCCGCGAGCGCAGAAATCCTGCGGCAGCTCTCCGAAAAGCCATTCGATCCACCAACGGCGAAAGCCGTGACCCCGAATCAAGACGCGCACAAGGCGATGCGTTTTCTGATCGCCTCGGGGAGAGTCATCCAACTCGACGCAAACCTTGTATTAGCGGCCGCCGCCTTTGAAAAAATGAAGGGCGTGATCGTTTCCTTTCTCGGGAAGAAAGCCGGGGGCGCCAGCGCGAGCGAGATCCGGCAGGAACTTCAAACCTCGCGCAGAATTCTGATTCCGCTGCTCGAATACCTCGATCGCAAAAACGTCACCCGGCGCAAGGGCGACTTGCGAATCCTCGCACATTGAAGTCGTTGTCGCGGCCACGCGCGACTACATTGCCCGGATGTCTCGCGCCCGCGTCGAAAAGGAGCCATCGGCTCGGTCTGTTTCGTTGCATAGCGCCGCCTCCGCGCGCGCCGGACTCGAAGGCGTGTTGCTGCCCTGGTTCGAACAAACCGCACGCCGCGGCCTGGAAGATCCGCGACCGACCCTCGTGGTCGTTCCGTTCCGGAGTCAGGCGTATTTCCTGAAGAGATCGCTGCTCGCGAAGGGCCGTTCGCTTATCGGATCACGTTTTGTAACTCCCGCGCAATTGCGCGAACTCCTCGCCACGCGCGCGAAAACAAACCTCGCGCTGCGCGAACATCTCCGCTTGCTCCTCTCAACCGCCGCCGAAGAGTGCATGCAGCTGCCCGAGAATCCGGCCGAGCAGGCCACGCGCATGCTCGAGGCCGACTACCTCGCGGCGAAGTCGATCAGGCGCGCGCCGGACCATTTGCTGCGCACGGTCGACCAGCTTGGCGCCGCCGGCTGGGATTTCTCCGCCCTGAATCTGCCGGCCTTGCGGCAGATCGTTAGGCAATTCCACCGCCGGCTGGAGGTTTGTGGTTTTGAATTGATTCACGCGGCCGACCGCCGCGCCTTGGAGCAGGCCGGGAAAAGCCCGCCTCTTTTCGCCAACATCCTCATCACCGGCTTCAACGCCGCGCATTGGCCCCTGCGGCCTTTGCTTCATGCGGCGATCGCTTCCTCCACCGGCGCGACGGTGTTGTTGGAAGATCCGCGCGACGAAGCGCGCGACCTCGACGAAGCGTGGATCGGCACCTGGGAGGAAACCTTCGGAGAAGCAAAACCAGTTGCGCCGGCCGCGATTCCTGCGGGTGACGCGCTCTTCACCGAAGCGGAGATGCGCGGTGAGGGAGCTGGCGCGGGCGCGCGATCCTTCCTGGTCGGCGCCAACACGGTCGAGCAAGCAGAAGCAATCGCGCAACAATGCCTGCGCTTTTTGGCCGAGCCCGATTGCACAACCCTCGGGGTTGTTTTTTCCGCCTCGGGTGCGCTGCCCCGCTTGGTCAG